>CP021371.1:4300000-4600000 GCA_002600635.1 Rhizobium sp. ACO-34A | reverse complement strand
ATAGGTGAGATACATGATTCGCCGGGTATTTCCGTGGGTATCAACATCCCAAAAACGGCGAATTTCTCTTTAAAATCAATTAGTTACCAATGGCGGAGAGGGTGGGATTCGAACCCACGATACGGTTGCCCGTATGCCGCATTTCGAGTGCGGTGCTTTCGACCACTCAGCCACCTCTCCGCTTGAGCATGATGACGCGTTGGTCAGCGCGGGGTGTCTCTTAGCGAGAGAATCACCGCGAAGGCGGCGCCACATCTCCAGTTTGCGTGTGGCCGCAAAGTGCCGCTCAGGCGACATCGGCTTTTGGAGGTTGTCCTTTCTTGCGCTTCTGCGGCTCAGGGATGCCACCTTTCATTTCCAGGGCCTTCTTTCCGTTGATTAGCACCCGATGAATAAAATTCTCCAGCACGTCCATAAGGTGTGCCGTTTGCTCTTCGTTGGGTGACCATCCCCGATGCGCAGCTGCACTCCCGGCATCAGTAAGCACGGTCAAAATGCCGTGCTCCGTTTCTCCTATGAAACCCTGATCTTTCAATTCCTTCAGCTTCTCTTGGAACGACCTGGCGGGCTCGATATTCACCGCAGCCACGCAGCTATCAAGAGCCGTCCTCAAGCCTATCGCAGCAAGAATGAAGCACTTCTCATCAAAGCAGCTATAGGTTTCGTCCAAGATGTGAAACAGAATCGGATCTAATTTCCCGATCTTGTCGAGCCAATCAGGCCGAAGCCGAGCTGGCGGACGCGGCGAGGTCGTCTTCGTGTGGACTGCCTCGCTCTGCGCCTCACCATTGTGGTCATACCACTGGTCGATGTCGTTTTCGTCCCAAGAGCTTTTCTCAGTGAAGACAGTCTCACAGCCACAGCATTCGAAAAGACTGTAGATGTCCCCACCGACCATTGAGTGACCAGAACGATCTTCCCACTTCCAAGGTTTATCTACCCGGCCATGCAATTTGCAGTTTTGCTGGCGATTGCACGTTGGGCAATGGGCTTTCTCAATTTCGGTCCGCTTAGCTTTCTTCGATGTTCCCATTAACCTCAGCTCAACGTCGGCTACACCACAGCAACTTCTAAACTGGCTTCCCTTACGTCACAACCATACATATGCTGCTCCACATGAACGAAACGGCTTTTCATCCTGAGGATCGCGCCCGGTCGCTTATTGACCGGCAGCTGATGGCGTGTGGCTGGATAGTTCAATCGAGATCGGAAATGAATCTGGGCGCAGGGCTAGGCGTTGCCGTCCGCGAATTCCAAACTGCCTCGGGCCCCGTTGACTATGCTCTCTTCGTCGGGCGTCGGTTGTGCGGTGTCGTCGAAGCGAAAGCAGAGGGCACAACACTTTCGGGCTTCTCGGATCAGGCCGAGCGCTACATTCACGACATGCCGGGTCATCTCATTCGGGAAGATGGCCAAGTGCGCTTTGAGTATGTCGCCTCCGGAAGCGAGATCCTATTCCGCGACCATGCAGATCCTCAGCCAACATCACGCCGCGTCTTTGCCTTTCATCGACCCGAGACCATGGAGCTTTGGCTGCGCGAACCGCAAACGTTGCGAGCTCTATTGCAGCACATGCCGCCTCTAATCGAGGATGGATTACGAGACTGCCAGATCGATGCGGTCACCAACATCGAGCAGTCGCTTGGCGAGAACCGCCCACGCGCTTTGGTCCAGATGGCGACAGGCGCTGGCAAGACTTTCACGGCCGCGACGCTCAGCTACCGGCTGCTGGCCCATGCGGGCCTCAAGCGCATTCTGTTTCTCGCCGACCGCGCCAACCTGGTGCGTCAGACGCGCGACGAATATCTGGCCTACCGCCCGCCCGGCACCGGGCGGTCCTTCTCCGAAATCTACAATGTGCAGAAGCTCGGCAGCGCCGGCATCGACAAGGGTGCGCAGATTGTCGTGTCCACCATCCAGCGCGTCTATTCGGTGCTGACGGGCAAGGAGCTCACGGACGACGAGGAAGAAGCCTCCGCCTTTGAGGCCGTCGGCGGCGGACAGGAGCGCTTCGTCTCCTACAATCCGTCGATCCCGATCGAAAGCTTCGACCTCGTCATCACTGATGAATGCCATCGCTCAATCTACGGCACATGGCGGCAGGTGCTCGACTATTTCGATGCCTTCATCGTCGGGCTGACGGCGACACCCTCGCTGCACACGCTCGGCTTCTTCGGGCGCAATCTCGTCGCGCAATATCCTTACGAGCGCTCGGTCGTTGATGGCGTCAATGTCGGCTTCGAGATCTTCCGGATCAGGACGGAGATCGGCGAGCGCGGATCGACGGTCAAGGCCGGCTATGACCTGCCCGTGCGCGACAAGCGCACTCGCGCCGAACGCTATGAAACGCTGAACGAGGATTTTGCCTATACGGCCGACCAGCTCGACCGGACGGTGGTGGTGCCGAACCAGATCAGGACGGTTCTGGAAACCTATCGTGACTCGCTCTTCACCGAGCTTTTCCCCGACCGCTCCGAGGTGCCGAAGACGCTGATCTTCGCGAAGGACGATCACCATGCCGAGGAGATCGTGACGATCGTTCGCGACGTTTTCGGCAAGGGCAACGACTTTGCCAAGAAGATCACCTACAAGGTCGACGGAGCCGACCCGGAACAGCTCATCCGCGCCTTCCGCAACGACTATAATCCGCGCATCGCCGTCACCGTCGACATGATCGCCACCGGCACGGATGTGAAGCCGCTGGAGGCGCTGATCTTCCTGCGCGATGTGAAGTCGGAGCTCTATTTCGAGCAGATGAAGGGGCGCGGCGCACGCACGATCAGCCCCGACAAGCTGCGCGAAGTGACCCCCGATGCGGATGCCAAGACACGCTTCGTGCTGGTCGATGCGGTGGGCGTTTCGGAAAGCCTCAAGAGCATCTCGCAGCCGCTGGAACGCAACCGCGCCATCGCCTTTGACAAGCTGATCGAGGAGATCGCCGCCGGCCGGCGCGATGACGATGCCTTTGCGACGCTGGCCGCGCGCCTTTCCGCCCTCGACCGGCGCATCGGCGAGAAGGATCGCGCCGCCATCGTCAAGGCCACGGGCGGGCTGGACCTGAAGGCGCTGGCCGCGCGGCTTCTCGACGCGATCGACCCGGATGCGCTGGCCGCCCATGTGCCGAAGTCGGCGCCCGAGCCCGAACTGGCGCGGGCGAAAGAGGCCGTCAAGGAAGATGCGGCCATGCTCTTCGACGATCCGAAGCTGCGCACGCTGCTGAAGGACGTCAAGGCGGCGGCCGATATCCGCATCGACACCATCTCGACCGACGCCGTCGTCTCCTCCGGCTGGGACGCCGCGAAGGCGGGCGACACGGTGAGCCGCTTCAAGACGTTTCTCGACGAGAAGCAGGACGAGCTTGTCGCCCTGCAAATCCTCTATCACCGGCCTTACGCGCAGAAGCGGCTGACCTATGAGGCTGTCGACGATCTGCGCGAGGCGCTGAAGCGCCCGCCGTGGCTCCTGGAGCCCGTCGATATCTGGCGCGCCTACCGTCGGCTTGCCGCCGAAACGGTGCGCGGCAACCCGGCGGGGACGCTCGCCGATATCGTCATGCTGGTCCGCTATGCTATGGGAGAGACAGAATCGCTGGAGCCGCTGTCATCGCTGGTGGCCGGGCGCTTCAATCTCTGGCTCGGCCGCGAGGAAAAGGCGGGGCGAACCTATAGCGACGACCAACGCGCCTGGCTGACGGCCATCCGTGATCATCTGGCGGTGAATATCGAAATCCGCCCGGAAGACATCATGGAAGCCCCGGAATTCGCCAGCCGTGGCGGCATGATCAAGGCACGGGGGCTGTTCGGACAACGGCTGCCGGAATTGCTGGATGAACTGACGGAAGTCCTGGTGGCGTAATGGATATGCAAGTGGCGGCAGACGCGAGCGGGTCGGAGGATGAACCTTGGACGCTGCCGGAGGGGTGGTGTTGGACGGAGATTGAAAACATCGCACGGCTTCGCGGTGAGAAAGTTAATCCTTCAGACGCGCCTCATCTTCCATTCGTCGGGATGGACGACATTCCGAACGACGGTTTGCGCGTCCTAAATACAAAGCCGTTTGCGCAAATGAAAAGCGCGGGCAACAAGTTTAAGCCCGGCGATGTCCTTTACGGACGCCTTAGGCCATACCTGAACAAGACGGCCATCGCGTCCATGGAAGGCGTAGCATCCGGGGAACTTCTGGCGATCATAACTGCGATCAATGCCAAATATTTCCAGCTCTTTCTTCACTCTCGTGGGTTCATTAACCGCGCGATGGCTACAGTCAGCGGGGATCGGCCGCGCATTGACTTCTCAACCATCTCCGAATTCAAGATTCCCCTCGCCCCTCTCCCCGAACAACGCCGCATCGTCGAGCGCATCGATGCCCTCTTTGCCGAGATCGCGGAGGGCGAGGCGGCGCTTGAGGCGGCGCGCAAGGGGCTGGAGACGTTCCGGCGCGCCCTGCTAAAAGCCGCCGTCACCGGAGAACTCACTCGCGACTGGCGCGAGACCCACCAGCCCGCCGAAACCGGCCACGATCTTCTGGCCCGCATCAAGGCCGAACGCGCCGCGACCCCGGCCAAGGGACGCGGCAAAAGCGCTGCCGCAAACCCGCCGCTCGACACCTCGGATTTGCCGGATCTGCCAGAGGGGTGGGCTTGGGCCATGTTGGGGGAACTCGGCGAAATCGTCGGCGGCGCGACAGTTGACGCAAAACGCAAGCCGGTCGACCCCGTGGTTGTCCCGTATCTCAGGGTCGCGAACGTTCAGCGCGGGCATCTGGATCTCACACAGGTCAAGGACATCACGGTCGAACGACCGGTGGCAAGGAAGTTACGCCTCGAGCCGGGCGATATCTTGCTGAACGAGGGCGGAGATCGCGACAAGATCGGAAGAGGCTGGATTTGGGATGGCTCCATCCCCAATATGATCCACCAGAACCACGTTTTCCGGGTCCGTCTTGTTGATGGCGGCCTTGATCCGTTTTTTGTGTCTCATCACGCAAACGAAATGGGGCGAGCGTTCTTTGTCGAGCAAGGCAAGCAAACGACCAATCTGGCGTCCATCAGTCTGAGCAAGATCAGCCGCCTTCCGGTTCCGGTGCCTCCTCCCCAGGAGGTGCGGGCGATCATGCGGCTCGTATCAGAGCGGCTCGGCGAGGCAACCGAGGCTCTCGATCTGCTGAAAATGGAAGCCGCCGACGCCGCCCGGCTCCGCCAGGCCA
Organism: Rhizobium sp. ACO-34A; assembly: GCA_002600635.1. Taxonomy (NCBI): domain Bacteria; kingdom Pseudomonadati; phylum Pseudomonadota; class Alphaproteobacteria; order Hyphomicrobiales; family Rhizobiaceae; genus Rhizobium; species Rhizobium sp. ACO-34A. The sequence continues at coordinate 4,594,795 of CP021371.1, read as the reverse complement.
TCCTGAAATCCGCCTTCGAGGGAACGCTTGTGCCGCAGGACCCGGCGGATGAGCCGGCAGCCGCGATGCTGAAAAATCTGCGGCAAGCTTTGCCGAAGGTGAACCCCAGACGCCGCGGGCGTGGAAAGGCCGGCCATGGAGGCTGAGGACTTTCTGGCCAGCCGCTGGGTTCGGGTTTTCTGCGACATCGGCTGCGAGGGCGTCTGGGACCGGGAGGGCGTTCCCATGGAACTCGATGACCTGCCGCTTTCCGATGCGCTCAAGGCGCGCGTGATGGCCTGGCAGGAATGGTATGAGCAGGACGACGCCTTTGAAGATCCGCCAGTGACGATCGACTGGCAGGTCTATTCCGAGGAGGGACGGCAGATCGCCCGCGCCATCAAGCAGGCGCTGCCCGAGTGGACCGTCATCTATTTCGATGAATACCGCTGCCGCACCCGCGACCCGCAAGCGCCGCGCACATCTTTTGAATATGAGATTCATCTGAACGAACCCGAAAGTCCAGCCGCATGAATTCCCAAACACTCGTCGCCAAGGTCTGGAACTTCGCCCACGTGCTGAGAGACCAGGGCGTGTCCTATCAGGCCTATATCAGCCAGATTTCCTATCTGCTCTTCCTCAAGATGGATGACGAGCGGGTCACGCAGATCGGCGAGGCTTCCATGCTGCCGCAGGGCGCATCCTGGTCCGACATTCGCGACATCTCCGGCGAGGCGCTGAGCACCGCCTATGGCAAGCTCTTGGAAACGCTGTCAAAACAGGGCGGGATCATCGGGGCAATCTTCCTGAAGGCGCAGAACGAGATCCAGGACCCCGCCAAGCTGAAACGTCTGGTGGGCCTCATCGACAGCGAGACGTGGCTTGGCCTGCCGGTGGACGTCAAGGGCGACATCTATGAGGGGCTGCTGGCGCGCAATGCCGAGGATGTGAAATCCGGCGCCGGACAATACTTCACCCCGCGCCCGGTCATCGACGCGATGGTGGAGGTCGTCGATCCGAAGCCGCACCAGACCGTGCATGACCCGGCCTGCGGCACGGCCGGCTTTCTTCTCGCCGCCTGGGAACACATGAAGAAGCACCCCAAGGCGCGCGACCGCGCGGTCTATTCGGCGCTGAAGAACAAGTTTTCCGGCGCGGATATCGTGCCCGAGGTCGTGCGTCTTGCGGCCATGAACCTCTATCTGCACGGCATTACCGGCGTCGAATCCATCGTCGAGGCCAAGGATGCGCTGCTGGGAGCCGGCGGCCGGACCTATGACGTAGTGCTCGCCAACCCGCCCTTCGGCAAGAAGCAGAGCTATCGCGTGATCCGCGACGACGGCGAAATCGACACCGAGCGCGAGGACTACGACCGCCAGGACTTCTTTGTTACCACATCGAACAAGCAGCTGAACTTCCTGCAGCACATCATGACCGTGCTGGCGCCGAATGGAGAGGCCGGCGTCGTCCTGCCGGACAACGTGCTGTTCGAAGGCGGGGCCGGCGAAACCATCCGTCGACGCCTGCTGCAAAATTTCGACTTCCACACCCTGCTGCGCTTGCCGACCGGCATCTTCTACAAGCAGGGCGTGAAGGCCAACGTGCTCTTCTTCGACAAGAAGCCACCATCGGAAGAGGCCTCGACCAAAGATCTCTGGATCTATGATCTGAGAACCAACAAGCGCTTTACCTTGAAAGAGCGTCCGATGGTGCGTGCCGATCTCGACGACTTCGTGACCTGCTACAAATCCGGCAGGCGACACGAGCGTGCAGAGAGCGAGCGCTTCAAGCGATACCCGCTCGACGCCTTGCTGGCACGCGACAAGGTCAACCTCGACCTCTTCTGGCTGAAGGACGACAGCCTCGATGACCCCGCCCTCCTGCCGCCCCCGGACGAAGTTGCGGCTGAGGTGGTCGAAAGCCTGGAGCTGGCTTTGGACAAGTTCCGAGGCGTGGTAAAGGCGCTCAGCGGGGCTGGTGCGTGATCCTGATGCGAACGGCGTGCCATTGACTCAAGAGAGCGCGCTGGCGGGCGGGACTGCGCCTTGCGTTCATCTACAGCGTCCGACCTGCCAGACGCGCGAGGGAGTCTCCCTGGGCGACCAGGGGACGATCTTGACAGACCAAATGAATGCTTCAGCTCCAAGCTGGCACAAATATCCGCTTTAGCGGCACCAGCTGCTGCGTTTCGAGATCCAGCTTTTCATACTGCTCCAGCAGGCTTTTCACCAAGTCGTCGAGATCCATCAGTGCCAGGGGAATGTTCGCCCGTTCTGCCTCGTAACGCGCTTCCCTGCTGAATCCGCCGGTGCTGACATACAGGCCCTTATCCTGCGGATGCCTGCCGCCCAGGAAGCTGCGCACGTCAGGCGCTCCCATGGTGCCCTTGCGATGTTTCACCTCGACCACGATGCGAGGGGATTCGAAACCGAAACCATCCGGTGAGGCGACGATATCCTTGCCCCGATCCGGTCCTGCTTCAGAGACCCGCGTCTTGTAGCCGAGTGAGCGAAGGAGGCCGGCCACCAACTCCTGCATGTCATCCCAGGCAAGTGCGTTGACCTTGTCCTTGATGAACTCGTGTGCCCGGCTTTCCATCGACTTGAAGAGGTCGTCCTCCGTCGCTTCGGTCGTGACTGGGACGAGATCACTGGTCGCCGCTCGTCCTGACGCCAATGCCTTCTTTAGCTCGACCGCGACATCGGTCGGTATCCGGAATAACGTCGAGATGGAGCCGAGGCTGTTGCGACTTTCTACAGACAGAAGATCGCGGCTGACCTCGCCTTGCCAATGGACAGGCCGATACTGGGCATCCTCGAGGTCGATCGACGTGTCATAGCGATACGGTCCGGCGATCTCGCCGATCAGGTAGACTCGACGTGAAGGGTTGTAGGTCACCACCATATCGCCGACTTCGATTTCGTTGACGAAGCGATGGAGCTGGCCGGCAGCCATAGCATTCGACTGCGGTTTGCTTTCCGGCCATGCGGAGGCGACTAGGTCCGCGACACCCTTCCGCGTCTTGACCGACGAAAGATCTCCCACTCCGTTCCAGCCGATCGCTACCGCTGACTTCTCCTTGAACGCGTCGAAAAGCCGGCCGTCGCGCTCCGCGCGCACCATCCATGACTTGCTCATGCTCACCCCCTTGTTTGAAGCGGAGCATCGCCGAAGGAACTGATCACCGCAAGATCACGATGCAGCATGCTGCTCACTGACTCCCAGGCAGTCACTGGCTGGCTCCGTGAGTGCGGACGTTGCATCACAGCATCCGACGTGCCAAACGCGCCAGCGAGTCTCCCTGCTTGATCGGGTGACGACGCTTGACGAAAGATCGAAATGCCTAAGAAACAGAAGCGCGACAAGGCCTATTACAAGGAGCGCCTAAAACGGGATTATCCGACGATCTACGCGGATCTGAAGGCCGGGAAATATCGCACGGTCACGGATGCAGCCATCTGCGCCGGACTGAAGAAACCTCGCACACGACTACATGAGCTGAAGAACGCCTGGAGCAAAGCTGGGAGTGCGGAGCGCAGCGACTTCTTGGCTTGGCTCGCAGCGACCGGCGTCTTGCCGGCAACGGCGTCGAGCACCGCGACAACAAGCACATCCATAGCCACCGGCCGCTACCTGCTCCCAGCAACGATCGCACGAATCAATTACATCAAGGCCAGGCGCGATGTGAGCGCAGGAGACATCATGGGCGAGATGGGATTTACAAAGCTCGATCCATCCCTAGGGCTTGCCCTCTTGCAGGGCTATGGACTTCGTCTTTCGGTGATCGCGGCGCTCGAGGCTTGGCTGGAGAAGAACAAAACCGTCTGAGAGTGGAGCGTTCTACTAGTTGCCCCGCAGCCGTTGTCCGACTGTCTCCGCAAGGTAGTCGAGCGCCGCTTCTGCGCTTGTATCCAATGTGAGCTGGTAGCGCTCCAAGAGAGCATCCGAGCAAGTCGGCCTTGCCGACATTGGCGCCTCCCGTTCGAAGGCGCGTTCAATCTCTCGATCGGCGGCGATCAGATCGACGTTCGGGAGTCGCCCGAGAATACCAATCATCCGCGATTTGTAGGCGATGTATTCCCCGACTGGCTTGTCACATTCAAGAGCGCCGCGCTTCAACACCACGTAAGGTGTCATTGCGTTGACGAAAGCCGTATCGAGCGCGTCGGCGAAGGCTGGAGCGCTATTCAGCAGCATGGGAGCGATCACCGCCGCGCGCAACAAAACAGCGGCTTTGTCCAGAAATGTGGAACGGGCGTTATCGTCTTGATCGGAAATGGACATGAGACCTCTGGCGTGACTTCGACCGGAATCATCCGCACGAAAGGGAAGGGTTCCGTCATAACGAACCCGCATTCTGTTCGTCCAAGCTAACGCGCTGATTTCCTTTGACGCGACCAAGTCGGTCAACAGAAAATGCTCGCCGCACGAAATGGTTCCTTTAAATCAAGGGCTTGGCGGGTATTGTCGATGCAGAAACCAGCAGAGGCATCGACATCAAGGCGAGAGAGACATGCGGAACATCGGATACGCGCGGGTGAGCACCGTCGAGCAAAGCCTCGACCTGCAACTTGCCGCACTGAAGGCTGTAGGGTGCCACGAGGTTCTGTCTGACGAAGGATTTTCCGGAGCCGATTTCAACCGCCCAGGCCTTACCCGGCTGCTTCGATCACTTCAACGCGGCGATACGCTCACCGTCTGGCGGTTGGACCGGCTCGGTCGTTCCCTCTTCGAACTCCTCAAGCTGATCCGCGATCTCAATGAACGAGGTATCGAATTCCGGTCGCTCAGTGAGAGCCTGGACACCAGCACGCCAGCCGGTCGGCTGATGCTCCACGTTCTCGCCAGCATGGCGGAGTTTGAGCGCTCCCTGATCAGCGAACGGACTCGCGCCGGAATGGCTGCTGCCCGTGCTCGTGGTAGTCGCATCGGCAGACGACCGGCGATGACACCCGAGCAGCGTCAGGAAGCGCGCGTTGCTCTTGCTGAGGGCTCGGTCTCGGTCGAGACGATCGCCGCGAAGCATGGAATTCATCCCCGGACGCTGCTGCGCGTTCTCAAGACCGACGTTGCTGGCCAGGATGCTGCTGCTTGACTCATAGGCGCTCACTGGCTGGCTTCAACGTCCCGACAGGGCATCATTCATCGGAGACGCCGCGCGCGCCCATGAGTCTAAATCGCCGCGCTGCAATGCTGAGGGCGCTTAGCTTGACGCCGGCACTGCCAACGTCCGCCTATTTCAGCAGACCGCCAGCCAGGAGATTTGCCACGTCACCGTAGGTGTGTCTGTCAAACGCTGTGCGCAGCCGCACCCTAGCGCGAAGGTTTCTGAGATCTTGTCGATAACGGGCCGGAAAGGGCTCGGGGTCATTTGCGAGCAGGCCACAGCATTCGCGAAGCGTAAGAGGACATCCGTCGAGCTCCGTCGCGGCAGCACGGTTGCCACTATCCAGATAAGTCTCGAACCTGTTCCGGAACAACCGGCGAAGATCTGTGATATCGATATGCATCTGAACTCCTAACGTCAGAAAGTGATGACGATCCGGAGAAGCGTTAGGATGTAACTGTCGACCTAGGGTTATCTATCTATTAAAGAAAGAGAACCCTAGGTCGACCGTTACACTCGTCATCTCCGGTTCTTCTTAAAGTGAAGGGTTAGAACGAAGGGCAGAGGCAGCTTTGAGCGCGCGGTGCCTGCGCGTGCGACGGCGTTGCCCTTCTTTCCGAGTTTCATCTCTCCGGTCCTGCAATGGGGACAGCGCGCCGTGCCGGTCGTTCATAGCTTCAGTAACGATCCCGGAGCTTTTCGCGCACTGCACCGCAAACGAGCAGCCATTGCACCCGGAGGACTGAGGCACCGGAATTCCGAAGCAAGCCGGAACATAGCTGACCAACGGCAATGGCTCTACAGGCGCCACCACGACATGCCCTTGAGCCACATTTGACCTGATGCTGGAGATTGCATTCTTGCGCATCTGCTTCGGCACCGCCTTGATCGCAGCACTGACCGATAGATACCGATGCTCCAGGCAATAAGTTTGCAGCATCATGGCCCAAGGCCGGGTCGTGTTTCTGAGCTCGTCAAGCAAATAGTCGCGAAGGTCGTTCTGCGACCGCAGACCCCGGTAGTTCTCGACTCTGTATTCGGGCAGATCAGACAGTTCGCGGATGCACGCCTCGAAACGTCCGTCGAGAAACTGCTCAAGTTTGGCAATCCAGGCCCACCCAGAGTTTTCGGTGCCAAACACTTGCCCCGGTCTTGGCGCCCTTCTCCACTTCCGGCGACCGGCAAAGTCGAGACCGAATTCGATCAAGAGCTGGTAGGGGATGCCCATCTCGTCGGCCCGCAGCCGAGCATTCCAGACTTCGGTCAGAACGCGGTTGGGAGCGTCGAACAAATTAGCGCCAAGACCACGCACTTGTTGCGCTCTTTCCTTGTCCTGATGAACGCGGACGTGTTGCTTCAGGATCTCCCGATAAAGCTCCGCGAAGAGCATCGTTGCGGCCAGAGGAGACATGAAGCGGTATCCAAACCACTTGGTCTCGGCGACGTCTTGCTCGCGAGCAAGCACATCCGGCATGATGAGTTCGCACGATCTGATCGCGTCCTGGATGCGAGCATTCGCGGCTGTATGAAATTTAGACATAGCTACTCCTTCGTCCCCGTGGGGCACGTTGAAAGAATGGGGTGAGAAGATGCGAGGCGCCGCGCTCTGGATTGCATATAGCGAGATCGCAGAGGCATTCGGGAGTTTTTTGACTCTTCCCTTTGCGGTGGCGATCGGGAGCTTCTGCCGGGAGTAAGACCAATGCGGAAGCGCTCTCAGCGAGAGATCGGATAGTTTTGCGCCTCTCCGATACGAAGATCGCTGGTTCTTGGGACGAAAACCACGGAAACGACCGGATCCTGTCAACTTAGTGCAAAGTTAAGGGCAAGAATCTCCTTATTTGCCCTAAGAAGGTGATCATTCTTCTCTCTGTCGAATAGCTTGACTCGATCGTCATTATAGGTGCCAAGCAACGCCAAAAGTTGGCAGACTGTAAAGTTGAACGGACGCCAGGAGCGGTGGTTACGTGCCCGAGTTGCGGCGGCGCCAGAAGGCATCCCCTTTTGCGACACGAATTTTTTCTAGGACTTCACTTGACGGCGAAAGTGGAAGCCGCCCCATCCATCGCGTCATCAGGTTGGTGGACGAGTCCGAATTGAGCAGCAGTAGATCGATCTATCCCAGGCGCGCGACGAGGTCGTCAGCGCTCAAGTGCGTGTAGCGCTTCAGCATTCTCAGTTCCTTGTGACCGGAGATGCTACTGACCTCGATCATGTTGAGACCGCGTTCGAACAGGCGACTGACGCCCTCGTGACGGAGATCATGGAAGCGCAGCGCCTTGATGCCCGAGCGGATCAACAGACGACGCCACGCTTGCTCCAGAGCGCCGGCGGTCATTGGGAAGACAGTAGATTGATCTACGTCGGTGCGGGACTTCCACTCCATCAAGGCGTCGAACGCGCGCTGGGACAGCGGCACCTCACGACCGGAACCGTTCTTGGTCATCGCGAGCGTGATCACCCGTCGATTGTGCGAGATGTCGGACCACCGCAGCCCGAGGATCTCCCCTCGACGCATCCCGGTCTCGATGGCGAGGATCAGCAACGTCTTGAAGTATGGAATCTGTCCGCCGTCGCAGCCATCCAGAAGGCGTCGCTCCTCGTCGCCGGTTAATCGCCGACTGCGCTCGTTGCGGATGACCGGACGGCGAACCAGCTTCACGACGTTCTTTGCGAGCGGCAGACCCCAATCGCGGATAGCGACCTCAAGGACGTGGCTCAGGATCGCAAGCTCCCGGACGGTGGTAGATGGAGCTACCGACTGAAGCCGTTCATCACGGAACGATGCAATGTCCTGCTGGCTCAGCCCGATGAGCGTCCGGTAAGCGAGATCATGGCGCCGCAGCACATCGATCCGCTGAATCTCCTGCACGGACCCGCGCTTTAGAGGCGACACTTCACGTTGATAGCGTTCCAGCAAATCGCCGAGCGTCGTGCTTTCGAGAATCTTCGTGTCGGGGGCGGCACCGAATCGATCTACCTGTGCTTCTAGATCGCGCGCCCACTTCTCGGCTTCGAGCTTGCTGTCGAAGGATTTGCAACGAGGCTTCATGCCGCGCCGCCGAACCTGAGCCTGCCAGCGTCCTCTGAGCTTCCTAATCGTTGCCATGTGATCTCCAACCGGTATTGAAGGTCACGCGTAGGATGCCCCTGACGGGGTGCCAAGGATTATACCGCCACGACCACGCCTCAGTTAACTGCAATCAAAAGTAGGCGCCAAATCGCTCCTGTCTACCTTGTCCATCATCATCCAATATAGTTTGATGAGGCCGGGTCAGGGGCTGTGTTCATGTGTAATAGATTTCGAGCTGTCGTCACTATCGCTCTTTTATCTCTCTTCTCAACTGGCGACGCGTCGGCCGACCAGAAGACGTTCGGGCCATTTATCGTCGACGACGCCAACAAGGGCGTCATCGCATTGAACGGCGATATAGACGTCAATTCAGCGCTGAGCTTTCGCCGCGCACTTCAGGCGGCACCGGATGCAAAGCTGGTGACCCTCAACAGCCCAGGCGGCAATGTGCAGATGGGACTTCTGATTGCCGACGACATCCATCAACGTAAACTGGCCACCTACATTCCGAAGGGCAGCAAGTGCTACTCTGCATGCTCCTTCGTCTTCCTCGCCGGCAAAGAACGGAAAGTCGACGGCGAGCTGGGTGTTCACCAGATATCGTCAGACGCGCCGGACCTCGTTGGAGCCCAACTTGCCATTTCGGACATAATCGAGGTTCTGAACCGGTTCGGAACTCCAATGGACGTCATGCACGTCATGTTCAAAACGCCGCCAGACGACATGCACGTTTTCTCCTCGGAAGAGATCGAGCGTTATCGTCTGAACCGGACAGCAGATGAGCCGAGCGGAACAGCAACAGTGGTTGACGTGCCGGCCCCCTCCAGCGCCGCGACCCAGCCAACGACCGCTCCTAGCGCAACCGCTGAGATGCCAATGACTTCGGACCTGCAAACTGAATCCAAGCTTTCGCCCTTGGAAGAATTCACTCGCCGTCCGAATCGGATAGCGGTCTACACGGGCCTGGACCTCTTCGGCGACGATATTTCATCGATACGTGTGACGGACGCAGGGGAATGCGCAAAGAGCTGTCTCGTCATGGATGGGCAATGTAAGGCGTTCACCTTCAACGCCAATCCCAAGATTAAGCGCGGGCCAAATTGCTTTCTGAAATCCAGCGCAGGTCGAGCCGACGGCAATAGCGTCGCATTCTCTGGCCGCTTCTTGAGTGGAGCTGAGTCAGATCCTGGCGCCTTAACCTTGGGAACGATCGATCCCACGACCGCCCTTTATGACGATATCGATCTGCCTGGTGGAGATCTATCGCGCCGACCAGAGCGAACAGCAAAGACACCACTCGATTGCCGCCTGGCTTGCATAGACGAGAAGCGCTGCATGGCATTCACATACATCAAGCCGAAGAAGGAATGCTGGCTGAAGGGGGCGATCGGCAGTCCGATGTTTGGCAAGGGCATGGTGTCTGGGCTGAAGAAGCTGGAGACGTTTGCGCCGGTGAAAATAATTAGCCTTGAATAGATTTTGAGACACTTATGGAAAGCAAACTCGAAGCGCTCCTTCTCAACGACTGCGATTTCGCAGAGCTTGAAAAAGAGTTTGATCAATACTGCCCGTTTGAAGCACTAGGCATGGTCCGCTCGGAGGTCAGACACGGTAATTATCTTGCCTACCTGCTGAATCCTGGTCGCCCGCATGGCTTCACGACTCAGATCCTTCGTTCGTTTCTGATGTGCATCGCTCAACATTGTTCGAGCACGGAGAGCGGTTTAGGGCTAAAGCCCCTCGATGTTCATCTGCTCGACATTGACCAAGCTGACGTTCGGCGCGAGTGGCGCAACATCGATCTAATAATTGTTCTACGGTCTGCCAAAGTCGTGATCCCTATCGAGCTCAAGATAGATTCGGTCCAAGGGTTCGATCAGCTTGAGCGTTATCGCAAAATTGTTGAGCAGGAATGGCCCAAGTCTGATGACTGGCGTCACATCAATGTGTTTCTTACAAAACACGAAGAGGACCCCGTCGATGCCGAAAATTGGGAGCCGCTACGGATAGCTGACCTTGTCGAGCATCTGGAGATATTAGCAAATCAACCCAACGAAAACCCAGCATCGACGATGTTCAGGGCCTATCTGCGCATGCTCAGGAGACACCACTTGGAAGACCGAAGACTGGAAGAGATCGCGCGCAAATTGTGGGCTCAGCACGGAGAGGCCCTCGGGTTTCTTGCTGATCGAAGACCAGACGAAGTCGGCAACCTCTTCGATGCCCTCAAGGATCAGAAATCCGACTTCATCAAAGCTCTGGCGGATGACGGCGTCGAGGTAGCTTTGGATGCTGACTACAAGACAATCATTCGCTTTGCATTCTTGAATTGGGATTCCCTACCGAACTTCAAAGGGGCTCATTGGACGGATTCGAAGAGATTTATCCTGCTCGAACTCAAACGAGAGGGCAAGAAGATCAATGCTTATCTCTATCTTGGGCCCGGCGAGGAAAGCTCGCGTCAAAATTACGTGAGCCTCTTAGAAAAGTGTCGCCTACACAGACCCAGCTCACGGGCCGGAAAAGACTGGATGTGCTTAGCCAAGAAAGAGATGCTGGGCGAGCAGTTCGACGACGAGGCGGAAATGAGTGCCTTAATCGAGAATGTTTTTAAATCACTGCGGCTGTTCGCTCGACGAGTTTTCGATCATTTCGATCCGATCCTAGATCAGCTGAGAGAACAGAAAGAACCTGCGATGATCCAGCCCGCGGCTTTATTCAAGGACAATTTGCAACTGCTGCCACCGATCGAAGGCCTTGCGCGCATCGATCTGGTCGACCTGGCAGGAACCATCGTCACGACGATCGAAAACCAGCCGGGCAAGCAGGGTTCGCTCGCGGTCTATCAGTATCTCCAGCAATCCTTTGGCATCCTAGACAAGCAGGCGGCAGCTCACGCCCTCGACATTTTCGCAGAACACACGGCCGATGCCAGAAGCCGCCCCGGCGCCCATCCTAATATCGACCGCCTGCTGGACATCATCGGCGGCGGCGCTCCGCTGAACATCCAAGTTGTTGCTCGGTAATGCGAACCTGCGCTTCTCCCTGGAGGGGAAGGATTCTCGGCACAGTATGCATGATCGATGTCGATCTCCGCAACGAGAAAAGGTGACGACTAAGCGGTAACCGGAAGTTTCGGCGGATCATATTCCGCGGGACGGGTAGCAACCACATTGCCCTTATGGTCTTGAACCGTAGCCGGAAATAGGCTCTGCTCGATCTGTTGCTTCTTTATCTTCTGCTTTCCATCCGCTACCTGGATCAAGTCATTAGAGTGTCCCAGGTGAGGAGGAGCAACTATGAATATTTCCTTTTTAGGAAATTGCATCTTCACCATTTCAACGGCGGGCTTCAAATCGCTGTCACGCGAGACGATGTAAGCCCGATCGTAGGTGTCCCTGTAAGCTTCATTTAAGACGTAGAGAGCGACATTTACGTCTGTTTCTTTTTCTTCGTGCTGGATCCATGTTGTTCCACACTCATGGCAATGCTTATGCTTGTCCTTAAATTGACCAAGGACAATTTGAACGCCGCTTGTATTTAGAGCTGCCACATATTGTTCATGCCGATTTCTCTGATCTGGCAACCAATGAGCATATGCAGAAAAGTAATACACTGCCTGAACTGTCTCTGTTTTTGGCGATGTTTGTCGATGCATAAGGCGCATCAGGTCAACCCATTTCAAATGGGGCTCATTAAGACGCTTTATTGCGTGATAGAGGTTAAACCCGTCGATGAAAAAGGAAGATCGAATCATTGCAGCAGTAAAATACATGCCGCAGAAATAATAAACCCCACGGACCGGAATCCGTGGGGTCCGCTGGGCTAGCCATACGGGATTATGTGATGGTTATATGTGATTTGCTGATCAAGTGTAAAGGGCGACTCGCTCGGACGGACTCTTTTTGTGAGGATTGTCAAGGTCGCCACTAGATGTTGGGGCATGTCCGGTGCGTAGCCACTACGCGGTAAGATCTTCGAGCGTGCCTCGAGTGTGGCCCTGGCCAGTTCCCGCAGCGGCAAACAAGAGTGAGCAAATCCGGCTAATATCAGAAAACCCTTACACCCCAAGGGATCATTATGGCGGAGAGGGTGGGATTCGAACCCACGATACCCTTGCAGGTATGCCGCATTTCGAGTGCGGTGCTTTCGACCACTCAGCCACCTCTCCGCTTGAGCATGATGACGCGTTGGTCAGCGCGGGGTGTCTCTTAGCGGGTGTTTCGTAGGCTGGCAAGCGCGAATATCGCGTTAGCCTAAGCTTTTATCTTGACAGTTTTTTGTGTCTCACGTATGCGACCGGGGAATTAGACATGGGCGTACTGTGTCTTGTTTTCTCCGTTTCGATGCGGGGTTTCACCGGCGGGTGTTTTGGGTTCAATGGAACTGGGAGCATTCGCTACACCGACTGACAAAAAGACAGCCGTCCGGCAAGCCGGAAAGAGCTGGAACGAACATGAAAGGATAAAAAATGTTCGCAGTCATCAAGACCGGCGGTAAGCAGTACCGCGTCAACACCAACGATGTGCTTTCCATCGAAAAGCTGGAAGCCGAAGCTGGTGCAACCGTAGAATTCACCGAAGTCCTCGTTGTTGGCGTTGGCGCCGATGCGAAGATCGGCGCGCCTTTCGTCGCCGGTGCTTCCGTCAAGGCTGAAGTCGTCGAGCAGACCCGTGGCAAGAAGGTGATCGCATTCAAGAAGCGTCGTCGCCAGAACTCCAAGCGTTCGCGCGGCCATCGCCAGCACCACACCGTGGTGCGCATCACCGACATCGTAGCCGCTTAATCGCGCTCGAACGAGAACTAGGTTTTAAAGGAGAACTCCAATGGCACACAAAAAAGCTGGCGGTTCCTCGCGTAACGGTCGCGATTCCGAGTCCAAGCGCCTTGGCGTGAAGAAGTTCGGCGGCGAAGTCGTCGTTGCAGGCAACATCATTCTGCGTCAGCGCGGCACCCAGTGGCATCCGGGCGCGAACGTCGGCATTGGCAAGGATCATACGATCTTCGCACTTACCGCCGGCAATGTTGCGTACCGTACGAAGGCCAACGGCCGAGTATACGTGTCCGTAATGCCGAAAACGGCGGAAGCAGCGGAATAAGCCGGTAACGCTCTAAACAGCCGGCGTCTCATCGACCCGGCTGTGCGTAACAGGTTCAGTCAAGAAAACAGGGGAGATGGGGCGCCACCCAACTCCCCTTTTTCTTTTGCCTTTCAACCAGAAGGAGACTGAACCATGCAAAGCGAATTGTTGAGGGTCGACCAATCCCGGTCACCCCAGGACCGGTTCAGGCCGGATCGGCAACGGAGCGATTGCCCCGTCTTGTTATCGCAGCGGCTCGTCATGCGGGCCCCTCACGAAGAAGACATCGACGCCCTTGCCCATCTCGCCAACAACGCCGCAATCGCGACCATGGTGTCGCGCATGCCGCACCCGTATACGATGAAAGACGCCGCCGACTTCGTGCGACGCACGAATATCGGCGAGATTGGCAAGTGCGTCTATGCCATCACAAAAGCCGTCAACGGTGAGTTTCTCGGTTGCTGCGGACTGGAGCCGCATTCCAGCGACGATGAAACACTTGAAATCGGATACTGGCTCGGGGAGCCTTACTGGAACAAGGGCTATGCCACGGAGGCGGCGCATGCGCTGATCGACATGGCTTTCCGTACCCGCGACATCGAGCGGATCGATGCCCGCTGCAGGGTCACCAACATCGCCTCGCGGCGGGTGATCCAGAAGTGTGGCTTCCAGTTCCAGGGCTCAGGGATGGTCGGCAACCTCGCAACCGGCGGCATGATGCCGGTGGAATGGTACCGGCTCGACCGCAAGACCTGGATGTCGCTCAAGAGCTGGGGGGAGATGAGATGAACGCTCTCTCCCAGCGTCCCGATATCCAGCGTCCGGCAACGCGGCCGCCCGGACCCTGCCCGACCATCGAGACGCGGCGGCTGGTGCTGAGGCCTCACCGCATGAGCGATGCCGACGCGATCGCCCAGTCGTTTTCGGACTATCAGGTCGTGCGGATGCTGGCGCGGGTGCCGGTTCCCTATGACCGGGAGGACGCGATCGACTGGCTGAGCCGGGCGACATCGGGCATCACGCCCGACTGGTCGTTCGCCATCACTCTTGGCGGTGACGACGTGCATATCGGCGCCATCAGCATCGAGCTCCGGCATGGTCAGTGGCATGTCGGCTACTGGCTGGATCGCTATTACTGGGGCAAGGGCATCATGTCCGAGGCTGCGGGAGCGGCGGTCGAGCGCTTCTTCCGGCGCATGCCGGACGAGGTGCTGCATTCCGGCGCCTTTGCCGACAATGCGGCGTCGCTGCGCATTCAGGAGAAGCTCGGCTTCGTGATTACCCGAAGCGGCGATCTCTACTCGCGTTCCCGCAATGCGGTTGCGCCGCATATCGAGACGCAGGTCACGCAGGCGGATTTCCGGCCGGATGCATGAAAACAGGATACCGGGCGGGCAAGAGCTGCCCGGTATCGCCAGTATTCGGGGGTCGGGAATCAGTCGAGCTCGACCCAGACCGGGAAGTGATCGGAACCCGGAGCGGAAATGTCGACGCTCGCGCTTTTCAGGCGCGGGGCGAGATCACCACTGAGGAAACAATAGTCGAGATGCTTGCGCACGGTGCGATCGGGACTCATCCAGCTATAGCCTTCCGGGCTATGGGCGCGGCAATGCGCCAGCGCATCGAGCGGCAGGTCGGCGCGCGGCACACGGCCATAGAACTGGTCGTCGAGGCCGACCATCTCGATATATTCGGGCGATTCCGGCTCCATGTTGAAGTCGCCCATGATGAGATAGCCGGAGGGAAGCGGCAGATCCCGGAGCCCGAATTGGTGGGCTCCCGTCAGGGCTCCGCCTTCGCGGCCGAAGTTTGCGACACGTTCCTTGATGAAACGGATCTGGGCGATCCGCTCGCCGGGCGAGACGTGGTCGAGATGCAGGGAATAGACGCGCAGCGGACCACCCGGCGCGTCGATCACCGCTTCGACGGCGCCGCGCTGCAGGTTCAGCTTGTCATAGGTGCGGCTGCGCGGCAGAAGCAGGTGGCGGGTTGCGAGGATCGGATAGCGCGACAGCACCATGTTGCCGAACTGGAAACGCCGTTCGCTCAGGCGTCCTTCAACGATCTGATGGTCGATCAGGACATCGCAGGCGGCTGCGAAGGTGCTGAAGTAGTCGGCAAAGAGTTCGCCAAAGGTTTCAGCGAGATCGGCATCGCCGTTTCGATGAAAACCGCGGGTTACTTCCTGCAGGGCGATGACATCCGCATCCCGGATGCTGTCGGCGATCCGCACGGGATCGAATTTATCATCCAGGCCCATGCCGAACTGGATGTTGTAGCTGACGAACTTCACGATACTCTTTGACCTCCGCTTCAACCGGCTATATCGATGGCCGCATAAATTCCGTACATCTCCACACGTTATCAATGGCTGAAGCATGAAATTTCTCGACGAGGCAAAGGTTTATATCCGCTCAGGCGACGGTGGCGCCGGCAGCGTCTCGTTCCGTCGCGAAAAATTCGTCGAGTTCGGCGGACCGGACGGTGGCGACGGCGGACGCGGCGGCGATGTGTGGGTCGAGGCGGTCAACGGTCTCAACACGCTGATCGACTTCCGTTTCCAGCAGCATTTCAAGGCCAAGGTCGGCATGCACGGCATGGGCCGCAACCGCACCGGCGCGAACGGCGAAGACGTGACGCTGAAAGTGCCGGTCGGCACGCAGATCTTCGAGGAAGACAACGAGACGCTGATCGTCGACATGACCGTGGAAGGCCAGCGCTTCCGGCTCGGCAAGGGCGGCAATGGCGGCTTCGGCAATGCGCATTTCAAGTCGGCCACCAATCAGGCGCCGAACTGGGCCAATCCGGGTCTCGAGGGCGAAGAAAAGACCATCTGGCTCAGGCTGAAGCTGATCGCGGATGCCGGTCTCGTCGGCCTGCCGAATGCCGGCAAGTCGACCTTCCTTGCAGCGGTGACCCGCGCCCGACCGAAGATCGCCAACTATCCCTTCACGACGCTGCACCCGAACCTCGGTGTGGCGACCATCGACGAGCGGGAATTCATTCTCGCCGACATCCCCGGCCTGATCGAAGGCGCCCATGAGGGCATCGGCATCGGTGACCGGTTCCTGGGCCATGTGGAGCGCACGCGCGTTCTGCTGCATCTCGTTTCCGCGCAGGAAGAGAATGTCGGCAAGGCCTACAAGACTGTAAAATACGAATTGGAAGCCTATGGCGGCGGCCTTGAGGACAAGCCGGAGATCGTCGCGCTGTCGCAGATCGACGTGCTTGACGAGGCGGGCCTGAAAAAGAAGGCTCAGGAGCTGAAGAAGGCGTCCGGCAAGGTGCCGCTGCTTCTCTCCGCCATCACCGGCAAGGGCATGACCGAGGCGCTGCGTGCGCTGAGAGACGTCATCGTCGCCGAAAACGGCGATGTGGATCTTCGGGAAAAGAAGGACAAGAATCGCAAGCGCGATCTGGATACGGATACGGAAAGCGACGAATAGCATGGCCGCCGCACGCAAATCGCTGACGCGCTACAAGCGCATCGTCATCAAGATCGGCTCGGCGCTGCTGGTCGATCGCGGCAGCGGCCTGAAGAAGAGCTGGCTCGATGCCATCTGCGACGATATCGCGGAGCTCAAGTCTCGCGGGATCGATGTGCTGGTCGTTTCCTCCGGCGCGATTGCGCTTGGAAGAACGGTGCTCGACCTTCCCTCCGGCGCACTGAAGCTGGAGGAAAGTCAGGCGGCGGCGGCGGTGGGCCAGATTGCGCTTGCCCGTCACTGGTCGGAAAGCCTGTCGCGCTCCTCCATCGTCGCCGGCCAGATCCTCCTGACGCTTGGCGATACCGAAGAGCGCCGGCGCTATCTCAACGCGCGCGCCACGCTGAAGCAGCTCCTGAAGATCGGTGCGGTGCCGATCATCAACGAGAACGACACCGTTGCCACCACCGAGATCCGCTATGGCGACAACGATCGGCTTGCCGCCCGCGTCGCCACCATGGCCGGGGCCGACCTGCTGGTGCTCCTGTCCGATATCGACGGCCTTTACACGGCGCCGCCGCATCTCGATCCGCAGGCGAAGTTCCTCGACGCGATTGCCGAGATTACGCCGGAGATCGAGGCGATGGCAGGCGGAGCGGCGTCCGAACTCTCGCGCGGCGGCATGCGGACCAAGATCGATGCCGGCAAGATCGCGACCGGGGCGGGCTGCGCGATGATTATCGCCTCGGGCAAGGCCGATCACCCCTTGAAGAGCATTGTCGATGGCGCCCGTCATTCGTGGTTTGCGCCGTCCGCGGCGCCCGTCACCGCGCGCAAGACCTGGATTGCAGGTCAGCTCCAGCCGGCGGGCGAACTGCATATCGATGCCGGCGCGCAGGGTGCGCTGAAGGCGGGCAAGAGCCTGCTGCCGGCCGGTGTGCGCATGGTTGCCGGCCAGTTCAGCCGCGGCGACACGGTTTCGGTGATCGGGAACGAGGGCCGCGAGATTGCCCGGGGGCTTGCCGGATACGATGCCGACGATGCCCGCAAGATTGCCGGCCGCAAGTCCGGCGAAATCGAGGAAATCCTCGGCTATGCCGGCCGCTCGGCCATGATCCACCGGGACGACCTGGTGATGACCGATCCGGCGCATAAGCACGACCACCATGCGAGTGCTGAAAACAAGGACGAAGCTCATGCTTGACAAGGCAAAAGCCAACCACACGGACATCGACGCCCTCATGCTCGATATCGGCCGCAGCGCCCGCGCTGCTGCCCGACCGTTGGCGATTGCCCCAACCGAGCAGAAGAATGCGGCGCTTGTCGCCATGGCCGATGCGATCCTGGCTGCCGAGGAGGCGATCCTTGCCGCCAATGCCATGGATGTCGCAAACGGCAAGGCGTCTGGCCTGACAGGCTCCTTCATGGATCGCCTGACGCTCGATTCCGGCCGGGTCGCGGCGATTGCCAAGGGTATTCGCGAAGTCGCGGAGCTGAAGGATCCCGTCGGCGAGGTTATTGCCGCCTGGGAGCGTCCGAACGGTCTCAAGATCGAACGCGTGCGCACACCGCTCGGGGTGATCGGCGTGATCTATGAGAGCCGCCCGAACGTGACGGCTGATGCCGGGGCGCTGTGCCTGAAGGCCGGCAACGCCGTCATCCTGCGCGGCGGTTCGGATTCGGTCCATTCCTCGCGTGCTATCCACGCCTGCCTTGTGAAGGGTCTGGAAAAGGCGGGCCTGCCGGCCGACGCCATCCAGCTCGTTCCTGTCACGGATCGTGCCGCGGTCGGCGCCATGCTGACGGGTCTTGGCGGAGCAATCGACGTGATCGTGCCGCGTGGCGGCAAAAGCCTCGTCGCCCGTGTCCAGTCGGAGGCGCGTGTGCCGGTCTTCGCCCATCTGGAAGGCCTTTGCCATATCTATGTGGACGCTTCGGCCGATCTCGAAATGGCCAGGAAAATCGTGGTCAATTCCAAAATGCGCCGCACCGGCATCTGCGGTTCGGCCGAAACCCTGCTGGTCGACAGCGCGGCGATCGGCACGCATCTGATGCCGCTTCTCGAGGCGCTGACGGAAGCGGGCTGTGAAATCCGCGCTTCGGCCACGGTGCTCAAGGTTCATCCCGGCTTCAAGGCTGCGACGGAAGAAGACTGGCGCACCGAATATCTCGATGCGATCATTTCCGTTGCGATCGTCGATGGCGTGTCCGGTGCGATCGACCACATCAACCGTTATTCGTCGAACCATACGGAAGCAGTGCTTGCTGAAAATCCCGAGGTCGTCGAGCGCTTCTTCAACGAGATCGATTCCGCGATCCTGCTGCATAACGCTTCCACCCAGTTCGCCGATGGCGGCGAATTCGGCATGGGGCCGAAATCGGCATTGCCACCGGCAAGATGCATGCGCGTGGTCCGGTCGGTGTGGAGCAGCTTACCTCCTTCAAATACCGCGTGCGTGGCACCGGACAGGTGCGGCCCTGACGTGACGGCGAAAGACCCGATTGCCTACCGGTACCGATACATGCCGCATACCGAGCGCGGCATGGTGATCGGCCTGTTCGGCGGGTCTTTCAATCCGCCGCATGAGGGGCACACGCTGGTGGCCGAGATTGCGATCAGGCGTCTCGGTCTCGACCAGCTCTGGTGGATCGTGACGCCGGGCAATCCTCTGAAGAACCATAACAATCTCGCGCCGCTCTCCGAAAGGCTGGCGAAATGCGAGGAGATCGCCACGGACCCGCGCATCAAGGTGACCGCATTCGAGCGGACGCTCGGCACCAGCTACACGGCACGGACGCTCGACTATGTGAAGGCGCGCAACCCACATGCGCGCTTCATCTGGATCATGGGCGCGGACAATCTCAGGTCGTTCCACAAGTGGCAGCAATGGCGGCGGATCGCGGAGACCTTCCCCATCGCGGTGATCGACCGGCCGGGGTCTACGCTTTCCTATCTCTCGTCGAAAATGGCGCATGCCTTCGATTACGCCCGCATCGATGAGGACGATGCCGGCGTATTGTGGAAGAAGAAGGCTCCGGCATGGACCTTCATCCACGGACCTCGTTCGCCACTGAGCTCGACCGCGCTCAGGGAGGCTGCCGAATGACGCCTCCGCGCTATCCACATAGCCAATTCGGGCTCTCTTGAAAGATTAACGGAACGGTGCCACCTTCTATGAGCGATCCCATAACGAGGGAATCGCCGCAGTGCTGTTCTGTTATGCCAAGGAAAGGAAAAACTCTGACAACAGTACACACCAATGGAAAGATGCCTGTCGTCCTTCCCAAAAGCCCGGAACGTGGCGCCGATGCCGCAGCCCGCGAGCTTGAGCTGGTCCTCGCAAGCCTCGAGGACTCCAAGGCAGAAGATATCGTTACCATCAACATTGCCGGAAAATCCGCGCTGGGCGACTACATGGTCGTTGTCTCCGGGCGTTCGAACCGGCATGTGACCGCTATCAGCGAGCATCTGATGTCCGACCTCAAGGACGAGGGCTTCCGCTCCGCCCGTGTCGAGGGACTGGAAACAGGCGACTGGGTGCTGATAGACACCGGTGACGTGATCGTGCATGTGTTCCGTCCTGAAATCCGCGAGTTCTACAACATCGAAAGAATGTGGGCGGCTCCGGATATCGAGGAAGGGCGGCTGCACTAAGCCATCGACTGTCGGCCGGCTGCCGCTCACCCGGCAGTGAGACAAGCCGAGCGATGCAGCGATCCGTGTTATCGCTGCGGACTTGGTTTTGCGGCCGAAATGGATGGAGTGCGACATGCGAATTGGCATCTATGCCGTGGGCCGGCTGAAATCCGGACCGGAGAAGGAGCTTGCGTCCCGTTATCTGGACCGGTTTGCCAAGGCAGGACCGCCAAGCGGCCTCGAGCTTTCCCGCATGGTCGAACTCACCGAAAGCCGCGCGGGAAACGCGCAGACGCGCAAGCGTGAAGAAGCCGCCGAACTGCTGAAAAGCATACCGGACGGCGCGATGATCGTTGTGCTCGACGAGCGTGGCAAGGCGCTCGACAGCGAGGAATTCGCAACGTTGCTTGGCGAACATCGCGACCGGGGCCAGCGTGATCTCGCAATCGTGATCGGCGGCGCGGATGGCGTCGATCCGGACCTTCGGGAGCGGGCGAAGGTCGTTCTCAACCTCGGAAGGCTGACCTGGCCGCACCAGCTGGTACGAATCCTGATCGCCGAACAGCTCTACCGGGCCGTCACCATTCTTTCCGGTCATCCCTATCACCGGGTCTGATCCCGCCGGTTGCCGCATGGCGCTTTGCGCCTGAAGGCAAATCAGCGTAATTTCCGCGGCGAACCGGGAAAGTCCCTTGCGACAAGACAAACGACCATTCATGCGAAAAGCCGTGACGACGTCCGGACGCCGCGCCCTGCGTGCCGGCGCGGGCGGAGCGCTGGTGCTTGCGGCGGTCATGGTCGGCCATGCGCTGCCGCCGGCAAGGGCTCAGGAGCCGACCGAACCTGCAGATCCGGCTGCCTCCGCTGCAGCATCCCCCGCAACGCCCGGCGTTGCAGCCGCCGCAAATCCGGCTCCAGAATCCGGAGCGGATGATGCTGCGCAGGCGTTGCGCCTGAAACGGGACCAGATCGGGCGCGAGTTGCAGGAGCTTTCCCGCAGCATGCAGCTTTCGGAGGAGAAGTCCGAAAACCTGCGGCAGAGCACCGCCGCCATTGCAAAGACTTCCGAGAGCCTGAAATCGGCGCTGATCGAATCCGCCTCGCGGCGCAAGGATCTCGAGCGGAAGATGACCGAGGGCGAACGCAAACTTGCCGATCTCGGGGTTCGCGAAGACAAGATCCGTCATTCGTTCAAGGAAAGACGCGCGGTTCTCGCGGAGGTTCTGGCGGCGCTGCAGCGCATGGGTCGCAATCCGCCGCCCGCTCTTCTGGTCAGCCCGGACGATGCGTTGGCCTCGGTGCGCACGGCGATCCTGCTCGGGGCGGTCGTTCCCGGTGTTCGCAAGGAGACGGACCGGCTTGCCGCGGATCTTCAGGAGCTCCTGCGGCTGCGTGACGAAGGCCAGAAGGAGATGACGAACCTCGTTGCGACCATGCAAAGCCGGCAGGAGGAAGAGCGGCGGATGGATCTGCTGCTCGTCGAAAACGACCGGATTTCGAAGCAGAATGCCGAGGAACTGGACGCCGAACGGCGCCGGTCGGAAGAGCTTGCCGAGCGCGCCTCGACCATGGAAGGCCTGATTGCTTCGCTCGAAAGCGAGATATCGTCAGTGCGCGAGGCGGCGGAAGCGGCGCGTGCGGAAGAAGAGAAACGACGTCAGCAGACCGAGGAACAAAAGCAGAAAGCACGGGAGCTGGCGCTCTCCACATTGCCTGATAAAAACCGCATTGCGCCCGCATATCCGTTCTCGGAACTGAAGCAGAAACTGGAACTGCCCGTGGCTGGCGATATCCTGCGCCAGTTCGGCGATCCCGACGGCACGGGGCACCCGGCCAGGGGCATGGTGATCGCGGCATCTGCCGGTGCGCTTGTGACGGCGCCCGCCGATGCCTGGGTGGTTTTCGCGGGGGAATTCCGCAGTTACGGACAGATGGTGATCCTCAATACCGGTGACGGTTATCATGTCGTTCTCTCGGGCATGGACAGGATCAGCACCAGCCAGGGCAAGTTCGTGCTTTCGGGCGAGCCGCTGGCGGTGATGGGAGAAAAAAGAGTGGCGAGCGCGACGGGTTTGGCGCTGGAAACCGATCGTCCGACCCTTTACATTGAGTTTCGCAAAGATGGAAAACCGGTTGATTCCCGTCCGTGGTGGGCAGGGAGCGATTCTGGAAAGGCTGATAATGGTACGTAGGGTCTCTCTTGTTCTCGTCGGTGCACTGATGGGTGCGACTGCGATGAGCGTTCTTTATTCGGCCGGTATTCCTGCTCAGGCAGCGGGAGCCTCGACCTACAAGGAACTGTCGATCTTCGGCGACGTCTTCGAACGTGTGCGTGCCCAGTACGTCACGCCGCCGGATGAGGAAAAGCTGGTCGAAAACGCCATCAACGGCATGCTGACTTCGCTCGACCCGCATTCGGTCTACATGAATGCCAAGGACGCGGCCGACATGCAGACCCAGACCAAGGGCGAGTTCGGCGGCATCGGCATCGAAGTGACGATGGAAGACGAGATGGTCAAGGTCATCACGCCGATCGACGACACGCCCGGTGCCAAGGCCGGCATTCTCGCTGGCGATTTCATCTCCGATATCAACGGCGAGTCCGTACGCGGCCTGAAGCTGGAAGAGGCCGTCGACAAGATGCGCGGCCCGGTCAATACCCCGATCAAGCTCACCATCCTGCGCAAGGGCGCTGACAAGCCGATCGAGCTTAGCGTCGTGCGCGAAATCATCCCGATCCGTGCGGTCAAGTCGCGCGTCGAAGGCGATGTCGGTTATCTCCGGGTGATCTCGTTCACCGAGAAGACCTATGACGACCTCGAAGCCGCCATCACCAAGATCAAGAAGGAAGTCCCGGCTGACAAGCTGAAGGGCTTTGTTCTCGACCTCCGCCTCAACCCGGGCGGTTTGCTCGACCAGGCGATCTATGTGTCGGACGCCTTCCTCGAACGTGGCGAAGTGGTTTCCACGCGCTCGCGCGATCCGGAAGATACCCGCCGCTTCAACGCCAGCGCCGGCGACCTGACCGATGGCAAGCCGCTGATCGTTCTCGTCAATGGTGGTTCGGCCTCGGCCTCGGAAATCGTCGCCGGTGCGCTACAGGATCTCAAGCGCGCGACCGTGCTCGGCACGCGTTCGTTCGGCAAGGGCTCCGTGCAGACCATCATTCCGATGGGAGACAAGGGTGCCCTGCGCCTGACCACGGCGCTTTATTACACGCCATCGGGCAAGTCGATCCAGGGCACCGGCATCGAGCCGGACGTCAAGGTCGAACAGCCGCTGCCGCCCGAACTTCAGGGCAAGGTTCGTTCGGAAGGCGAATCCGCCCTGCCGGGTCACATCAAGGGTCAGAACGAGAACGAGGAGGGCTCCGGCTCTTCCGCCTACGTTCCGCCGGAAGCCAAGGACGACATCCAGCTCAACTACGCGCTCGATCTCCTGCGCGGCGTGAAGACGGATCCGTCATTCCCGCCGGATCCGCAGAAGGCCGTCGTTTCGAAGTAAACGCCAAGGGCGCCGGAGCAATCCGGCGCCCGAACGCATCTGCGACCCGGGAGCGGATTATACCTTGAGCGCCGACCTGCACGCACCACTCGGTCAGAGCCGCAAGGACCGTGGCGCCCGCCGTCGGATTCCGTTGAGTTCGCTTGCGGGCGGTCTCGTCGTTATCGGCCTCCTCGGGCTTTCCTCCTATTCGACATTCATGCCCCTGCCGCTCACTGCGTTGCAGCTGACGGATCAGCCGGAGACGACTGATGCCGCATCGGCGGAAGTGGCTGCGCCGAAGCCGGATTCTGGCAGCGGAATGGAGGCAAGCCGGCCGCGTTCCGGCGCCAATGTCGAGCGCACCGTGACGGATGATGGTTCGGTGGTGACGAAATACTCGCCCAAGGCTCGGGATGGCAAAGGCCCCGCCCTGATCAGCGCGCAGGATGTTGGCCAGGATCCGCGCATGGCCTCACTCCCCGACGAGAACCTGCTGGAGGATACGCCAGAGGGCCGTATTCCGGTGATCGGGCCGGATGGGTTGCGGCCCGTCGATCTCTATGCCCGGCCATGGTCGGGTGCGCGCGGTACACGTATCGCCATCGTCGTCGGCGGCATCGGGCTCAGCCAGACCGGCAGCCAGAAAGCCGTCAGGGAGCTGCCTCCGGAGGTCACGCTTGCCTTCGCCTCGACGGGAAACAGTCTGACGCGGTGGATGCAGGAAGCGCGCCGCAAGGGTCATGAAGTCCTGCTGCAGGTGCCGCTGGAGCCGATGGATTATCCGGCGAACGATCCCGGGCGCGGTACGCTGCTGACGGGCAGGCCTGCCGATGAAAATCTGAAGAACCTGCATGAAGCCATGGCCCGGATGACAAATTACACGGGCATCATGAATTACATGGGTGGCCGCTTCCTCGCCGACGGCGATGCGCTGGAGCCGGTGATGCGCGATATCGGCAAGCGGGGCCTTCTATTTCTGGACGACGGGTCCACCGCGCGTTCGATGAGCGGTGATTTCGCCAAGGCGATCGGCATGCCGCAGGCCTATGGCAATCTGCTGCTCGACGGCCAGCTCGACCGACGCGCCATTCTCGACAAGCTGGACGAACTGGAACGCATCGCCCGACGCAGCGGCGGCGCTATCGGCACGGCCTCCGCCTTCGACGAAACGATCCTCGCGATCCGGGAATGGGCGAAGGAGGCCTCGGGCCGTGGCATCGAAATCGTCGGCGTGTCCGCATTCGCGACCGACGGGGAATAATCAGAGGATGAAACGAGAGCCATGAGCGAGCCCAAGATCAAAGCTGAAGACCTGCCTTATCGTCCCTGCGTCGGCGTCATGGTGCTGAACAGCGCCGGCCTTGTCTGGGCAGGCCGTCGGATACCTGAAGGCAATTCGGAATATGACGGCTCGCCGATGCTCTGGCAGATGCCGCAGGGCGGTATCGACAAGGGCGAGGAGCCGTATGCGGCCGCGATCCGCGAGCTGTACGAGGAAACCGGCATGAAGAGCGTGTCGCTGCTTGCCGAGGCCGGACGCTGGATCAATTACGACCTTCCCCCGCGTTGATCGGCATCGGCCTCAGGGGCAAGTATCGCGGCCAGACGCAGCGCTGGTTCGCTTTCCGCTTCGAAGGCAGCGAGGACGAGATCGCCATCTCGCCGCCGCCGGGCGGACATACCGCCGAATTCGACGCCTGGGCATGGAAGCCGATGGTCGAGCTTCCGGAGATGATCGTTCCCTTCAAGCGCAAGGTCTATGACGAGGTCGTGGCGGAATTCTCGCATCTGGCCGGCGTTCCCGCCTGATCGGGATAAAGCAATTCCGGCAAAAGCGTGCAGTGGCTTTGCGGTCACGGCATGCGTCAAAATAAAAGGCCGGCGATCGTTGAGATCGCCGGCCTTTTCATATGCAAACTGGCTTTGGGTCTGCTGTTATTCGGCTTCGTCGGCGGAAGCTGCGTTGAGCTGGCCGTACTTCTGTTCGCCGATCTTGGAGAGCAGCTCAAGCTGGGTTTCGAGGAAGTCGATATGGCCTTCTTCGTCGGCGAGCAGGGTCTCGAACAGTTTCATCGAGACGTAGTCGCCGGCCTCATAACAGATGTCGCGGGACTTCTTGTAGGAGGTGCGGGCGTCGTATTCGCCGGCGAGGTCGGCTTCGAGAACTTCCTTGACGTTCTGGCCGATGCGCAGCGGTGCGAGCGTCTGCAGGTTCGGATGGCCTTCGAGGAAGATGATGCGGGCAACCAGCTTGTCGGCGTGCTGCATTTCCTCGATCGATTCGGCGCGTTCCTTCTTTGCGAGCTTCAGGTAGCCCCAGTCTTCCAGCAGGCGATAGTGCAGCCAGTACTGGTTGACCGCGCCGAGCTCGAGGAACAGTGCCTCGTTCAATCTTTCGATGACTTTCTTATCGCCCTTCATGGTGGTGATATCCTCTACCTGTGTTGCAATGACCGGCGCGAAGCTCGTTGATCGGCTCGCGCCAAACTTTTAGAATTATTCTAATCCAAGTTTCCGCGCACACTGCCATAATCATCCAAGAACAGCAATGCGTTTTTGAAAACGATAACGGCCGCCGGCAAATTTCTTGCCGGACGTTGAAATGAAACGGGATTTCAGGAAGGTGCTTGAGGGCCTGCTACAGTCCAATTGCGCCCGGTGTCACGCGACCTTGCCGAGATTGCGGCGGCGCTCGAGATTGGCGAGCCGCTGCTCCTCATGGAAACGGCGAAGGCGTTCCATGAAGTCGCAGACCTTCACGCCATCCGTATCGTGGGTGGCGTGGTATTCCTCGGTCGTCTTGATGATGATATCGACCACGTTCGGGAAACAGCCGCAGCAACGGCCGCGCTTGCCCATGGCGTGGTACACCTTTGCAGGCACGATGAGCTGCCAACAGTCCTCATCGAGGAGCTCGTTGATGACGTCTCTGATCTCTTTGTCAGTGATGAAATTGCAGCTACAAACCAGCATGGTTTCGTGGACCGGGAAACATGACTTTCAGCCTCTCCTTTCTGCAAAACCAGATGCGCATTGTCAAGAAAAGAATCCGCTAAAGAACGCATCCGCGGGATATGGCGGATACCGTTCGCTGATGGGGATATTCGAAGCAGCGAGAAAACCGGATTTCGCTACCCCTCCGATGACCGCGATATGGCCGGCGTCAGCTCACCGGACCTCTTGCGGAGCGACTTGGCTCGTGCGCTTTCGAACGCCTGTCGAGACTACGGCAGTTCCTACTGGTCCTTGGTTTCCGCAAGCAGGCCGCTGGTGCGCAGAAGCGAGGCGAAGCGGCCGCCCCTTGCGCTCAGCTCGTCATAGCCGCCCATCTCGATGATCCGTCCCTGGTCGAGGAAGAGCACGAGATCCGCCTCACGCACCGTAGACAGGCGGTGGGCGATGATGAAGGTGGTGCGGTCCTTGCGCAGACGGTCGATGGCGTCCTTCACGCGCGCTTCGGTTTCGACGTCCAGCGCGCTGGTCGCTTCGTCGAGAACGAGGATCGGGGCGTTTTTCAGGATGGCGCGGGCGATCGCGATGCGCTGGCGTTCGCCGCCGGAGAGCCGGTTGCCGCGTTCGCCGACCACGGTCGTATAGCCGGTGAGGCGGCTTTCGATGAAGTCGGTTGCCGCTGCCGCTTCCGCCGCCTTCATCACCTCTTCCTCCGTGGCATCCTCGCGGCCAAGACGGATGTTTTCCTGGATCGAGCGGTTGAGCAGGCCCGCATCCTGAAACACGGTGGCGATCGAATGGCGCAGCGATTTGCGTGTGACGGTCGCAATGTCGGTGCCGTCGATCAGGATCTTGCCCCTGTGGGGCTCGTAGACGCGCTGCAGCAGGTTGATGAGTGTCGTTTTGCCGGCGCCGGTCGGGCCGACGATGGCGATGGTCTGCCCGGCCTTCACCGAGAAGGACACGTCATGGACGCCCTGTCCGGTATTGGCAAAATCGAAGGAGACGTCGCGGAACTCAACGTTGCCCTTGACGTTTTGCAGGTCAACAGCGCCCGCCGGTTCTTCGCGCTCCTGAACTGCGTCCTCGAGCTGGTAGAAATCCTCGAGCTTCGAGCGGGCCTCGAAGATCTGTGTTGCAAACTGGCGCATCTGGTCGAGGCGGCCGATCAGCAGGGTGGCGAAGCCGGTGAAGGCGATGATGTCGCCGACCTTGAGTTCGCCCTGCTGGACGAGCAGCGTACCGATGACCAGAATGATGAGCATGGAAACGGTCGAGGCGATGCGGTTCAGCGCGCTGGCGATGGCCCACCAGTCGAGCACGGGATACTGCGCGGCAAGAAGCTGCTCGGCATAGCGCTTCAGGGCGCGCGTCTCGGCCTCGATACGGTTGTAGCTATGCAGGACCGACACGTTGCTGATCGAGTCGCTGACGTGGGAAAATACCGTGTGGTAATGGCTCTCGACCGAGGCCTGACCTTCCTTGGTCCTCGTCATCACCGTCTTGCCGATCAGGATGTAGAAGATGCTGAGGACGATCAGGACGGCGGTGAGGCGGACGTCCATGGAAAAAGCGGTCGGGATCAGCAGCGCGAGCGCCACGGCCGTCGAAAGATGGGTGCGCATGAATTCGAGCCAGAGGCCGAACAGCGTTTCGCTGGCGCGTAGCAGGGTATGGAGCGCATTCGAGGTGCCCCGCTTCTGGTGCCAGCTCAGGGGCATGGAAATGATGCGGCCGAAAGCCTCCGTCAGAAGGTCGGCGCGGCGGCCATGGGCAAGGCGATCCGCCTCGCGGGCAACGAGTACGAAGGCGAAAGTATTAAAGACGCCGAAGCAGCCCCAGGCGATAAGGATCATCTTCGGATCCTGCTTTTCGGAGATGGCATCGATGATGCGGCCGAAAAGAATGGGCTCGGCGATGGTGATGACGGCGAGGATGATGTTGGCGAAAACGACCAGCGCCACCCGGAACCGATAGGTCGAGAGGTATTTGAGCGCCTTGATATAGACTTGAAACAGGGACAATTGCGTTCTCTCGTCGGTAATCCGCTATCCTCCTACAGCTTCAAGCGCTTTTCAGTCGTCAAGGCAAGAGGAGTGCGGGAAACCGGAGCAAATGGTTGCGCTGCCATGGCCGGCAGGCTTCAGGAAGATGTGCCGCGATCAGGACGCGCGGCGGATTTTGGTTGTTCAGTTCCGGCTGGAATGGCTAGATTTCGGATATCGAATTTAAATGCCTCCTAACCAGATATGGTAGCAAATGGTTTACATCGTGCCGGACGGGCGCAAGACAAACGCGAAAGCTATGGCTTTTTCGTGATGTTGCCGCTTCGGCGGCCTTGGGGGTTCATGTGAGTGTCAATCAGATAATCCAGTTCCTGGTCGTTGCTGACGAATGCAGGTCACCGGAAGAAGTTGTTGTCGAGCTGGAGAAGCTTCTCCGTGCTTATCGTTTTGATTATTATGGGCTTTTGCGTCATCCGAAGCCGCATGAGAATCCTATGAAGCTGGTGCTGGTCGGGCGGTGGCCGGATCGCTGGCCGGAAACCTACATCGCCAAGAAATTCGTGCTGATCGATCCGACTATCCGCTATCTCGCCCAGGCGCAGAAGGGTTTCCGCTGGCGCGATACCATTATCGCGTTCCGCAACGATCCGCATCGCAAGCGCATGGAGCGCATGATGGGCGAATCAATACGATTCGGACTGGAGGACGGCTACATCTTTCCGATCCACGGACGTCAGGGCCTGCTCGGCAACATGACGCTCGGTGGCAAGCCTGTCGATCTTTCTCCCGTGGAGATGTCGCTCTTCGATGCCGTTGCCAAGAAGGCCTTCTGGCGTTTGCTCGAACTGAAGAAGGATACCGAGGAGCTGGACGCCGCGGCAAGCATCGATACCAAGATGACGCGGCGCGAGATGGAGGTTCTCAACTATCTCGCCGACGGCATGACCTCGAACGAGATCAGCAAGGTTCTGCAGATTTCCAACCATACGGTCGACTGGTACATGAACGGTATCCAAGACAAGCTCAACGCCAAGAACCGCCAGCATGTCGTGGCGCTGGCTCTCAGGCTCGGCCTCATCACCTGATACGGGTAATTTTTCGACGAAACGGCGCAGATGGGGCTTGCTCCGGACGACAGGTTATGAAGATATTTCGCAGTTGCAAAAAAGCACTGGCCTGTCGTTTGAGGAGACCGATTTGCCCATTTCCAAGATACTTGTCGCCAACCGATCTGAAATCGCCATTCGCGTCTTTCGCGCCGCAAACGAGCTCGGCCTGAAAACAGTCGCGATCTGGGCGGAGGAAGACAAGCTCTCGTTGCATCGCTTCAAGGCGGACGAAAGCTATCAGATTGGCCGGGGACCGCATCTTTCCCGTGAGCTTGGACCGATCGAAAGTTATCTTTCGATCGACGAGGTCATTCGCGTCGCAAAGCTTTCCGGTGCCGATGCAATCCATCCGGGCTATGGTCTTCTTTCGGAGAGTCCCGAATTTGTAGACGCCTGCAACGTTGCAGGTATCACTTTTATCGGTCCACGGCCCGAAACCATGCGCCAGCTCGGCAACAAGGTCGCGGCCCGCAATCTGGCGATCTCGGTCGGTGTTCCCGTCGTTCCGGCAACGGATCCGCTGCCGGACGATCCGGCGGAGATCCACCGGCTGGCGGAAGAGATCGGCTATCCGGTGATGCTGAAGGCCTCCTGGGGCGGCGGTGGACGCGGTATGCGTGCAATCCGCGATCCGAAGGATCTGATCCGCGAAGTGACGGAAGCCAAGCGCGAGGCGAAGGCCGCCTTCGGCAAGGACGAGGTCTATCTGGAAAAGCTGGTCGAGCGGGCGCGGCATGTGGAAAGCCAGATCCTCGGCGACACCCACGGCAATGTCGTGCATCTGTTCGAGCGTGACTGCTCCATCCAGCGCCGTAACCAGAAGGTGGTCGAGCGCGCACCGGCACCATATCTCTCCGACGCCCAGCGACAGGAACTGGCCGACTATTCGCTGAAGATCGCCAAGGCGACGAACTATATCGGCGCAGGCACCGTCGAGTATCTGATGGATGCCGATACCGGCAAGTTCTACTTCATCGAAGTGAACCCGCGCATCCAGGTCGAGCACACCGTCACGGAAGTCGTGACCGGCATCGACATCGTGAAGGCGCAGATCCACATTCTCGACGGCTTTGCCATCGGCACCCCGGAATCGGGCGTTCCGAAGCAGGAAGACATTCGGCTTAATGGTCATGCGTTGCAGTGCCGCATCACGACCGAGGATCCTGAACAGAACTTCATCCCCGACTATGGCCGCATCACCGGCTATCGTTCCGCCTCGGGTTTCGGTATCCGTCTCGATGGCGGTACAGCCTATCCGGGCGCTGTGATTACCCGGTTCTACGATCCGCTGCTGGTCAAGGTCACTGCCTGGGCACCGCAGCCGGAGGAAGCGATCGCCCGGATGGACCGCGCGCTGCGCGAGTTCCGTATCCGCGGGGTGGCGACCAATCTCACCTTCCTCGAAGCGATCATCACGCATCCGAAGTTTCTCGACAACAGCTATACGACGCGCTTCATCGATACGACGCCGGAGCTTTTCCAGCAGGTGAAGCGGCAGGACCGCGCGACGAAGCTGTTGACCTACTTGGCCGACGTGACCGTCAACGGGCATCCCGAGGCCAAGGGACGGCCGAAGCCCGCAGCCGATATCGCGGCTCCCGTCGTTCCCTTCATCGAGGGCGATATCCAGGCCGGCACCAAGCAGAAGCTCGACGAACTCGGGCCGAAGAAATTTGCCGAATGGGTTCGGGCGCAGAAGCAGGTGCTCTTGACCGATACCACCATGCGCGACGGCCACCAGTCGCTTCTGGCGACGCGCATGCGTACCTATGACATTGCACGGGTCGCCGGCACCTATGCCCGGGCGCTTCCGCAGCTCTTCTCTCTGGAATGTTGGGGTGGCGCCACCTTCGACGTTTCCATGCGCTTCCTGACCGAGGATCCGTGGGATCGTCTTGCCCGTATCCGCGAGGATGCGCCGAACCTGCTGCTGCAGATGCTGCTGCGCGGCGCAAACGGCGTCGGCTACAAGAACTATCCCGACAATGTCGTGAAGTACTTCGTCCGGCAGGCTGCCAGGGGCGGCATCGATGTGTTCCGCGTGTTCGACTGCCTCAACTGGGTCGACAACATGCGCGTCTCTATGGATGCGGTGGCGGAAGAGAACAAGATCTGCGAAGCCGCGATCTGCTATACCGGCGATATCCTGAATTCGGCCCGGCCGAAATACGATCTCAAGTACTATACCGCTCTCGCCACCGAGTTGGAGCAGGCAGGTGCCCATATGATCGCATTGAAGGACATGGCGGGCTTGCTCAAGCCGGCCGCTGCCCGGGTGCTGTTCAAGGCTCTGCGCGAGGCGACCGACCTGCCGATCCATTTCCACACGCACGACACCTCCGGCATTGCGGCCGCGACCGTGCTTGCGGCCGTGGAAACGGGCGTCGACGTGGTGGATGCGGCAATGGATGCCCTTTCCGGCAATACCTCGCAGCCTTGCCTCGGCTCGATAGTGGAGGCGCTCAAGGGTTCGGAGCGCGATCCCGGCCTCGATCCCCAGTGGATCCGGCGCATTTCCTTCTATTGGGAAGCCGTCCGTCACCAGTACGCCGCCTTCGAAAGCGATCTCAAGGGACCGGCTTCGGAAGTTTACCTGCACGAAATGCCGGGCGGTCAGTTCACCAACCTCAAGGAACAGGCGCGTTCGCTCGGTCTTGAGACGCGCTGGCATCAGGTCGCGCAGGCCTATGCAGATGCCAACCAGATGTTCGGCGATATCGTCAAGGTGACGCCGTCCTCCAAGGTGGTCGGCGACATGGCGTTGATGATGGTCTCCCAGGATCTGACCGTTTCAGACGTCGAGAACCC
Organism: Rhizobium sp. ACO-34A; assembly: GCA_002600635.1. NCBI lineage: Bacteria > Pseudomonadati > Pseudomonadota > Alphaproteobacteria > Hyphomicrobiales > Rhizobiaceae > Rhizobium > Rhizobium sp. ACO-34A. The sequence continues at coordinate 4,562,132 of CP021371.1, read as the reverse complement.
GGAGAAGGACATCGCCTTCCCGGATTCGGTGGTTTCCATGCTGAAGGGTGACCTCGGTCAGCCTCCGGGCGGCTGGCCGGAAGTCCTGCAGAAGAAGGCGCTCAAGGGCGACAAGCCTTATACGGCCGTCCCGGGGTCGCTGTTGCCGCCGGCCGATCTCGATGCGGAACGCAAGGCAATCGAGGACAAGCTGGAACGGGCGGTCTCGGATTTCGAGTTCGCGTCCTACCTGATGTATCCCAAGGTCTTCACTGACTACGCGCTGGTTGCCGAGACCTATGGTCCGGTGGGTGTGTTGCCGACGCTTGCCTATTTCTACGGTCTGGCGGCGGGTGAGGAGCTGCAGCCCGAGATCGAGCGGGGCAAGTCGCTTGTCATCCTGCATCAGGCCAAGAGCGAGCCGGATGAGCAGGCGATGGTGAAGGTGTTCTTCGAGCTCAACGGCCAGCCGCGCCTGATCAAGGTGCCGGATCGTAACCGCGCGGCGACCTCGCTGGTGCGCCGCAAGGCCGATGTAACCAACTCCGCCCATCTCGGCGCGCCGATGCCGGGTGTGGTCTCGACCGTTTCCGTCTCTGCCGGGCAGTCGATCAAGTCGGGCGACGTGCTGCTTTCCATCGAGGCTATGAAGATGGAAACGGCACTTCATGCGGACCGCGACGGCACCATTGCCGAAGTGCTGGTCAAGACCGGCGACCAGATCGACGCCAAGGATCTGCTGGTGGTCTTCGCCGACTGACGGTTCCACAAGAGGCACCATTCCTCAACGAAAAAGCCCCGGCTCCTGGAGCCGGGGCTTTTGTTTTGGTCTCGTCTCGAAGCCGTGGTTACTTCGACTTGGCGAGCTTGAAGCCCTTTGCCGGGTCGGTGACCTTCTTGCCGTTGACGGTGACGGCAAAGGCCGCATCGCCGCTGCGCTCGACGGCGACCTCGTAGGCCGTGCCGTCAATGGTCACCGTTGCCTCGAATGTGTTCCATTCCGGCGGCAGGGCGGGCTGAACGAACAGCAGGTTGCCCTTCCGGCTGATGCCGAGCAGGCCTTCGACGGCGAAGCGGTAGAGCCAGCCGGCAGAGCCGGTGTACCAGGTCCAGCCGCCGCGGCCCGGATAGCTGTCGCCACCATAGACATCGGCTGCAACGACATAGGGTTCGACGCGGTAGCGTTCGGCGGCATCCGCATCCCGGGCGTGATTGACCGGGTTGAGGATCTCGAAGCAGCGCCAGGCGTCTGCCGCGCGACCGGCCTTGGCGAGCGCCAGACCGAGCCAGATCGCGGCATGGGTATACTGGCCGCCGTTTTCGCGCACACCCGGCGGATAGGCCTTGATGTAGCCCGGATCGAGCGGCGACTTGGCGAAGGGCGGGGTGAACAGACGAACGATGCCCGCCTCTTCATCGACCAGTTCGGAAACGGCCGCATCGAGCGCCTTGACGGTGCGCTCCGGCTTGCCCTGACCGGAAAGCACGCTCCAGGACTGGGCAATCGAGTCGATCCGGCACTCTTCCGACTCCTTCGAGCCGAGCGGCGTGCCGTCATCGAAGTAGCCGCGACGATAGTAGTCGCCATCCCAGCCGGCAGTCTCCAGCGCTTCGGAGAGCGTTGCGAGATGCGCCGCCCAGCGCGAGACGCGGTCCTTGTCGCCGCGGTCTTCGGCATAGGCGAGGAAGGATTTGAGCGTTGCCGCAAGGAACCAGCCGAGCCAGACGCTTTCACCCTGGCCCTTGGCACCGACGCGGTTCATGCCGTCGTTCCAGTCGCCGCCGAGGATGAGCGGCAGGCCGTGCGGGCCGGTGCGAGCAACGGCGAGGTCGAGCGCCCGGGCCGCATGCTCGTAGAGATCCGCTTCCTGTTCCGACACCGTCGGCTGGAAGAAGGAATCATGCTGGTTTTCGTCAAGCAGCGGTCCTTCGAGGAAGGCGAGCTTCTCGTCGAGGAAGGCCTTGTCGCCGGTTGCCGTGATGTACTGGTCGACCGCATGGGCAAGCCACACCACGTCGTCGGAGATGTGGGTGCGTACGCCTGCGCCGGTCTGCGGCAACCACCAGTGCTGTACATCGCCTTCGAGGAACTGGCGTGCCGCTGCATTGAGGATCTGGCGGCGGGCGAGTGCCGGCTGGTGCAGCAGGAAGGCAAGCGTATCCTGCAGCTGGTCGCGGAAGCCATAGGCGCCGCTGGCCTGATAGAAGCCGGCACGGGCGAAGATGCGGCAGGCAAGCGCCTGATACGGCAGCCAGCGGTTGACGAGGTTGTCGAAGGACTGGTCGCCCGTCCTGACCTGCAGCTTGCCGGTGAAGTCCATCCAGAAGGACCTGGTCGTCGACAGGATCGACTGGAAGTCTTCCTTCCTGATTTCACCGATCAGCGCGCGGGCGTCCTCCGGCGTCGCGGTTTCGCCAAGCAGGAAGGTCACATCCTTCTCTGCTCCCGCAGGTACCTCGATATCGAACGCGATGGCCGCGCAAGGATCGCCCTCGGTGTCGATGGAACCCGAGAGGCGTGACTGGCGGGCAAGCGCCTGTGGCATCCGGATGGTGCCATGGCGTCCGATGAACTCCCTCCGGCTTGCGGTGAAGCCGGCCGGCGTTTCGATGCCGGCGAGGAAGGCGATGCGGCCGGGATAGTTGATGTCATACGGATTGGTGGCGAAGAGCGCGCCCGTTTCCTCGTCCTGCGAGGCGAGGACGAAGGGAGCGGTCTTCTGGGCGTTGTTGCCGAGCACCCATTCCGCATAGCCATAGACCCGGTAGGTACGGGCTTCGCCGTCGGTGTTCTTCAGCACCAGACGCGAAAGCTTGACCGGGCGGTTCCTGTCGACCGTCTGGGTCAGCTCCAGATCGAGACCGTCGTGACGGCTGGTGAAGACCGAGTAGCCGAGGCCGTGCCGCGTCTCGAAACGTGCGCTGTCGTTGAGGTTCAGCGACTGGAACGGCACATAGGTATTGCGGCTTTCGAGGTCGACCACATAGAAGGCCTCGCCCGGACGGTTCGTCACCGGATCGTTGGACCATGGCGTGACCTGATAGTCGCGCGAGTTCTGGCTCCAGCTGAAGCCCGCGCCTTCCGCGGAGACGTGGAAGCCGAACTGCTCGTTGGCGATCACGTTGATCCATGGCTGCGGCGTCGAGGTCGCGGCGTCGAGGCGCACGACATATTCCGTTCCGTCCTTGGCGAAGCCGCCGAAGCCGTTCCACATGTCGAGGTCATTTGCCGTAACAGGTGTCGTTGCGACCGGAGCCGAAGCCGGGATTGCCGGCAGCAGGCCGGCCCATTCGCCTTCGGATCCGTCGGGAATGCGCGGCGTCGCAAACAGCGAGACCGCGCGGTTGATCTGGTCGACGATCTTGCCGTTGCGGGCATGGAAGACGACGCGGGCGGCGGCGAGAAGGGCCTGCGAGCCGTTCTCGTCCATCAGGTCGTGGCGGACCGTGAAGACGTGCTGGCGGCCGGATACATCCTGCAGTCGGTTGCGCATGTTTTCCGCGATGCGGTCCAGCGCATGCTGCATGTCCTGGATGTAGGAGGTCGCGCGCTCGTTGACGATCGCGAGGTCTGCGGTGACGCCACGACGGCGCAGATATTCGAGACCGCTCAGGGCTTCGCGGGCGATGTCGATGTCCATGTCGTCGTTGATGCGGAGCGCAAAGATCGGGAAGTCGCCCGAGATCGCCATCGGCCAGAGAGCCGACTGCGAACGCAGGCCGGTGCGGACCGTTTCCGGATCCGCACGCAGATGCGGGTCGGGATAGACGAGGTAGCGGCCGAGATGCTGGAAGGCTGCGGCCTGCTGCGAGGTAATGCCGATGTGGCGCAGTTCCACCTGGGCACGGGTCCAGGCATGGATGAGTTCGTGGGCGAAGGCGTCCGGGTGACGATAGCGCTCGATGGCCTTGTCGACCTCCTCGCGGCTCGGTGTGGCGATGGTCCAGAAGATCACGCTGACCTTCTTGCCGGAGGGCACGCGCACGACGCGGCGCAGGCTGAGCACCGGATCGAGCGTGAACCCTTCCGTGCCGGAAAGCGTCGCACCCGGATCGAAGGCGGCGGCTTCCGCAAGGCTGCGGCCACGGCCGAGGAAGCGACGGCGATCCGTCTCGAACTCGGTCGGACGACCGGGGCCGGCATTGTCGACCACCAGATGGGCGACGCAGATATCGGGATCGCCGGGGCTGCGCTTGTTGCGCTCGGCGCGGATCACGTCGCGCCGGCGGCCGAATTCGGTCTTGACGAACATGCGCGAGAACAGCGGATGGGCGTTGTCGGCGTCGTCATAGCCGAGCACCGGTTCCAGATAGGAGGTCACCTCGATGAAGCGGTCTTCCGGGCCGGCGTTGAGGATGGTCAGGCGGCGGCCTTCCGCATCGTGCTCGGTGGCGACGATGCATTCGACGCTTGTCTGGATATCGCCGACCGTCTTGAAGAACTCGGCCTTGTCGTCGCCGAAGATGACCTTGGTCTTTTCGTCCTCGGCGCGGCGGGGTGCCGCGGTCGCGGACCACCACTGGCCGCTTGCGGTATCGCGCAGGAAGATGAAGGTACCCCAGCGATCCTCGGTCGGATCGGCCTTCCAGCGGGCGACCGACTGGCCGTTCCAGCGGGAATAGCCTGCGCCGGTTGCCGTCAGCATCACCGAATAATGGCCGTTCGACAGGAAGGCGACTTCGCGTTCCTTGTTGGCCGGGTCGGTGATGGTGCGGATTTCCGGACGCAGCAGGTCGGCCTGCCCCTTGCCGGGCGTTTGCGGCTCGTATTTCGCGCTCATCACCGGAATTTCGCGCGGCGGCTTTTCCTGCAGCAGCAGTTCGGCGGCCTCGATCACCGGATCGGAGTGGAAGAGTTCACGCAGGCGGCCGTTGAAGGAGACGTTGGCGATCGCCGCGATCGACATGCCGTGGTGGTGGGCATAGTAGTTGTAGACCACCGCACAGGTCTTGCCGTCCGGCACGCGGGTCGGGGTGAAATCGACCGCGTCGTGGAAGCCATAGGCGCCGAGCGCACCGAGCTTTCGCAGTCGCTCCAGGTTCCTGAGGGATTCCTCCGGATAATACTGGCTGGCGAGGATCGAGGCGTAGGGCGCGATGACGGCGTTCTGGCCGAGGCCGCGCTTGAGGCCAAGCGTCGGCACGCCGAAGTTGGTGTACTGGTAGTTCATCTCGTGGTCGCGGGCATTGAACGCCGCTTCCGAGATGCCCCAGGGAATGTTGAGCCGGCGGCCATGGTTCATCTGCTCGACGACGACCAGATTGTTGGTCTGGTTGAGGATGCCGCCCTGGCGCTCCTGCATGACGAGCGGCGGCATCAGATATTCGAACATCGAACCGGACCAGGAGATCAGCGCCGCGCGGGCGCCGATCGGCACGACCTGACGGCCGAGCTTGTACCAGTGTTCGGTTGGCAGGTCGCCCTTGGCGACGGCGAACAGGCTGGTCAGGCGGCATTCGGAGGCGAGCAGGTCGTAGCAGGCCTCGTCGAGTTCACGGCTCTCGACGCGGTAGCCGATCGACAGCAGGCGACGCTCCGGCCGGTAGAGGAAGCTGAAATCCATCGAGAAGGCGATGTCGCGGGCGCGGTCGCGCAGCGTGCAGAGGCGCTGGCGCAGCGGGTCGATGTTCGACAGGTCGAAGGACGAATCCGCGATATGGGCCTCGCAGACGCCGACCAGCGATTCTGTCCAGCGGGTGACTTCCGCGCTCTGTTCGGAGCGAACCTCATGGTGCAGGTTGGCGGCGAGCTTCTGGATATCGCGAGCGAGCACGGCGAGGTTGGCGATGCGGATCGAGGCGAATTCCCGCTCGCGCTTGACGGAAGCGAGACCGGTCTTGAAGCCGAGGATGCGTTCTTCCAGACGCCGGCGCAGCGGCCGCACCGTCTTGCGGTCGTCCGGCAGTTCCTTCAGCGTTTCGTAGAGGATGCCACAGACATCGCCGACACCGTCGAGGTTGCCCTGGAGATGGGCGGAGGGGGCTTCGCCCCATTCGCGGCAGGCGGACGAAATCGCGATCAGGTGGCCGGCGAGGTTGCCGCTGTCGACGGCGGAGATGTAGCGCGGGCCGAGCGTCTTCAGCGTATCGGTGTGGTACCAGTTGAAGAGATGGCCGCGGAACTTGTCCATCCGCTCGACGGTGGAGATCGTCTGTTCGAGACGCTCGATGGTCTGCTCGAAGCTCAGCCAGCCGAAGTGCCGCGCCGAGACGGTCGAGAGCAGGTAGACGCCGATATTGGTCGGCGAGGTGCGGTGCGCGACGATCGGCTCGGGGGTTTCCTGATAGTTGTCCGGCGGCAGGTAGTTGTCGCCGGCGGTCACGAAGGTCTCGTAGAAGCGCCAGGTGCGCCGCGCGATCTTGCGCAGCTCGACGGTGACCTGTTCGGGAACCTCCAGACTGTCCTCGGTCTCGGCCGACTGGCTGACATACCAGGCGACGAGCGGGGAGAAGACCCAGAGCACGACGAAGGGCAGGCCGGTCAGGTAACCATAGTCACCCGACAGCGAAGCTCCGGCAACCGCGAGCACGGCCAGAACCGGTGCGTGCCGCATGGAGCGGTAATAGGAGATGATATCGCCCTGGGCGACCGACTGGACGCTTGCGGCGGTTCGCCATTCCAAGAGCAGCTTGCGGCTCACCGCCAGGCGGTAGATCGAGCGGATGATGGCATCGGCCATCATATAGGCCGTGTCGGCGATGAAGACGATCCGCAGCGCGACCTGGGCGTTGACCGAGCGAACTTCCGACCACAGCGTCTGGAAGTGAGCGGCCGGAACGATGTCGGTCTGGCGCGGAATGATGCCCGAAAGCAGCGAAATGGTGGGGGCGACGAACAGGCTGAAGATCAGCACGAGCTGCCAGATCATGGCGCCGACGGGGCCCATGGTCGCCCAGCCGAGCGCCGAGGCGATGAACCAGGCGATCGGGGTCAGCGAACGGCGCAGGTTGTCGACCATCTTCCAGCGGCCGAGCGCGGTGATGCCGCGGGCGGGATCGATGATGTAGGGCAGAAGCTGCCAGTCGCCACGGGCCCAGCGATGCTGGCGGGAGATTTCCACCTCGTAGCGGGTGGGGAAGTCCTCGACGAGTTCCACGTCGGTGACCAGCGCGCAACGGGCGAAAGACCCTTCCAGAAGGTCGTGGCTGAGAACGGTGTTCTCGTCGATGCGGCCCTTGATCGAGGTTTCGAAGGCATCGACATCATAGAGGCCCTTGCCGGTGAAGGAGCCTTCGCCGGTGATGTCCTGATAGACGTCGGAAACGGTGAAGACGTAAGGGTCGAGACCGCGGTTCATCGAGAAGACGCGCTGGAAGACCGAGGCATCCTCGCCGGTGGTGAGCGACGGCGTGACGCGCGGCTGCAGCAGGCCGTAGCCGCTGACGACGCGGCCGGTCTTCGGATCGTGCACCGGGCGGTTGATCGGATGGTGCAGCTTGCCGACGAGCTTGGTGACGGCGTCGCGCATCAGGCGCGTGTCGGCATCGAGCGTCATCACGTATTTCACGTCTTCCGGCACCATGTTGGCGCCCGGCAGATAGGAGGTGTCGCGGTCGCCACGCAGCAGGAGGTTCATCTCGTGCAGCTTGCCGCGCTTGCGCTCCCAGCCCATCCAGCAGCCTTCGGCCGGATTGTAGAGCCGGCGGCGATGCAGGAGATAAAACAGCGTCTTGCCGACATGGGCGTAGCGGGCGTTGAGGGCCGCCACTTCCTGCTTGGCATATTCGAGAACCTCGAGGTCCGCCGTGGTTTCCTCGACCGGGCTGTCGCGCCAGTCGCTCAGCAGGGCGAAATAGATCTCGCCATGCGGATTGGTGAGATAGTGGACCTCGAGATTGCGGATGAGTTCGTCGATATCGTCGCGCTTGGCGATCAGACAGGGCACGGCAACCAGCGTGCGGGCGTCGGCCGGAATGCCGGTCTTGAACTCGTAGCCGGTGAGCCGCGACGGCTTCACCATCAGGGTCACCAGCGTGTTGAAGAGACCGGTGGCACCCTCGGAGGCCGGAAGCGAGAACATCGCCAGCAGGATGAGGATCAGCGGCGTCGAGAGCCCCGCCTGAGCGAGGAAATAGCCGACGAGCGCCAGCGCGCCGATGGTCAGGCCGATGACCGGTATGGCAATGGCGAGCCAGTTCAGCCGCTTGATGCCGAGTTCCAGACTGCGCCACACGGGTACGCTGTAATTGATCGCCTGTTCGAGGAGCGGGCGTCGCGAACCGACAAGATAGCTGCCGACATCGGGGGCCGCGCCGTCTTCATCCGAATGCGTTGCGGATGCCGCAAGGTCGATAGCCGTCTGGGCGATCTCGATCTCGGTCTTTTCCGAGCGGCGGGCAAGTTTCTCGATGGTGTTGCGGTAGGCGTTTCGCGAGCCGAAATCGAGCTGGCGATAGTCGGTATGCTGGCTCAGGACCTTGTCGACAAGGCAGACATCTTCGACCCAGACCGACCATTCCTTGTCGTCGATCTCGCGCAGGCCCTTGACGATGTTGCCGGTGGTGACGTTGCCGGAGGAGAGACGGTTCTGCTCGGCGGTCATCGCCTCTTCGGCGCTGCGGCCTGCCTTCTCCAGCTGCTGTTCCTGCCAGCTGACGGCGAAGCTCGTATCCTGAGAACCGTTGCGCAGGCGATAGAGGAACTGGGTGGCGAAGGTGTTGTCGTCGGCCAGCTGCTCGATCTGCTTGAGGATATCGGCCGAGGCGGCGGCGTCATTGAGACGGATGATTTCGTCGGCAACCTCGTTCGCTTTGCGGCGCATGCGGCGCGAGCGGTCGACGCGGGTGGAGATGCGGCGCAGGTTTTCGATCAGGACGAAGCGGACGATGGACGGCAGCGCCCAGAGTTCGCCGATCTCCAGCACCTGATGCTTCTGGAAGCCTTCGACCAGCGCCGTCATGCTTTCCATCGACACCGTCGAATGGGTGTGGGCGACATAGAGCCAGGCCAGCGCCATGGTGCGCGGGATTTCGCGATTGCCGACCTTCATCGTCGGAAGCTGGCGGTAGAAGCGACGGGGGAAGTCGCGGCGGACTTCCTGGATCGCTTCCTCGATGATGTAGTGGTTGTCGAGCAGCCATTCGGCCGCCGGCGTGATGGTCGCGCCGGCCTCGACGTCCGCGGCCGTGGCGCGGTAGACCCGCAGGATCTCCCGTTCGTTCTCCTTGTGCCGGGCGAAGAAATCGAAATCGATCAGGCCCGGCAGTTCGCTTGCGCCATCCCGGCCGAGCTCCTCGGCGCTCTCGCGCAGCTCGTCGATCGTGAAATAGGCGGCCCGGATCGAGTCGTTATGATCGATCTGTCTGGATTCAAAGTCGCGCGACGGAACATGCGGAGTCATGGGAAGACTTAATTTCTCGGGTTCTGGGTTTAGAAAGCGTTCGTCAGGGTTCGTCCCGACCGCTGTCGTCTTTCGGCGCTTCGCTTGCACATAACCGCCCGGTCGATCCTTGATCCGAACTCAAAAGGCCGGTTTGCGCAGTGATGCCGATCAGAAAACTGGTCTAGGCGGAAATCTTTCGTGCCTTCGCTGGGAAAATTGGCTTTTTTATGCCGTATTTCAAAGCCGTAGCCAAGAGGAATCGCATCTGGAGCGCCCGATGAAGGCCCTGTGACGCGACGCCGGAAAGCGTCACGGATTTTCGGGACGGTCGGGGTAGCAGATGATCGAGAGGAAGCGGATCGGCAGGCGTACCAGCACTTCCGGGCCATGGCGGGCATCGGCGTCGAAGAACAGGCTGTCGCCGGGCAACATGGTGTAGAGCCGGTCGCCGTGGCGATACTTCACCTCGCCCTCCAGCATGTAAATAAATTCCATGCCGGCATGCTGGAAAGTCGGGAAGACGTCGGAATCCGCGGTCAGGGTGATCAGATAGGGCTCCACCTGAACACCGCTGCTGCTCGAGGGGATATGACCGAGCAGATTGTACTGGTGGCCGGCTCGGGTACCCCGGCGCTCGATCTCCACGCCTTCGCCGGCCTTGACGAAGACCGCATTGCGGGGTTCCTCGAAGCGGCGGAAGAAGCTGGTAACGGGAACGCCGAGCGCGCGCGCCAGCGATTGCAGTGTGGTCAGCGACGGCGAGGTGTTGCCGTTTTCGATCTTCGAAAGCATGCCGAGCGATATGCCGGTGGCCGCTGCAAGATCCGAACCGGTGATGCCGAGCCTCTTGCGGAAGGCCCTGACCTCATGGCCGATGGCGATCTCGAGATTGTTTTCCTTGGGATCGCGCACCGCATGCGGATCCTGCCGCAGCGGCGTGCGCGAAGGCTCATCCGCCGTTTCGGCTTTCGGCTGCTTTTTCCGGTCCGGTATTCTGTCGGTCATCGTCGTCTCCCCACCGCCGACTGATAGTCGCTCGGCGGGGGCATGGCAATCAGACATTTTGCTCATGCCGCCGTTAGCCGTCATGCGAGTATCAGGCGGAGATACCCACGGTGTTCCGTTCGTGGATCTCGATGAGCGCGAGACCACCTTCATCCTGGGCCTTTCGCAGGGCCGCCGGAAGATCGTCCACATGCGCGAGCCGGACTGCGGAAATGCCGTAGGCCCCGGCGATCTTCAGGAAATCCGGTGCCGAAGGCTTCACGCCCTCCGGCGTGATCCCCTGTTCGATCATATAGGTCTCGATTTCCTTGTAGCCGTCATTGTTCCAGACGAGGAAGATGACGCGTGCGCCGGCATCCTTCGCGGAACCGATTTCGGCAAGCGAGAACTGCAGGCCGCCATCGCCGGTGAGGCAGATGATCTGGGTTTCCGGCTCGGCGAGACTTGCGCCAACCGATGCGGGGGCGGCATAACCGAGCGCACCGTAGCCGGTCGCCGAGTTGAACCAGCCATGCGGGCGGTCCGCTTCGAAATAGAGGTTCCCGGCATAGACGGCCTGGGTGGAATCTCCGACGATGATCGTGCCCGGAAGCGTGTCGCGAACGGTTTCGAGGATGGAGATCTCGGCGCGCATCTTGTCGGTGAGTTCGGCATGGGCCGCGGCCCTTGCGGCGTCCGCGCGATCGGCTCCGCCACTGGCAGTCCTTTCCTCACAGATCTCCGTCAGAAGATCGTCGACGAGGCTGGTGACGCTCGACAGGATGGAGGTGGCGGCGTTCGGCCCGCGGGCGAGTTGGCCGGCGTCGATATCGACGCGGACGAGGTTTTCCAGTTCCGGAAAGCCGTTGTCGGCATACATGTCGTAGTCGGTCTGGCCCATCTGGGTGCCGAGCGCCAGCACGAGGTCGGCGTCCGCGACGAGCTTGCGCACCGCTTTGAGGCTCGGGCTTGCAGGCACCGAAAGCGGGTGCCCGGAAAGAATTCCGCGAGCGTTGACCGTGGTGACGACGGGTGCATCGAGCCGTTCGGCGAGCGTTTCAATCGCACTGGCGGCCGAAACTGCGCCGCCGCCGCAAAGAATGACCGGCTTTCGAGCGTGCTCGCAGCGTTCTGCCAGATCGAGCACGCCGGCAAGGTCAGCGCGCGGTAGAAGGGCCGGGCTCGAAACGAGCCGGGGAATGGAAACCTTCATCGACATGACGTCGATCGGGATTTCGATATGGACCGGTCCGGGGCGGTCGGAGCGCAGGATGGTGAAGGCTCTCGCCATCACTGCCGGCAGATCGGCGGGATCGAGAAGGGTGTGGCTCATCAGCGTGAAGGACGCCATCATCGCATGCTGGTCCGGCAGTTCATGCAGCCGGCCGCGGCCCTGACCGAGGCTGGAACGCACATTGACGCCGGAAATGACCAGGAGCGGCACGGAATCCTGCTGGGCCTGCGCCATGGCGGTGATGGCGTTGGTGAGGCCCGGACCCGTGATCAGCAGACAGACGCCTGGTTTTCCGCTGACGCGGGCATAGCCGTCCGCCATGAAGCCGGCGCCCTGTTCGTGTCGCGGGGTGATGTGGCGGATGTTCGAGGCGGCAAGGCCGCGATAAAGCTCGACGGTGTGGACGCCGGGGATACCGAAGACGGTGTCGACGCCGTTCGCCTCCAGAATGTCGATCAGTGCTTCTCCGACTGTCTTCAGTTCGCCGCCCATTTCTGTTGATCCTCCCGATCGATCAGTTCCCTCGCCAGTTCGGCCATGCGTCCGGTGGCTTCCGCGAGCTTTTCGTCATCGACGGTGAGCGATACCCGGATGAAACCTTCCGCCTGTTCGCCGAAGGAGCCGCCGGGCATGACGGCGACGTTCTTCTCGTCGAGCAGGCGGTGAGCGAACTGGAGGCCGGTAAGCCCGGTCGCGCTGACATCGATCACGATGAACATGCCGCCTTCCGGCATCATCGGCTGCAGCGGTCCGTTGCCGGCAAGGCCGTCGGCCACGAGGCGGGCGCGGCGGGCATAATTGCGGCGCATGACGGTGGAGGTGTCGAAGGGCTCGGAAAGCGCCATCGCCGTCATGTCGGCGATGAAGGGCTGGACGCCGAACAGCATGGTCTCCGAGACGGGCAGCAGGCGGTCGCAGAATTCGACCGGGCCGGCGGCCCAGCCACTGCGGAAACCGGGGGCGGCATGGGACTTGGAGATCGACGAGACCACGATGGTCCGCTCCGCCAGATCCGCCTGATCGAAGGGCGAGGCGAAGGGCTTGTCGAAGATCAGTTCCTCGTAGACCTCGTCGCAGACGATCCAGAGATCGTGATCGCGGCAGACCTTGCCGATGGCGGCGATCTCGTCCGCCGACAGAACGGCGCCGGTCGGATTGTGCGGCGTATTGAGAAGCACAACGCGCGAGCGGGGGGTGATCGCCCGGGCAAGATCGTCCGGCTGCAGGTGGAAGTGGTGTTCGGGCCGAAGCGGAACGGGCGCCATGCGCGCGCCGCTGGAGGCGATGACGCCTTCGTAGGTTGCGTAGAAGGGATCGCCGACCAGCACCTCGTCGCCCGGTTCGAGCAGGCCGAGCATCACCGTGAAGAGAGCGGTCTGGGTGCCCGGGAAGCAGAGGATGTTGCGTTCGGTAACGTCAGGCCGGCGTTTTGCGTATTTTGCCGCCAGCGCCTTCACCACGCTCGGTTCGCCGCGCCCGTTCGAATAGCGGGTGCGGCCGGCATACATGGCGCGGGCGCACTCGGCGAGCAGGGCCGGATCCGGCGCAACATCCGGTTCCCCGATCGTCAGCTCGATGACGGGAATACCCTGTGCTGCCTTGCGACGGGCCTCGATATGAACGGCCCATTTTCCCGAACCAAGGTGAGCAAGCCGCTCGGTGATGGAGGCGTAACGCATGGGTTTTCCGATCATTTCTTGTTGGTGTCGGCATCCGGCCCTGTGAGCGGTCCAGTGAGGCGCAGGCCGCCGAGCAGCGCCTCGACCGATTCCAGCGCGATCCGCGGCAGGGCGTGCTCGTCAAAAAGGTCCTGGGCGAGCGAGCCTTCGAGCCAGAGGCCGTCGATCAGGCCGTTAATGGCAATGGCGAGCTTGCGGCTTTCTCCCGATGCCGGGGTGCGGCCGCATTCGGCGAGAAAGCCGGAAATGAGTTCTTCCAGCGCGTCTCGAAAGATCAGGTAGTTCTCGCGGTGGATGCGGGCGAATTCCGGATCGACGCGGATGTGGCCGATGAAACCGGCCCAGAGCGAAAGCGTGCGCGGATCGGTGACCGGCGGGCTGACATTGGCGATGATGAAATCATGCAGCCTGAGGCGCGCGCTTTTCACCTCGCCCGCGCTCTCGCCCCCGACCCCGGCGGCGCTGATCGCCGTCGTGGTCATCGATGCCATGGTCTCGCGATAGGCGGCCTGCAGCATCTGGTCCTTGCTGGCGAAGTAATGGCGGATCAGGCCGCCGGTGACGCCGGCGCGGGCGGCGATCTCGCGTACGGTCGCGCCCTCCAGTCCCTTTTCCGAAATGCAGTCCAGCGTTGCCCTGATCAGGTCCTGCCGCCGCTCCGCCTCCCCGGCGCGATGGAAGACCCGCCGGCTCATGACGCCAGTCTCAGGATAGGCCGGGTCAGGCAGGTGGGACCGCCTTCGCAGGCGATGCAGAGCGCGTCGGCGGCGAATGTCTGGACCTCGCAGCCGGCTGCCTCCATGGCGGCGCGGGTTCCGGGGAAGCCTTCCACCATGATGACCTTGCGCGGCGAAGTCGGCAGGACGTTGAGGTTCAGGCCGTTGCTGGCGGCAAATTCCTCTTCCGGTGCGACGACGAGCCGGATGCCCTTCTCCTTCAGCAGGAAATAGAAGGCGGCCGGCAAAAGCGGCGCATGGACGAGCGCAAGATCATCGGCCAGCGGGCTGATGACAGACATGAGATGCAGGCAGGCTTCCTCACCCTGCCAGAGCGGCAGGTCGAAGCCGAGAACCGTGATGCCATGAGGCGCGAGCAGCGCCGCCATCTGCTCGATGCCGGCCTGGTTGGAGCGCACGCCGCGACCGATCGCAAGCGTCGTCGCGTCCACCCAGACGCAGTCGCCGCCCTCGATCGTGCCGGGGGCTTCGATGCGGCCAAGGATGGGAATGCCGGCCTTGGTGTAGATCTCCTCGTGCAGTTCCGGTTCGCGCTGGCGAAGCGGCTTGCCCATGTTGAGGATAATGGCGCCGTGGTCGGTCATCAGCGAGGGATCGTGGGTAAACATGGCGTCCGCCAGCCCGTCGCCGCGGTCCTCGAGCCAGAGGATTTCAGCGCCGGAACCGGCCACCAGATCGGCGAAATGCCCGTATTGCTGCACGGCTCTCGCGCCGTCGAAGGTCGGCCCGTAATGCCAGGCGGAAGGGTCGGCATTCCGAAGGCTTGCGCCTGGCCGGCGCATCACGACCCGCATGAGTTTTCCCGACATTTCCTGAGAGCCGTAATTCTTCATGCGCGCTTCCCGATCTCTGTCGGGCACGCCCGACCGCACTGCAAACTGATTTATTTATACGCTTGAATAATTACTGCACAAGTGCAAAACTCCCGGCTAATCCACCGGGCGGGATCCAGCGCCGCACCGGGCAGACAAGAAGCTGGCGGGAACAGTGGCAACCATCTTGCCGGGGCTTCGCCTCCGGGCATTGGCGGTATTCATGAACGTATCGGCGCAAGCCATCGACGTGCGGGATCTGCACAAGCGGTTCGGTCCGCTCGAGGTCCTGAAGGGTGTTTCGCTATCGGCAAAGCAGGGGGACGTGATCGCCATCATCGGCGGCAGCGGCTCGGGAAAATCCACCTTCCTCAGATGCATCAACATGCTGGAACTGCCGAGCGCGGGCTCGGTCACCATCCATGGCGAGACGATCACCATGAAGAAGGACGGCCATGGCGGCCTGATGCCGGCGGACCGCAGGCAGGTACAGCGTATCCGCAGCCGGCTCGGCATGGTGTTCCAGAACTTCAATCTCTGGCAGCACATGACGGTGCTGCAGAACGTCATCGAAGTGCCGGTGCATGTGCTGGGCGTGCGCAGGGACGAGGCGGTCGCCATTGCCGAGACCCTTCTGAGGCGGGTCGGTCTTTACGAGAAGCGGGATGCTTATCCGGCCTTTCTTTCCGGCGGGCAGCAACAGCGCGCCGCAATCGCCCGCGCGCTCGCCATCCAGCCGCTGGTCATGCTGTTCGACGAGCCGACGTCGGCGCTCGATCCCGAGCTTGTCGGCGAGGTTCTCTCCGTCATCGGCGATCTTGCCCGGGAAAAGCGCACCATGATCCTCGTCACCCATGAAATGAAGTTTGCCCGGGAGGTTTCCAATCATGTTGTCTTCCTCGCCAACGGCGTGATCGAGGAACAGGGGCCGCCGGAACAGCTGTTCGGCGCGCCGAAATCCGAGCGGCTCAAGAAATTCATCAGCTCAATCCATTGAGACTTCATCAAACCTAAAAACAACAGGGGAACATAATGAAGAATGCAATGAAGATCGCGCTCATCGCACTGGCCATCGGCGGTGCGGCGTTTGGCACCGCCGCCGCTGAACCGGTCAAGGTCGGCTTCGCCGCCGAACCCTATCCGCCCTTCGCCTCGCCGGACGCTGCCGGCAAGTGGGTCGGCTGGGAGGTCGATTTCATGGAAGCCATCTGCGCCGAGGCCAAGCTCGACTGCGTCATCACCCCGGTCGCCTGGGACGGCATCATTCCGGCGCTGACCTCGAAGAAGATCGACATGATCGTCGGCTCGATGTCGATCACCGAGGAACGCCTGAAGACCATCGATTTCTCCGACAAGTACTACAACACGCCGACCGGCATTGTCGGGCCGAAGAGCGAAAAGTTCGACGCGACGCCTGAAGGCCTCACCGGCAAGATCCTCGGTGTGCAGGTCTCGACCGTCCATGCCGATTACGCGCACAAGTATTTCGGCGACAAGGCTTCGGAAATCAAGGAATACCAGACTCAGGACGAGGCGAACCAGGACCTCGCCGCCGGCCGCGTCGATGCCGTTCAGGCCGACGCCATCGCGCTCGACGCCTTCCTGAAATCCGAGGCCGGCGCCTGCTGCGAGCTCAAGGGCAATGTGAAGGACGATCCGGCCATCCTCGGCGCGGGTGTCGGCGTCGGTCTGCGCAAGGGCGAAACCGAGCTGAAGGACAAGGTCAATGCCGCGATCAAGGCGGTTCGCGCCAACGGCACCTACGACACCTTCTCGAAGAAGTATTTCGACTTCGACATCTACGGCGGCTGACCGTTTCCCCGGACATGCGGCGGGGTTCCGTCGCATGTCCTTTCCTGCCTTCTGACAATCGGGGCGTTTCAAGATGGCGGCAGCGTCCGGCAGCCTTTTCGATTTGAGCCTTCTGGCGCTTTCGCCGCCCGGCTGGGGTGGCGCCTTGCTGCAGGGCTTCGCACAATCGCTGCAGCTTGCGGTGGGCGGTTACGGGCTCGGCATCCTGATCGGGATCGGGGGCGCCTTCGGCAAGCTCTATGGCGGGCCGATCCTTCGCGACCTGCTCGAAGTCTATACCACCGTGATCCGGGCCGTGCCGGAACTGGTTCTGATCCTTCTTCTCTATTATGCCGGCACGGACGCGGTGAACGCGTTGCTTTCGCTGGCCGGTCTGCCGACGGTCGATATCAGCGGTCTCGTTGCCGGTATCTTCGTCATCGGGGTGGTACAGGGCGCCTATTCGACCGAGGTGCTGCGTGGCGCGATCAATGCCGTACCGCCCGGGCAGATCGAGGCGGCGCGGGCGTATGGCATGTCGCCGCTCAAGGTGATGACCCGTGTCACGCTTCCCGCCATGCTGCCCTTTGCCATTCCCGGGCTCGCCAACCTCTGGCTGATCGCCACCAAGGACACGGCCCTGCTGGCCGTGGTCGGTTTCAGCGAGTTGACGCTGGTGACGCGGCAGGCGGGCGGCAGCACCAAGGCCTACATGCTGTTCTTCTGTGCCGCCGGTGTTCTCTACCTGCTGCTGACGCTGGTCTCCAATATCGTGATCGGGCTGATCGAACGCCGGGCGCGGCGTGGAATTGCGGAGCCGGTGTAACGAGATGACCGAGACCGTCTCCGAAATGCCCGCCTACCAGCCGCCACGGGCGCGGCACCTGTTCGAGCCGCACCGGCTGTTCCTGATGGCGGCTTTTGCGGCAATCGTCTTCTGTGCCGCATGGTTCATGCGCTGGGACTGGTTGCCGAAATACCAGTGGCGGCTTGTCGCCGGTGTCTGGCAGACATTGCTGCTGCTGTTTTCGACTGCCTTTTTCGGATTTCTGCTGGCCGTTCCGATCGGGCTCGTGCAGGTGACCGGTCCGAAACTGCTGGCCTGGCCGGCCAAAATATTCTGCACGATCATTCGCGGTACGCCGCTGCTTCTGCAGCTCTGGCTTCTCTATTACGGTCTCGGCTCTCTCTTCGCCCAGTATCCCGAGATCCGCTCGTCCTTTCTCTGGCCCTATCTCCGGCAGGCATGGCCCTATGGTTTTGCGGCGCTGATGCTGTCCTTTGCGGCTTACGAGGGCGAGGTTATGCGCGGCGCATTTGCCGGGGTACCGAAGGGCGAGCTTGAAGCGGCGCGCGCCTTCGGCATGAGCCGGCTCACGATGTTTCGGCGGATCTGGCTGCCGCGGGCGATCCATCGCGCGCTTCCGACGCTGACCGGCGAAACCGTGCTGCAGCTCAAGTCCACGCCGCTTGTCGCCACCATCACCGTGGTCGATGTCTATGCCGTGATCTCGAAAGTCAGGCAGGACACTTATCTCACCTACGAACCGCTGCTATTGCTGGCACTGATCTATCTGTGCCTGACCGGTCTTCTGGTCATGGCATTCCGCTTTCTCGAAAACCGCATTCCAACCCGTGGTGCATGACGATGACGATACAAATCTCGAACTACATGGCCGATGTGCTGGCGACCCGTCACCATCTCCACCAGTATCCGGAGATCGGTCTTTCCGAGTTCGATACGTCCGACTATGTGGTCAAGCAGCTCGAGGCGCTGGGCTACGAGGTGCATCGCGGGCTGGCCAAGACCGGCGTCGTGGCAACGCTCAGAAACGGAACGAGCACGAAAAGCATCGGCATCCGCGCGGATTTCGATGCCCTGCCGATCCTTGAGGAAACCGGGGCGGCCTATGCCAGCAAGAATCCCGGGGTCATGCATGCCTGCGGTCACGACGGGCACACCGCCATGCTGCTCGGCGCGGCTCGCATTCTTGCCGAGCGCCGCAATTTCGACGGCGTGGTGCATCTGATCTTCCAGCCGGCCGAGGAGAATTTCGGTGGCGCGAAGATCATGATGGATGACGGCCTCTTCGAAAAGTTTCCCTGCGATGCGGTGTTCGCGCTGCATAACGACCCGACCATCCCGTTCGGCAAGTTCGCGCTGCGCGAAGGGCCGATCATGGCGGCTGTCGATGAATGCATCATCACGGTCAACGGCCGCGGCGGCCATGGCGCGGAACCGCAGGATACCGCCGATCCGATCGTCTGCGGCGCTTCGATCATCATGGCGCTGCAGACCATCATTTCGCGCAACATCCACCCCATCGACCCGAGCGTCATCACGGTCGGGGCATTTCATGCGGGTGCGGCGAGCAATGTTATCCCTGAGCGGGCGGAGATGAAGCTTTCCATCCGCTCCTTCGATCCCAAGGTGCGCGACCAGCTCGAGGATCGTATCCGCGCGATTGCCGAGGGACAGGCGGCCAGCTACGGCATGAGCGTCACGCTCGACTACCAGCGAGGCTACAACGCGACGATCAACCACAAGGCGGAAACCGACTTTATCCGCTCGCTCGCGGTTGATTTCGCCGGTGCCGACAAGGTCTATGATATGGACCGGCCGACCATGGGCAGCGAGGACTTCGCCTATATGCTGGAAGAGCGGCCGGGCTGCTATTTCTTCCTTGGCACACAACGCACGCCCAACGATCCGCCGCTGCACCATCCGCGCTACGACTTCAACGACGACATCCTGCCGGTTGGCACCAGCTTCTGGGTGGAGCTGGCGGAGAAGTGGCTCGCTGCGAAGTAATTTTTCCGCCCGATCCGAGGCCCGATCGGGACGGATACCAGAGAGAATTGCCTATCACCTTGCCTCATCTAGATAGAGCTGCGTGTCTCGTCTCGTTCTTCAAGTCACCGCAGGCGGGAGGACCGGATTTCGCGTTTCGCTTGCGGCAAGGTTACGGCGGCATCACCTGTTCCTTCTCCCCGTTTACGGGGAGAAGGTGCCGGCAGGCGGATGAGGGGCCTTTCCTGCAAAACGCCCTCTTAGGTCCGCAACACCCTGTAGATCGCCGGGATGACGAGTACGGTCAGAAGCGTCGACGACGCGAGACCGAAGAGCAGGGAGATCGCCAGTCCCTGGAAAATCGGATCTGTCAGGATCACCGCGGCGCCGATCATGGCGGCGAGTGCCGTCAGCAGGATCGGCTTGAAGCGAATGGAACCGGCTTCGATCAGGACTTCCGTCAGCGGGCGTTCGGGCGAGGCGGCATGGCGGATGAAATCCACCAGCAGGATCGAATTGCGCACGATGATGCCGGCCAGCGCGATGAAGCCGATCATCGAGGTCGCGGTGAAGGGCGCATGGAACAGCCAGTGGCCGCCGAGGATGCCGATGAAGGTCAGGGGGATCGGTGTCAGGATGACCAGCGGCAGCTTGAATGAGCCGAACTGGGCGACGACAAGGATATAGATCCCGAGCAGCGCGACCATGAATGCCGCCCCCATGTCGCGGAAGGTGACCCAGGTCACTTCCCACTCGCCGTCCCACAGGAGCACGGACCTGCTCTCATCCGCCTGCTGGCCGTGGAGGGCGATTTCCGGTTTATCGAGGCCGGTCCAGTCCTGTTTGTCCAGCGCATCCTGAACGGCGAGCATGCCGTAGAGCGGTGCCTCGAAGTCGCCGGCCAGTTCGGCGGTGACCATCTCGGCATAGCGGCCGTTGTGGCGGAAGATCGGGAATGAAGCCTTTTCCTCGGTGATGCGGATGACGTCGCCAAGCTCGACCACCGAGCGCGAACCCGGCAGCAGGTTGGCGGGAATGGGCGTCGAGAGAAACGTTTCGTCCAGCACCTTCGCGCCTTTGGGGCGGTCGATGATGATCGGGATCGGCGCGCGGCCTTCACCCCGGTGCGAGTAACCGATGGTCGTCGTGCCGTTCAGGATCGACAGGGTGTCGAAGACATCGCTTTCCGATACACCGAAGAAATCGAGGTCGTCGGTCGAAATCGTGGCGCGCAGACGCGGGGCGGGCTTTCCATAGCTGTCGTCGACATCGACGATGAAGGGCACGGAACGAAAGGCTTCTTCCACTTTGCCGGCGGTGGCGCGGCGCGTTTCGGCGTCAGGGCCGTAGATTTCCGCGAGCAGGGTCGCCATGACGGGTGGACCGGGCGGCGGTTCCAGCACCTTCAGCACGGTTCCCTGCGGCATGGCGACTTCCGACAGAAGCCGCCTGCGCAGGTCGAGCGCGATGTCGTGGCTCGAGCGGTCGCGCTCGCTCTTCGGCGTCAGGTTGAGCTGCACATCACCCATATAGGCGTTCGAGCGCAGGTAGGCGTGGCGCACCAGGCCGTTGAAGTTGAAGGGCGCCGCTGTTGCCGCGTGGGTCTGGACGCTTACGACTTCCGGCGTGGCAAGCGCCACCCTGGCGACATCCTGAGCCACCGCATCGGTTGCCTCGACGGACGAACCTTCCGGCAGGTCGATCTGGACCTGCAGTTCCGACTTGTTGTCGAAGGGCAGAAGCTTCACCGTGACGTGCCTGGTATAGAACAGCGAGAGGGAGCCGAGCGTTGCGACGCCGACGAGGAGAAGGAAGACCCAGCTTGCCTTTTTCGAGGCGAGGATGGGGCGGGCGACCCTGGCATAGGCTTGACCGAGCAGGCCGCCGGTGCCGTGAGCCGTGTCGTGGTGCAGTTTCGCCTTTCCGGCGACCTTCAGCATCAGCCAGGGCGTGACCACGACGGCGACGAAGAAGGAGAAGATCATCGCAGCCGAGGCATTGGCCGGGATCGGGCTCATGTAAGGACCCATCATGCCGGACACGAACATCATCGGCAGAAGGGCGGCGACCACGGTCAGCGTCGCGACGATGGTCGGGTTGCCGACTTCGGCAACGGCGTCGATTGCCGCTTGCCGGCGATCCTTGCCGTCGTTGAAACCCCAGTGCCTCGCGATGTTTTCGATAACGACGATGGCGTCATCGACAAGAATGCCGATCGAGAAGATCAGGGCGAAGAGCGAGACGCGGTTCAGCGTGTAGCCCATCAGGTTTGCGGCGAAGAGGGTGAGCAGGATCGTCATCGGGATGACGATCGCGACCACGACGGCCTCGCGGCGGCCGATGGCCACCCAGACGAGCGCGATGATGGAGAGCGTCGCCAATCCGAGATGGAAGAGCAGTTCGTTCGCCTTTTCGTTGGCGGTTTCGCCATAATTGCGGGTGACCTCGACCGACATGCTGTCCGGGATCAGCTTGCCTTTCAGCTCTTCGACACGGTGGAGGATTTCCTCCGAAACGACGACGGCGTTGGCGCCGGCGCGCTTGGCAAGCGCCAGCGTGACGGCCGGAACGCGGACGATCTCGCCATTTTCTCCTTTTGTTACGGTCGAAACACGGGCATCCGCCGTATCCGTGACGAAGGAAACATCGGCGACGTCCCGCACATAGACGGGACGGTTGTCGCGGGTCGTCAGCAGCAGGTTGCCGATCTCGGCGGGAGTCGAGAGGGTTTCCCCGGCAATGACGTCGATCTGCCTGCCGTCATTTCTGACTTCGCCGTTCGGAAAGGCGCGGTTTGCCGCCGTGACCTTGGCGGAAAGCTGCTGCAAGGTTACCCCGTTGAGCGCGAGTTTTTCCGGGTCAGGCGCGACGCGAATGGCGTCGCTCGTCTCGCCGACGAGATAGCTGAGGCCGACATTGTCGATCTTCGCCATTTCGACGCGCAGTTCGCGGCCGATGCGGGTAAGCGTTGCGGCGTCGATGCCGGCACCCTTGTCCGCAGAAGGGGTGAGCGTCAGCGTAACGATCGCCACGTCGTCGATGGTGCGGCCGACGACCAGCGGTTCGGGAATGCCGACCGGGATCGAGCCCATGTTGGCGCGGATCTTGTCGTGCACGCGCAGGACGGCGCTGTCGCCGGAGGTTCCAACGATGAAGCGTGCGGTGACCACGACCTTGTCGTCATAGGTCGTGCTGTAAACATGTTCGACGTCGTTGATGCCCTTGACGATGGTTTCCAGCGGCTCGGTGACGAGCTTGACGGCATCCTCCGCCTTCAGCCCGTCGGCCTGCACGATGATATCGACCATCGGCACGGAGATCTGCGGCTCCTCCTCGCGCGGCAGTGTCATCAGCGCAACGATGCCGAGCGCCAGCGCGGCAAGCAGAAAAAGCGGTGTGAGCGGCGAGGCGACGAAGCTTTTCGTCAGACCGCCGGCGATGCCGAGGCCGGGGATTTTCATGGCAGAACCACCTCGTCGCCCGCGGACAATCCGGTCAGGATCTCGGTCATCGGCTTGCCGTCGAGCTCGACGGGTTTCGCGGTCACGACGGCACGTTCGGATGTGCTGTCGCCGGCCTTTATGGTCACGTAATCGACGCCGTAGCGGTTCTTCAACGCGGCTTGCGGCAGCAGGAGCGCATCGCGCTCGCCGACCGGCACCCGTACGAGCAGCCGTTTGTTGACGAAGGCGGTCGGCAGGGAACCGACTTCGACATCGGCAATGACACGGCCGTTGTCGATCTCGGGGTAGATCCTGGCGAGACGGCCCTTGCCTTCCGGACCATTGCCGCTGTCGATTTCGATGGAGGCGCCTTCCTGCAGGAGGTCGGCATGGCGCTCGGGGATTGCGAGGCGCAGGTAGAAGCCGCCACCGCCGATCGTGGCGACGGTCTCCCCGGCCATGATGACGGCATTCCGGGTGACGGGGACGGTGAGGAGCTTGCCGGTCGCGGGTGCGAGCACGGCGCCTTCCTTGCCCTGTTCCACCACGACCGAGCGCTGCGCTTCCGCCGCTGCGATCTGGTTGCGCACGACATCGACCTGCGTGCGCAACGCGTCGAGCCGCTGGGCAGTGGTCACGCCGCGCCGGATCAGCTCTTCACCACGGTTCAGTTCCGATTGGGCGTTTTCGAGCGAGGCTCTCAGTCCCAGAAGCTGGGCATCGATGGCGGCGATCTGGAATTCGATCTTGTCATCCCTGACCATGGCGACCACGTCACCGGCGCCGACGTCGTCGCCTTCGCTCACCTTGAGTTCCACGACTGTTCCGCCGATGCGCGCGCGTGCAGGCACGCTATCGCGCGCTTCCACGCGGCCATAAACCGCCTTCCATTCCGGGATCCTGACCGGTTCAAGACGGAGGGTCTCGGCGTGCAGTGCACCGGTTGCGATGAAGGACAGGCTGAGCGCCGCGATCCGGGCGAACGGTCGAATGGTCATGGTCGAATTCTTTTTCGCGGGCAGGTCAGAATGCGGCTCCGGAGCGGATGCCGAGCTTTCGAAAGATGATTGCCGCCGGGCAGAAGCCGGTGAAGGCGGATTGCAACAGGTTTGCGCCGACGAAGACCGTGAGCCAGACGAACAGGGGGTGTACGAAAACCGTCAGGACTACGGACAGCAGAACCATCGCGCCGGCGAATGCCAGAACCATGCGATCGAGAGACATGAGAACCTCCGTGAATATAGATACATACATGCGAATATATAATTATTTATATATTTACAAGCGCTATTTGCCACGAGGAGGCGGACGGTCGGAAGGAAGGTCCCGGTAACAAGTCAGGTGAAAGCGGGATTGTCCGGCCTGCCTAGAGCGTGTCGCGATCTTTCAGATACGCTTTGACCCTAAGCCTTTGTGTTGTCACATGTCGTTGCCGCTAAACTGCCGCACACTTTGCGCGACATGCTTTAGCTTCTCGCGGTCAGCCGTTCGCTGAAGACGATGATCAGGCCGGCGCTGCAGATGAGTGCGGCTCCGATGAAGACATTGGCGGCGGGAATATCGCCCCAGATCGCATAGCCGAGCACGAAGGCCCAGACGAGCGAGGTGTATTCGAAGGGAGCGAGAACGGAAATCGGCGCGCGACGCATGCCCTCGAAGAAGGCGAACTGGGCGCCTCCCCCGATGACGCCGGTCGCCAGCGAAAGCGCAAGCTCGACGGGTGTCGGCGTGTGCCAGACGGTCACCAGCACCGCCCCGGTCAGAAACAGGAAGAAGCTGTTCGTCACCGTCATCTGCACCAGCGAGCGCGCGCCCATGGCGGTGCGGCGCAGGAGGACGGTCGAGAAGGCCCAGAGGCAGGCCGCCTGCAGGGCGAGATAGACCGGAAGCGTGATCTGCATGCCCATGGGGTTGCTGGCGATCAGCACGCCGAGGAAGCCGACGATGACGGCAAGCCAGCGCGGCGGGGTCACCCGCTCCTTGAGGAGCGGCACTGCGAGCAGGGTCGCCACCACCGGTGCGGCGTAATAGAGCGTCTGCAGGGAGGCGAGCTGCATCGATTTCGCGGCGTTGTAGTAGGAAAGCCAGGCAGCGAGCAGCAGCACGCTGCGGATCATCATCGGCTTCACGACCGGGGAGGATGCCGTCTCGCGAACGAGGGAAGGTCCACCGAAAATCAGACAACCGACAAGGATCGTGGCGCTGCGGAAGAACAGGATCTGCCAGACCGCCGTGGTTTCGACGAGGATCTTGATGGTGCCGTCGT
The DNA here is from genome assembly GCA_002600635.1 of Rhizobium sp. ACO-34A. Classification (NCBI taxonomy): domain Bacteria; kingdom Pseudomonadati; phylum Pseudomonadota; class Alphaproteobacteria; order Hyphomicrobiales; family Rhizobiaceae; genus Rhizobium; species Rhizobium sp. ACO-34A. The sequence goes on along the minus strand of CP021371.1, from coordinate 4,537,093 downwards.
GCAGGGTGAACAGGAAATAGGAGAGGCTGGTCAGCAGAATGCCGATGCCGACGGAGGTTTTCACTCTTGCACCTGTGGCGGATCTTGAAGGGGTGGCGGCGCAGGCGCGTCGACCCGGGGAATGGATGCGCATCTTTCCTGTTCCGCATTTTCTGTCAATCGACTTGAAATCTCCGATGTCGCAAAGACACAAATCGTGAAAAGAAGGCGTCGATTCGGCCATTGAGAATTCAATCGATTTAAATAGAGTCGTCGCGATAAAGGGAGGCCGTATATGCTTGAGATCGTGAAGGACGCACCGGCAACGGGCGTCGCTGGCCGCCTGATTACCCGGCCGCGGGCCGCGGTTTCGGCGCTCTTCTTTCTCAACGGGCTGATAATGGGCTCCTGGGCGCCGAAGATCCCTCTTTTCGCGGAGGCGCTGCATCTCAGTTCGGCCGATCTCGGCATCATGCTGTTTGTTTTCGGTATCGGCTCGCTCATCTGCATGCCGGTGGCTGGCATGCAGATCGCCCGCTTCGGATCGAGCCGTGTCGTTCAGGTGGCCGCGTTCTTCTATCTGCCGACCATCGTCGGCCTGACGCTTGTTCATTCCGTCTGGGCGGGGGCCGTCGCCATTTTTCTGTTCGGCGGCATCGGTGGCGCGATGGACGTGGCGATGAATGCCAATGCGGTCGAGGTGGAACGCTCGATGCGCCGCTCGATCATGTCGTCCTGCCACGCGTTCTGGAGCTTCGGCTGTCTTGTCGGTTCGGGTTGCGGCGGGGTTCTCATCGCCTTGCTGGGGCCGCTCGGTCACGCCCTCATCGTCGCCGGTGCGGGATGGGTGCTCTACTTCATTATCAGGCCGATGATCTTCGCGGACACGCCGCATCCCTCGGAACGTCGGGAGCGTGCCAGGTTCCCCCTGTCACCGCTGCCCTGGCTGATCGGCATCATCGCGCTGTTCTCGATGATACCCGAAGGCGCCATTCTGGACTGGGGCGCTCTTTATCTGCGTGACGAACTCAATGCGCCGACCGCCTTTTCAGGCTTTGCGTTTGCCGCCTTTTCGCTTGCCATGGCCGCCATGCGTTTCGCCGGCGATCTGGTGCGCGACCGGCTGGGCGCTGTCATGACATTGCGGATCTGCGCGGTCATTTCCTTCGTCGGCCTCATCGTCGCGGGCCAGGCGCCGAATGTGACGGTGGCGCTGATCGGTTTCGGCATCGCCGGCATCGGTATTTCCAACCTGGTGCCGATCGCATTTTCCGCGGGCGGCAACATTCCCGGCCTCGCACCGGGGATCGGGCTTTCGATCGTCACTTCGCTTGGATATTCCGGTATCCTGTTTGCGCCGTCGGTGATCGGCTTCATCGCCGAATACACCTCGCTCGCCACGGTCTATACCGGCGCGTCGCTGCTCAGCCTCGTGGTGCTCGCGCTGTCGGGCCTCGCCCGGCATGCGGACCGGGTTGGAGGGCACTGACCGATCCCGGATCGGTCAGGCGAATTCGATCTCGTTTGCGAAAGGCAGGCGACGCAGCCGCTTGCCGGTGAGCGCGAAGATGGCATTGCCGAGAGCCGGCATCGACGGCGGCGTGCCGGGTTCGCCCGCGCCGCCCATGTGGGGGGCGTTTTCCAGAAGCTCGACTTCGATCCTCGGACACTTATCGATGCGCAACGCATCGTGGTCGTGGAAATTGGATTGCTCGACCGCGCCATCGGCAAAGGTGATCTGCTGGCCGATGGCGGCCGACAGGCCGAAGACGATGCCGGACATCATCTGGGCCTTGAAGTTGAGCGGATCGAGCACGAGGCCGGGATCGGCGGCGCACCAGACGGTTTCGATGCGGATCGCGCCGTCCCGCTCGGAGATCTCCACCACTTCCGCGACCCAGGTGCCGAAGGAGAGCGAAAAGGCCAGGCCCCGGGCGTGGCCCGGCTGCGCGGGCGTTCCCCAGCCGGCCATGTCGGCTGCCTTTTCGACCACGGCGCGGGCAACGGGAAAATCCGCCATCATCTCTCGACGCAGATCGAGGGGATCGCGGCCTCCTGCGTGGGCGATTTCGTCGATGAAGCTTTCATGCATGAAGACGTTGTAGGAATTTCCCACCGAGCGCCAGAAGCCGACCGGAACCGCCAGCGGCACCTTGCGGCCGTCGATCCGGTAGTTCTCGATGCCATAGGGCTGGTTGAAGGCGCCGTCGATCAGCGCATTGTCCGGGCCGCCCATGGGTATGTCGGGATAATAGCGGCCGATGGCGCTTGTCGTGACGGAAGGCGCGGCGACGGATCCCACAAGCGCCCGGGGAATGCCTTTTTCGCTAAGGGATGCCTTGTAGCGCGCCTTTGCCACCGGGCGATAAGGACCGTGGGTCATGTCCTCCTCGCGGGTCCAGGTCACCTTGACCGGGCGGCCTTCGGCTTCGAGCGCCAGACGAATGGCATAGTCGGAGAAATCCGGCTCGATGCGGCGTCCGAAGCCGCCGCCAAGGAAGGTGGTATGGACCCTGATCTTCTCCTTCCGCAGGCCGGTGATGCGCGAACCCACCGCGTCGATCAGCGTCGGTCCCTGGTTCGGCGCCCAGACTTCGAGAAGGCCGTCCTTCAGCCGTGCGGTGGCGTTCATCGGCTCCATGGCGGCATGGGAGAGGAAAGGGGCGTCGTATTCCGCTTCGACAATGCTGTCATGCGGGGCGTCGGCGAAGACGAGGTCGGGATCGCCGAGCGTGCGCAGGCTGAAGGAATCCGTTCCCTTGAGGGCTTCTGTAAGCAAGGCCTCCATATCGGCGGAGGAAGGCGGGATAGGTCCCTTTTCCCATTCTATGTTGACGGCTTCCGCCGCCTTGAAGGCACGCCAGGTGTTGTCGGCAATGACGCCGATGCCATGGCCGTAAGGGCTATCGATCGCGACGATCTTCTTCACGCCCGGCATGGCGAGTGCTGCGGTGGCATCGAAGCCCTTCATCCGGCCGCCGGGGCTGGGGTTCATCCTGACCGTGCCGTAGAGCATGTCGGGTAGGTCGACATCGACGCCATAGATCGGCGCGCCGGTAACCTTGGCCAGCATGTCCTTGCGCGGTTGCGGCTTGCCGAGGATCTTCCAGTCTTTCCGTTCGCGCAGGACGATATCGGACGGCGGCGCAAGGTCCGCGGCTTCCAGCGCGACGTCTCCATAGGAGAGCGTCCTGCCGGAGGCGGGATCGATGATTATGCCGTCCTTCGTCGTGAGCGACGCGGCCTGTGCTCCGAGCCGGCGGGCGGCGGCCTGCTTCAGGGTTTCGCGTGCGGCGGCGCCTGCGTGGCGCATCCTGTCGAAGCCATCGATCATCGAGGTCGAGCCGCCGGTGAACTGCAAGGCGACGAACTTGGCGACCACTCCCATGGTGCCGCGCAGGCTTTCGGCTAGGAAGCTTTCGTCGAAGCGCGGAAACGGTGCGCCTTCTCGCATGGCCGCCGCATTGTAATAAGCGGGCGCGGAGGGGCCATGCTCGATGACCACCTGATCCAGCAGGACGTCGAGTTCCTCGCAGACGAGGGCAGCAAGGGTGGTGTAGCTGCCCTGTCCCATCTCGGCGCGCGGGGCAACGATGGTGATGCGGTTGTCGGAGCCGATCTTGACGTAGGGATTGAAGGTCGCCTCGCCCTCGGCGAGGTCGTCCTTCAGTGGGTTGGCGAAGGGTTTCCGGTAGCTGTAGTAGCCGAAGGCGACGCCGCCCGCGACGGCGGCGGTGCCGAGGAGAAAGGTGCGCCGCGCGATCTTGCCGATGCTGGCCATGGTCATGCCCCCGCCATCTGGCTGACCGCTTTGTGGATGGCGGCACGAATGCGCGGATAGGTGCCGCAGCGACAGAGATTGCCGGCCATGGCGGTGTCGATGTCCTCGTCCGTCGGGGAGGAGTTGGTCTCCAGCAGGGCCACGGCGTTCATGATCTGGCCGGCCTGGCAATAGCCGCATTGCGCCACCTGTTCGTCGATCCATGCCTGCTGGACCGCGTGCAAGGTATCGCCCGCGGCAAGTCCGTCGATGGTGCGGACGGGTGAGGTGACATCGGCTGCCGCAATCTGGCAGGAGCGCACGGCCTCGCCGTCGATGATGACGGTACAGGCGCCGCAAAGCCCGGCGCCGCAGCCGAATTTCGGTCCCTTGATGTCGAGAGTGTCGCGCAGCGCCCACAGGAGCGGCATATCGGGTTCCACCTCGAGGACATGGGTGGCGCCATTGACGATCAGGTTCACTTCGTTGCCCTCCTGGTTTAGGGTCGCTTGAGACTATCGCTATGACAAAATAACAAAATATGTCAGAACGTCAATTATGGATGAGTTGAAGACCGATCACAAGCGGGCGACGGTGCTGGCGGCGGCGCTCGCCACCTTCATGACTTATGGCTACAAGCGCACGACTATGGACGATCTCGCCCGTGCTGCGGGGCTTTCCCGTCCGGCGCTCTATCTTCTCTATCGCAACAAGGCGGATGTCTTTCGCGCCTGCGTCGAAGTGAAGATGGAAGAGATGCGGGTCAAGGTGGCCGGATGTTTCGGCGGGCAAGGTTCGCTCAGTAGTCAGGTCGAGGCGGCGCTGATCGAGGGGATCCTGCGACCGCACGAGGAGATCGCGGGAACGCCGCATGGTGCCGAGCTCTTCGACGTCAATCATGAGTTTTCCGGCGATCTGTTCCTCGCATGGATGACGACAATCGAGACGGAAATCGCCGCCGGCCTGCTGGCCGCCGCCGAAGCGGGCCGGATCGGCGCGGCTTCGGGCGATGTTTCCCTGCAGGAAATCGCATCAATTCTTCTTGATGCCGTGGAGGGCATGAAGATGCGGACACCCGGTATCGATGTGCTTTCCCGCAAGCTGCCGGTGCTTGTGCGCATGCTGATCGCGCCGCTCGAGACGTAAAGGGTTTTTTAGCCTGTGGTTGACAAGCGATCCCGTTTGATCCACCTCAGTCCAGCAGTTTTCTGCCGTTCGAGAGACTCCGATGGCTTCAGCAGACGAATTTGATCCCAAACCACGCCGCGCAACCGTGGCCGTCGATGTCGGCGGCGTGATCGTTGGCGGTGGCGCACCCGTCGTCGTTCAGTCGATGACCAATACCGATACCGCCGATGTCGATGCGACGGTCGCCCAGGTGGCGGCGCTCTTCAAGGCCGGTTCCGAGATCGTGCGCATCACGGTCGACCGTGACGAGAGTGCGGCTGCCGTGCCGAAGATCCGCGAGCGGCTGCTGCGGCTCGGTATGGATGTGCCGCTGGTCGGGGATTTCCATTATATCGGTCACAAGCTTCTGGCCGATCATCCGGCCTGTGCCGAGGCTCTCGCGAAGTATCGCATCAATCCCGGCAATGTCGGTTTCAAGGACAAGAAGGACAAGCAGTTCGCCGATATCGTCGAGATGGCGATCCGCTATGACAAGCCTGTCCGCATCGGCGTCAACTGGGGCTCGCTCGATCAGGAGCTGCTGACCCGGCTGATGGACAAGAACCAGGAGGAAGGTTTCCCGCTTTCCGCCCGGCAGGTGACGCGCGAGGCGATCGTGCAGTCCGCCCTTCTTTCCGCCGAGCTGGCCGAGGAAATCGGCCTGCCGCGCAACCGCATCATCCTGTCGGCCAAGGTTTCCCAGGTGCAGGACCTGATTGCCTGTTATTCGATGCTCGCCGAACGCTCCAACCATGCTCTGCATCTCGGCCTGACCGAGGCGGGCATGGGGTCCAAGGGCATCGTGGCGTCTTCGGCGGCCATGGCTTACGTGCTGCAGCACGGGATCGGCGACACGATCCGCGTGTCGCTGACACCGGAGCCGAATGGCGACCGCACCAAGGAAGTGCAGGTGGCGCAGGAGATCCTGCAGGTCATGGGTTTCCGCCAGTTCATTCCGGTGGTTGCGGCCTGTCCCGGCTGCGGGCGCACGACCTCGACCGTGTTCCAGGAACTCGCCCAACGCATTCAGGATGACATCCGCAAGAACATGCCGGTCTGGCGCGAGCGCTATCCGGGTGTCGAGGGGCTCAACGTCGCGGTCATGGGCTGTATCGTCAATGGACCGGGCGAGAGCAAGCATGCCGATATCGGCATCTCGCTTCCCGGTACCGGCGAAACCCCGGCTGCTCCCGTCTTCATCGACGGGCAGAAGGCGATGACGCTGCGCGGTCCCAACATCGCTTCCGATTTCGAAGCACTGGTGAACGACTACATCGAAAAACGCTATGGCAGAAAGAGCGCCGCCGAGTAAGATCGCGGCCTCACAACTTCATATTGCCGCAATTGGGCTGTTGAGGCCTTCCGAGTTCCACTGGGAGTGATTCCGACGATGATCAAGAAGCTTTCGATCCTCGCGCTCGCCGCGATTTTCCTTTCCTCCTGCACCACGACCGACCCCTATACCGGTCAGCAGAAGGTTTCCAATACAGCAGGCGGTGCAGTGCTCGGTGCGGCTCTCGGTGCAGTTGGCGGCGCAGTCGTCGGTGGTGGCGGACGGTCGAGCCGCAATGCGGCCCTGATCGGCGCCGGTATCGGTGCTCTGGCCGGCGGCGCGATCGGCAACTACATGGACCAGCAGGAAGCCGAGCTTCGCGCCCAGCTTCAGGGAACCGGCATCTCGGTTACCCGCGTCGGCGACCGGATCATCCTCAACATGCCGTCCAACATCACCTTCGCCACCGACCAGTATGCTGTGATGCCGCAGTTCTATCCGACGCTGAATTCGGTCGCGATCGTGCTCAACAAGTTCAACCGTACGCTGGTCGACATCAACGGCCATACGGACTCGACCGGCAGTCTGCAGCATAACCAGCAGCTGTCGCAGAACCGCGCCGACTCGGTCGCCAACTATCTTTACGGTCAGGGCCTCGACCAGCGCCGCGTTTCCTCGGTCGGGTTCGGCCCGAGCCAGCCTGTCGCATCCAACGGCTCGCCGGACGGACGCGCGCAGAACCGCCGCGTGGAAATCCAGATCGCACCGATCACGCAGGGCTGACGGTTCGGCCCGCGAGGCCTGTTCCAGATCTCATTATTCAAGGCGTCGCTTCCGGGCGGCGCCTTTTTCATTCGCTGATGTCAGAGAATGTCATCGAGCGCTTCGACGAGGCGGGTGCATTCGGCTTCGGTGCCGATGGAGATGCGCAGGAAGTCGGCAATGCGGGGCTTGCCGAAATGGCGTACCAGAACGGCCCGCTCACGCAGCGCGGCGGCCAGTGTCTTGCCCTCGAAGCCCGGCTTGCGGGCGAAGATGAAGTTTGCCTGCGACGGCAGCACCACGAAACCGCGGTTTTCCAGCTCGACCGTCAACCGGCGGCGATTTTCGATCAGCTCGTCCCGGCGCGCGGTGAACCACGCATCATCCTCGATGGAAGCAACCGCGGCGACCTGGGCGATGCGATCCAGCGGATAGGAATTGAAGCTGTCCTTCATGCGCTCCAGCGCCTCGATCAGCGGACGCTGGGCGATGGCGTAGCCGACCCTGAGACCGGCGAGCGAGCGTGACTTCGAGAAGGTGCGGATGACGATGACGTTTTCGTTCGTGGCGATCAGCGGGATCGCCGTCTCTCCGCCGAAATCGACATAGGCTTCGTCTACCGCCACGACCTGATCGGGATGGGCGGAGGTGAGCCGTTCGATATCGCCAAGCGGCAGGCCGATGCCAGTTGGGGCATTCGGATTGGGCAGGATGATCGCGCCGCAGGGGCCGTCATAGTCTTCTGGACGGATGCGGTAATCCGCGTCGAGCGGGATCGTACGCGTCTCGATGTCGAAGAGACGGCTGTAGGTGGGGTAGAAGCTGTAGGTGATGTCCGGGTAGAGCAGCGGCGCATCGTGCTTCAGCAGGCTTGCGAAGATGAAGGCCAGGACCTCATCCGAGCCGTTGCCGACGAAGACCTGTTCCGGGGCCACGTCGTGATAGCGCGCGATTGCCTCTTTCAGCGCCTTGGCCGAGGGATCGGGATAGCGGCGCAGATCGTCATTGGTCGCGGCGTGGATCGCCTCCAGCACCCGTGGTGAGGGACCCCAGGGGTTCTCGTTGGTGTTCAGCTTCACGAGGTTTGCTATCGCCGGCTGTTCCCCGGCGACATAGGGCTCGAGCGAGGCGACGATCGGCGACCAGAACTTGCTCATGTCAGTGCTTTCGGTTGGCGATGAAACGGGCGGCTTCGATGAGGGTTGCAGCCTTCTGGCCATAGGGGCCGATCAGGCTTTCCGCCTCCGCCACCAGCCGGTCGAGTTCGGCTTCCGCCCATTCCTGCCCCTTGAGCGCCACCAGTGTTCCCTTGCCGCGAGCGGCGTCCTTGCCGGCCGCTTTGCCGAGCGTGGCGGCGTCGGAGGTAAGATCGAGCAGGTCGTCGGCCAGCTGGAAGGCGCGGCCGATCACCTCGCCGAAACGCCTGAGGCGGTCGCGATCTTCTGCCGGTGCCTCGGATATGATGGCGCCTGCTTCGCAGGCAAAGCGCAGGAGCGCGCCGGTTTTCATCGATTGCAGAAGCACGATGCCGGCCTCGTCCGGCGCCTGCTTTTCGGCCGCAAGGTCGAGGGCCTGACCGCCGGCCATGCCGCCGATGCCGGCGGCGCGAGCAAGCGCCAGCACCAGTTCGATCCGGGCGCGGTCGGAAAGCGCCGTTTCCGGCGCCGCAATCACGTCGAAGGCGTAGGTCAGAAGACTGTCGCCGGCGAGAATGGCGGTCGCCTCGTCATAGGCGATATGGACCGTCGGCTTGCCGCGGCGCAGATCATCGTCATCCATCGCCGGCAGGTCGTCATGCACCAGCGAATAGCTGTGAAGACATTCGAGCGCGCAACCGACACGGAGCGCCGCCGTGGCATTGCCGCCGAACAGCGCGGTGCTTTCGACCACGAGGAAGGGACGGATGCGTTTTCCGCCGTTGAGCGCCCCATGACGCATGGCGTCGAGCAGGCGCTGCGGCCGGGTAATTTCGCCGGTCAGGCCGCCGGACGACAGGAGTTCGTCCAGAAGGGCCTCCACGCTTGAAGCGGTTGTCAGCAGGCGGCTTTCGAAGGAAGGTGTCGTCGGGCTCATAAGGCGGCTATTTGGCATGCTCTTCAGGCGCAGGCAACGGGAATCTGGGGGCTTGGCGAGCCACGGCACAAAGCGGTCTGGCATTGGCCGCAAAGGGCAGGTAAAGCGCATGTCGCGATCTTTCAGATTTGCTCCGTGCGCGTTCAGTTTTTGTTTTATCGCATGTCTTGTCGCAAAACCGCTGCACACATTTGCGCGACATGCTTTAAGAGGGACGTGGCGTCTAATATCGGACAGGGTTTCATTGGCTGAGGACAGCGATATCGGGTATGTGGGCCCGGAGGAGGAGCCGGTGCCGGCGCGACGGATACCGCAGATGGCAAAGCGGATCGCCGGCGTCGTGGCTGCACTTCTGTTGCTGCCCTATGCGCTGATCGTCCTTTATCGTCTCGACTTCATTCATCCCGTTTCGACCCTGATGCTCGCAGATCTCGCGACCTTCCAGGGATATGATCGCCGCTGGGTCGAATTCGAGGACATCTCTCCGAACCTGGTGCGCGCGGTGATGATGTCGGAGGACGGACAGTACTGCTCGCATCACGGCGTCGACTGGGGCGAGATGAAGGGCGTGATCGACGATGCGCTTGCCGGCGAAGCCACGCGCGGCGCGAGCACCATTCCGATGCAGACGGTGAAAAACCTCTATCTCTGGAACGGGCGCTCCATGCTGCGCAAGGCGATGGAGCTGCCGCTGGCGATTGCCGCCGACGCCATCTGGTCCAAAGAGCGGACGATGGAGATCTACCTCAACATTGCCGAGTGGGGGCCGGGCATCTACGGCGTCGAGGCTGCGGCACAGCATCATTTCAAGATCCCGGCGGCAAAGCTCAATTCGCGGCAGGCAGCGCTGCTTGCCGTTTCGCTTCCCAATCCGATCACCCGTGTGGCGAGCAAGCCGGGCAGCGGAATGAAGCGTCTGGCCGGCGTGGTCGATCGCCGTGCCAAGCGTTCCGGCGATTACATCACCTGCCTTTATGAGTGATTTCCAAAAGATTTGTTGGTGCTGAACCCGTCTCGACCCTAAGCTCTCCGGCGAAGGCAATCATTGGGGGAAGCCATGGAAGGTCTCGTTCTTTACATCGGCAACAAGAACTACTCCTCGTGGTCGCTACGGCCATGGATCGGGCTGACTGCGGCGGGCATTCCGTTCGAGGAAAGGCTGATCCCCTTCGATTTTGCCGCGGGCAATCCGTCCTTCCGGGATATCTCGCCGACCGGGCGGGTGCCGGTGCTGCATCACGGCGCGCTGAGGGTCTGGGAGTCGCTTTCGATCATGGAGTATGCCGCCGAGCTTTTCCCGGATGCGGGGCTCTGGCCGGAAGACGTCGGCGACCGGGCGATGGCACGCTCGATCTCGATGGAAATGCTGTCCGGCTTCCGCGCATTGCGCAACGCCTGCCCGATGAACATTCGGCGGGAGAAGGGGAAAATCAAGCTGCCCGAGGGCGTGGCGGAAGACGTCAAGCGGATCGAGGACATCTGGCGGGACATGCGCCTGCGTTCCGGCGGACCTTTCCTGTTCGGCCGGTTTTCCGCCGCCGACGCCATGTACGCGCCCGTGGTCAGCCGTTTCGATGTCTACGATCTTGTTTCCAGCGAGAATACGCTGGAGTATATATCGGCCGTTCAGGCGCATCCGGCGTGGATTGCGTGGCGAGAAGCGGCGGAAGCAGAAACCTGGGTCGTGCCCGAGGATGAGGTGTGATGCCGGTTTCGTAAGGCCCGCGCGAAAAAAATGCTGTGGGGACTGGTCAAAGCCCTGCGGGGCATGTATAAGCCCGCAAAATTCCGAGATCGAGACAGACGCTGTTCGGCCTCACCGGGCCGCGGAATCTGTTTTGTCCGTCATGTGGAGTAAGTGAAATGGCTGTACCGAAAAGAAAAACAAGCCCGTCCAAGCGCGGTATGCGCCGTTCTGCTGACGGTCTGAAGGCCCCGACCTATGTCGAGGACAAGAATTCCGGCGAACTTCGTCGTCCGCACCATATCGATCTGAAGACCGGTATGTATCGTGGTCGTCAGGTTCTGACGCCGAAGGAAAGCGCATAAGTTCTGCTTCGGCAGAGATGCTTTGAAAGGCCGGCCTTTGTGCCGGCCTTTACTTTTTCAGCCATCCGGCGATACGAGCAATTCCAGCAAAAGTGCGAAGCGGTTCTGCGTCCGGAATTGCGTCAAGACAAAGAGCATCGATCTGGATGAATCGGGTCAATGCTCCATAATTTTCTTCTTGAAGCATAATCTTATCGATCCTCGTTTCACTCCGGTCGGATTATGCTTTAATCGTCCCGAAATGAGACAGGGAGATATTCTCCCGCCGGCTGAAGGACTTTTTCATGATTGCCGCCATCCCGTTGATGATCGTGCCGTTCGCGCTCTACAACCTTGCCATGCTCGGAGTTTTCGGAGCCGGAGGTATCGCGGCGCTGCAGAACGAGGTGTTGTCGCTGTCGATGCTGTCAGGTGCGATCTGGACGCTATCGGTCGGCGATGTGTTCATCCTGGTCGGCCTGGTGGTGCTGTTCATCGAGATCCTCAAGGCTACCCGCAACGGATCCGGCTCGCTTCTCAACCACATGCTGTCGATGCTGGTCTTCATCGCGTTTCTGGTGGAATTCCTGCTGGTGCGGAATGCGGCGACGCAGAACTTCTTCATCCTCATGACGATCGCTTTCATCGATGTCGTCGGCGGCTTTGCAGTTTCGATCCGCTCGGCTGGGCGGGATGTCTCGATCGGCCTTTGATCGCCGGCTTATATCCGACCAACGAAAAAGGCGGAAGGTAAACTTCCGCCTTTCGTGTTCCCGAATTTCCGATACTGCCTCAGAGGCTGTCGAGCTTGTTCTGCAGCGTGCGAAGCTGTTCCTTCAGCTCATCGATGTCCTTGGCTTCAGCCTTGCGGCTTTCCTTCGCGGGCTGGCTGCCGACGAAGGGTGAGAACATCTGCATGGCCTGGTGGAACATCTCGGTGTTGCGCTTCACCTGCTCCTCCATGAGCTGCATGGGCATCTGCAGGTTCTTGGTCAGCGGCGTCTCGCCGAAAGCCCTGGTCATCTGCTCGCGCATCTGGGCCTGCTGCTCGGTGAAGGCCTTCATCGAGTGTTCGAGAAAGCTCGGCACGACCATCTGCATCTGGTCGCCATAATAGCCGATGAGCTGACGCAGGAAGGAAATCGGCAGAAGCGTATTGCCGGTCTTCGATTCCTGTTCGAAAATGATCTGTGTCAGGACGGAATGGGTGATATCCTCACCGGACTTCGCATCCTGAACGACGAATTCCTCTCCCTTCTTCACCATCTTGGCTAGGTCTTCCAGCGTGACGTACGTGCTGGTACCTGTGTTGTAGAGCCGGCGGTTGGCATATTTTTTTATGACAATATCGCCCTCTGTCTTGGCCATTCGTGCCTCCTAACCCCGTCGTTATTGTGGATTTTTGCTCTTCCCTCCCCGAATGTAAACGCAAACGAAGCGTGGTGACAATCTCTTTGTGCAATGCGGGACCCGCATTTGACGAAATTCAAGAAGGTACAACCAAGGAATGAAATGGGTCCGCTTTCTTCCTGTTTGACACCGGATGAAAGCTTTGCCAGTTTCATCGTCAAAGGCTGATAAAACGCGAGGAGACGTCCATGAGCAGTGCATCCATCGTTATCGCCAGTGCGGCGCGCACGCCGGTCGGGTCGTTCAATGGCGCCTTCGCCAATGTGCCGGCTCACGATCTCGGCGCCGTTGCCATCAAGGCCGTTCTGGAACGCGCCCGCGTCGATGCCAAGGAAGTCGACGAGGTGATCCTCGGCCAGATTCTGACCGCAGGGCAGGGGCAAAACCCGGCTCGCCAGGCCGCCATGAAGGCCGGCATTCCGCAGGAAGCGACAGCATGGGGCATGAACCAGCTTTGCGGTTCGGGCCTGCGCGCCGTAGCACTCGGCATGCAGCAGATCGCCTCGGGCGACGCCACGATCATCGTGGCCGGCGGGCAGGAATCGATGTCCATGGCGCCTCATGTCGCCCACCTTCGCGGCGGCACCAAGATGGGCGATCTGAAGATGATCGACAGCATGATCAAGGATGGCCTGACGGACGCCTTCTACGGCTACCACATGGGCATCACCGCCGAAAACGTTGCCCGTCAGTGGCAGCTTACCCGTGAAGAGCAGGATGCTTTTGCGGTTGCCTCGCAGAACAAGGCGGAAGCAGCCCAGGTTGCCGGCCGTTTCAAGGACGAGATCGTTCCGGTCGTGGTGCCGAGCCGCAAGGGCGATATCACCGTCGATGCCGATGAATACATCCGCTTCGGGGCAACACTCGACAGCATGGCCAAGCTCAAGCCCGCCTTCGACAAGGAGGGTACAGTAACGGCCGCCAACGCATCCGGTATCAATGATGGTGCGGCTGCCGCTCTCCTGATGACCGAGGACGAGGCGGGCCGCCGCGGCATCGCTCCGCTTGCCCGCATCGTTTCCTGGGCAACCGCCGGCGTCGACCCACAGATCATGGGAACCGGGCCGATCCCCGCCTCCCGCAAGGCTCTGAAAAAGGCCGGCTGGAACGTCGCCGATCTCGATCTCGTGGAGGCCAATGAGGCCTTTGCGGCGCAGGCCTGCGCGGTCAACAAGGATCTCGGCTGGGATACCTCCATCGTCAACGTCAATGGCGGCGCTATCGCGATCGGTCATCCGGTCGGCGCGTCCGGTGCGCGCATTCTCAACACGTTGCTGTTCGAGATGAAGCGCCGGGGCGCGAAGAAGGGGCTTGCCACCCTTTGCATTGGCGGCGGCATGGGCGTCGCCATGTGCCTGGAGTCTCTCTAGGCGAAGAACAGAGGACCTGCGCGGGAGCCGGCGGTAGCCGGGAGGCGCAGGTCGCTGCGATCAAGTGTCATGAAACTATCCTAACAACGGCTTCGAAAGAAGAGCCGGTGGCCGGCGAAGCTTTACACTGAGGGAGTGACAGCGCATGAGCAGAGTTGCATTGGTGACGGGTGGAACCCGAGGCATCGGAGCGGCGATTTCGGTCGCACTCAAGGAGGCCGGCTATTCGGTGGCGGCAAACTATGCCGGCAACGACGAGAAGGCGCAGGCCTTCAGGGAGGAGACCGGCATTCCGGTCTTCAAATGGGATGTATCCAGCTATGGCGCCTGTGTGGAGGGGATCGCGAAGGTGGAAGCGGAACTGGGGCCGGTCGAGGTGTTGGTCAACAATGCCGGCATTACCCGCGACGCGATGTTCCACAAGATCACCCCTGAGCAGTGGAACGAGGTGATCAACACCAATCTCAACGGCGTCTTCAACATGACGCACCCCGTGTGGTCCGGTATGCGCGACCGCAATTTCGGGCGGGTCATCACCATCTCCTCGATCAACGGCCAGAAGGGTCAGATGGGGCAGGCCAATTATTCGGCGGCCAAGGCCGGCGATCTCGGCTTTACCAAGGCACTCGCGCAGGAGGGCGCTGCCAAGGGCATCACGGTCAATGCGGTTTGCCCCGGCTATATCGGCACGGAAATGGTGCGGGCCATTCCAGAGAAGGTGCTGAACGAGCGGATCATTCCGCAAATTCCGGTCGGACGTCTCGGCGAGCCGGAGGAGGTCGCGCGCATCGTGGTGTTTCTGGCTTCCGACGATGCCGGTTTCATCACCGGTTCGACGATTTCCGCCAATGGTGGCCAGTTCTTCGTCTGATAAAACTCCATTCAAGTGCGACAGGGCCGGCCTTCGTGCCGGCCCTGTCCGTTTCGGCACAAGCGTTAACGAGGAAGGTCGGATCGGGTGCTCAAATCCTTAATATCCACCGCCTTATATGGTTAACCAATTGTAATTTCACAATATATAGCGGTGAACAAAACGAGAAATCCGGTGCGTCTGCGATTCGTCGCCGATTCGTTCCGGCTTTGATCGGAGTGTTAACGGGGTGCTCCGTGCGGATATCAAAAAGCCACCGGCGGCGGGCCGGTGGCTTTCTGGAAGCGTCTGCTGTTTGACGATAAGGCGGTCGCGAGTCGATGATCGGCCCGCAATCCTCCTCGTATTGTCTTATCGGCAACGCGCTTCGTAATGGCGGCCGTAACGGTCGCGATAGACGCAGTAACCGGGCCGTTCCTGAGACTGGCCGATCAGGGCGCCGGCTACGCCGCCGACTGCAGCGCCGACTGCCGCACCGCCCCAGGAATTGGTTGCGACGCCGCCGATGACCGCGCCGGTTGCAGCACCGATGCCGGCGCCCTTCTCCGTCTGTGTGCAGGCGGCAAGGGGGGCAATCAGTGCAAGAACGAGAAGAGCCTTTTTCATTGTCTTTCCTTTCAGGTTGATGGCGCTCAAATACGGCCCATGAGCAAGAGAATGATCAGTATCAGGACTACGAGGCCCAATCCACCGGAAGGTCCATAGCCCCAGCTTCGGCTATATCCCCAGTTCGGCAGTGCGCCAACCAGAAGCAGAATGACGATGATGATGAGAATTGTACTCAACATGGCGGCCCTCCCTATTTCGATGCAAAGCCAGACTTTCGCTTTGCTTCAACGTAGTCGTCCCGATTTTGTTCCGCTCGCGTTTTATGTCGAAGGAAACATGAAACGGAGATGAACAAACCTGACGTCAGCCACCGGGCATTCAGTCTTTTCGAGGGTAAACAGCGGAGAGCGGGATTGCCCCATCAAGGGTCCGCGAGAAAAAATAGAAAGCGCTGTTGACAGTCTGGCATTTCGCGAATCCGCGCTTGCTCAACGATTTACGGTGTTGCGACTCGAACTTCATGATTTGATTCAGCATTTTGTATGCCCGATGTCTGACTCAGACGATATCTAGCCGTGAACAAATCCTGAATCAGCCGGAGTCAACGATTCGTCGCCGATTCGTTCGCAGCCTGTTCCAGATCACGTGAAACGCGTGTTGTTTGCGTCTGTTTCATGACTGTTTCCGCTCAAAAGCGCTGCTTTTGGCCCTTTGCTGATGATCGGCCTTGCCTTTGGCGGTGATCGTCGCCATGTGTGGGCGACGTTGCTGGCCGGGCTTGCGAGTTCGGCCAGTAACTGTTTGCAGCGCGGAGCGGTAATTGAATTCGCAACCCATGATCCTGAGCGGCCGCGGCGTCACTGCTGTGCTGGGGCCGACCAATACCGGCAAGACCCATTTCGCCATCGACCGCATGGTCGCGCATGGTTCCGGGATCATCGGCCTGCCGTTGCGACTGCTCGCCCGCGAGGTCTATACGCGACTGGTGGAGCGGGTCGGCCCGCAGCATGTGGCGCTGGTGACGGGCGAGGAAAAGATCGCGCCGCCGAATGCGCGCTATTCCGTCTGTACCGTCGAGGCGATGCCGCGGGAAACCAGGGCCTCCTTCGTGGCGATCGACGAGATCCAGCTTGCGGGCGATCTCGAGCGCGGACACATCTTCACTGACCGGCTGCTGCATCTTCGCGGACGCGACGAGACCCTGTTGCTCGGCTCTGGCACGATGAAGCCGATCCTCCAGCAGATGCTGCCGGGCATTACCGTTGTCGAAAGGCCAAGGCTTTCACAGCTTTTCTATGCCGGGCAGAAGAAGATTACCCGCCTGCCGCAGCGAACCGCGATCGTCGCCTTTTCGGCGGACGAGGTCTATGCGATCGCCGAACTCATTCGCCGCCAGCGCGGCGGTGCCGCGGTCGTGCTCGGCGCACTCAGCCCGAGAACCCGCAACGCGCAGGTCGGGCTCTATCAGGCGGGCGATGTCGATTATCTCGTTGCCACCGACGCCATTGGCATGGGGCTCAACCTCGATGTCGACCACGTGGCCTTCGCCCAGGACCGCAAGTTCGACGGCTACCAGTTCCGCAACCTCAACCCCTCGGAGCTCGGTCAGATCGCCGGTCGCGCCGGTCGCCATCTGAAGGACGGCACTTTCGGGGTG
This sequence comes from Rhizobium sp. ACO-34A, assembly GCA_002600635.1. NCBI lineage: Bacteria > Pseudomonadati > Pseudomonadota > Alphaproteobacteria > Hyphomicrobiales > Rhizobiaceae > Rhizobium > Rhizobium sp. ACO-34A. The sequence continues at coordinate 4,520,194 of CP021371.1, read as the reverse complement.
ACGGGCCGGGTGGATCCGTTCGATGAGGAACTCGTCGAACGCCTGGAAAGCCATCAGTTCGACATGGTGAAAGTGCTGCAGTGGCGTACCGCCGCTTTCGATTTTTCCTCCATCCCGGCATTGCAGCGCAGCCTGGAAGCCGCGCCGCGCGTCGAGGGGCTGACGCGCGCGCTGCCGGCAATCGACCAGCAGGCGCTCGATTTTCTGGCGCGCTATCCGGAGATCGTCGATCTGGCGAATACGCCAGCGCGGGTCGAGAAACTTTGGGAGGCTTGTGCGCTTCCCGATTATCGCAGAATTACACCGGCGCAGCATGCCGATCTGATCCAGAGCCTCTTTTCGGATCTTGTCAGGCATGGCACGGTGAACGAGGACTTCCTGGCCGAGCAGGTGAAACGCGCCGACCGCACCGATGGTGAAATCGATACGCTTTCGGCGCGAATCGCCCAGATCAGGACATGGACTTATGTGTCGAACCGGCCGGGCTGGCTTGCCGATCCGACACACTGGCAAGAAAAGACGCGGGAAATCGAAGACCGATTGTCCGATGCGCTACATGAACGGTTGACGAAACGCTTTGTTGATCGCAGGACATCTGTGCTCATGAAGCGCTTGAGAGAGAATGCGATGTTGGAAGCTGAAATCAGTGTGAACGGCGATGTCTTCGTAGAGGGACATCACATGGGGCAGCTCGCCGGTTTCCGGTTCACGCCCATTTCGGGAACCGAGGGACCGGATGCCAAGGCTGTACAGTCTGCGGCCCAGAAGGCTCTCGGTCTGGAATTCGAGGCAAGAGCAGCAAGACTGCATGCTTCCGGCAATAACGATCTTGCGATCAGCTCGGACGGTCTGGTCCGCTGGCTCGGCGATCCCGTGGCGCGACTGACGGGCAGCGATCACATGCTGCATCCGCGCGTCATCCTTCTCGCCGACGAGCAGCTGACCGGCAATGCCCGCGATCACGTGGTCGCCCGCATCGAGCGCTTCGTCAATCATCACATCTCGACGGTGCTGAAGCCGCTCGACGATCTTTCCCGCGCCGAAGATCTGCAGGGTCTCGCCAAGGGGCTGGCTTTCCAGCTCGTGGAAAATCTCGGCGTGCTGTTCCGTCGCGACGTTTCCGACGACGTGAAGTCGCTCGATCAGGATGCGCGCGCATCGATGCGCCGCTACGGCGTGCGCTTCGGCGCCTATCACATCTTCATGCCGGCCCTTCTGAAGCCCGCCCCGGCCGAACTCATCACCCTTCTCTGGGCGTTGAAGAATGACGGCCTCGACAAGCCGGGCTATGGCGACCTCATTCCGGTTCTGGCAGCCGGCCGCACATCGGTTGTCACCGATGCCAGCTATGAGCGCATGTTCTACAAGCTCGCCGGCTTCCGGTTCCTCGGCAAGCGTGCTGTACGTATCGACATCCTCGAGCGTCTGGCGGATCTCATCCGACCGCTCCTGCAGTGGAAGCCCGGTGCCACGGCGCGTCCGGACGGAGCCTATGACGGTCGCCGGTTCACGACCACGACGGCGATGCTTTCCATCCTCGGCGCCACGCCGGACGACATGGAAGAAATCCTGAAGGGTCTCGGCTATCGCGCCGACAGCGTCACCGCCGAAGAAGCTGCGGCCTTCCTTGCCGCGCAGTCTCCGGCGGATGCTGCCCCGGCAGTTGATGGTTCCACGGGCTCCGAGGCGGTTTCGGAAGAAGCTTCCTCTGACGAAGAGCAGGGTGGCGAGACCGCACAGGGCGATGCTGAAAGCGAAGTCGAGGCAAGCGTCGAAGCTGCCGCCACGGATTCAGAAACGGTCGTTGCAGCGGACGTAGCGGTTTCTGCCGACGAAGCCGTTTCCGCTGAAGATGCCGCACCCGCCGAGCCGAAGCCGGTTCTGCTGTGGCGTCCGGGCGGTCGCAACGACAACCAGCGTGGCGCGCGTCCCGGTGGTGAGCGGCGCCATGGTGGTGGCAACCGTGCCCCGGCCGAAGGTCGCGGCGAAGCCCGGCGTGACGATCGTCGTCGTGACGACGAACGCCAGGGTGGCAAGCCCAAGGGCAAGGAAGGTGGACGCGGCGGGTTCGGTCAGAAGGCCGATGGCGGCGGACGTCCGGACCGCGGAGATCGCAAGGATCGTTCGAACCGGCCTGAGCGTGACAACAAGTCGCAGCCCGCCCGCTTCGAGGCGAAGCCGCCCCGCAAGGAAAAGCCGATCGATCCGGATTCGCCCTTTGCGAAGCTCGCTGCTCTCAAGGAGCAGATGAAGAAGTGACAACGGCCGATCAACAGCCACCTTTCGGTTCGCGTCAGCGCATCGACAAGTGGCTGTTTTTCGCCCGGATCCTCAAGTCCCGGACGCTCGCGCAGGAGCGGGTGTCCGCTGGCCATGTCAAGGTCAATGGCGCCGGCGTGCGCCAGCCCAGCCATCTCGTGAAAGTCGGCGATCGCCTGGAGATCGCGCTGGAAAGGCGCAATCTCGTACTTGTCGTGCTGAAATCCGGCGAGCGGCGTGGGCCTTATGAAGAAGCCCGACAGCTCTACGACGACCTGACACCGCCCGAACCCGAACGGATCAATCCGCTGGAGCAGGCAATGCGCCATGCCGGGAGCGGCCGGCCCACCAAGAAAGAACGGCGTGCAATCGACCGATTGCGGCCGGACGAACCCTGATGTCCGGTTTGAAGCATGTCGCGCGAAAGCGGAGGCGTCTCCGTGGTAATGACGTGCAGCAAAACAGGGAGATAAAGCGCGGCGCGCGAATCTGAAAGATCGTGATGCGCTTTAGAAAACTGTATGTGTTCTCGGCTATTTCCAGGATTGTTTATCCTTGCTATAGCGCCAAGAACGCAGTAGCTGACGAGCCGTCCGACCGATCTTCCCAACCGGTTAACCGAGCGCGTTCGGCCTTGGTCTGAACCCAAATTTGCGCGGGACTAGGGTTCCACCGAACCTCGCGCGGAAAACGAGCTTCTGGAGTGCCGCAATGACCTATATTGTCACCGACAATTGCATCCGCTGCAAATACACCGATTGCGTGGAGGTCTGCCCGGTCGATTGTTTCTATGAAGGCGAGAACTTCCTCGTCATCCATCCGGACGAATGCATCGATTGCGGCGTGTGCGAACCGGAATGTCCCGCCGAGGCGATCAAGCCGGATACCGAACCGGGTCTCGACAAGTGGCTGAAGATCAATACCGAGTACGCCAAGATCTGGCCGAACATCACGGTCAAGCGGGATGCAATGGAAGAAGCTCGGGAGATGGACGGCGTCGAGGGCAAGTACGAATTGTACTTCTCTCCCAATCCCGGCAAGGGCGACTGATAACCCGGTTCAGGGGAGCATGAGGCCCGTGCTCTCCTCATTTCGGTGATTCGCCCTATTTGAGGCATGGTCAAGTCTGCGTCACGCCATTTGTGGCGACGCGGCAGTAAAATATTGATTTCCTCAGATTTTTATGATAGGGTCCAAAAACTGTTCCACCTTACGGCATTTGCTTGCCCTGAACCATCACGAAAGCAAACTCATCATCCTCCGCGATTTCCGTGACATCAACGACACCTGTCTGTCGGGTCGCTGTCGCGAAGAGGGTTGTATTTGCGCGTGACGGGCTGGACCAGGATGGAGTGACCCGACGGTTTCCCCCGTCTCATCCGGGCCTGACCGACCCGGCGCCGGCATCATGCCGGGAGCATAACAGGGAGTTTTTGAAACGAATGACGACCCAGCAGAAGAAATCTCCGACCCGCCACGGCTTCAAGACCGGCGAGTCGATCGTCTACCCGGCACATGGTGTCGGTACCATCAGTGCAATCGAAGAGCAAGAAGTAGCAGGCATGAAGCTTGAGCTTTTCGTGATCGACTTTGAAAAGGACAAGATGCGCCTCAAGGTTCCGGTCGCGAAAGCCGTCAGCATCGGCATGCGCAAGCTGTCCGAAACCGATTTCGTCGATCGCGCCCTGAAGGTCGTTCAGGGCAAGGCGCGCGTCAAGCGCACCATGTGGTCGCGTCGTGCGCAGGAATATGATGCCAAGATCAATTCCGGCGACCTGATCTCCATCGCCGAGGTGGTTCGCGATCTCTATCGTGCCGAAAACCAGCCGGAGCAGTCCTATTCCGAACGTCAGCTCTATGAAGCTGCCCTCGACCGTATGGCTCGCGAAATCGCAGCCGTGAACAAGATGTCGGAAACGGAAGCCGTACGCCTCGTCGAAGTGAACCTTGCGAAGGGTCCGAAGCGCGGCAAGAACATCGAGGAAGACGACGCGCCGGAAGAAGAGGCCGCATAAGTCTCCCCGCGCCGGCGATCCGGTCGCCAGTCGCATCATCCTTTGAAAAAGCCTCCGGTTTGCGCCGGAGGCTTTTTTATTGGGGTTCGGTCCGGTCAGCGGTCGTGGTTGCTGGTTATTCGGTCGAATACGGGTTCTCCGACCTGCCTGACGCGCCTCCAGGTAACTCTGCTGGCCCTATGGGGTGGTTTGAGCCAAATGAACTACGGAACCTTACGTGGGGTGATACCGGGCAGTCGTCGGCGCTAATTCTGACAAACGACGATTCCCACCGGCATATGAACGAGCAGATCGATCTCGAAAAACGCGACATCTGTTCTCTGCGTTACCTCCCGGAACGACATCCGATCAAAACGCAATATCGGTTATTTCCTCCGGAATAGACTGATAGGGTTTGCGGAAATCATCAAGCACTATCTGGAACCTGGAGCTGCCCTCATTGGCCTGCTGATCATCGACAAGGGCGATCAGGGACGAGGGATGGGGACGCGTTGCTTGAGATGCTTCTCGACGATCTGAGGCATGGAGGATTTGTCTCGGCCGTGCTCAGCCTACGCAGAACGAACGGCAGGCTAGACGTGTCTCGAACAGGCACGCGTTCGTCGAGACTGGCGACGTTGATGTCTAAGAGGATCTGGAGTTGGTTGCGATGGAGCGTGCTCCTTGATCGCGAACCGTGTTCAGGAGCCGCCTTCCCATGCCGCGGCAGCCTGGCTGAAAGCCAAGCATTCAACCAACAAAAAAGCCCCGCCGATTGGCGGGGCTTCTTCAAACCGTCCAGATGAACCTGATGTAGTTCTATCCGGTCCAGTTCCTTCCGTTAGTCGCGGTTGCCCATGAAACGGAGGAGGAAGAGGAAGAGGTTGATGAAGTCGAGGTAGAGCTGCAGGGCGCCCATGATGGCCTTGCGGCTGGCTACGTCCGCACCGTCTGCTTCGTAGTAGGATTCCTTGATGTTCTGGGTGTCGTAGGCGGTGAGGCCTGCGAAGATCAGAACGCCGATCGCGGAGATGGCAAAATCCAGGGCCGAGGAGGCCAGGAAGATGTTTACCAGCGAAGCGATGATGAGGCCGAACAGACCCATGACCAGGAACGAGCCCATGGCGGACAGGTCACGCTTGGTGGTGTAACCAAAGAGCGACAGGGCGCCGAACGAAGCGGCCGTTACGAAGAAGGTCTGGACGATGCTGGCGCCGGTGTAGATCAGGAAGATCGACGAAAGCGACAGGCCCATCAGAGCCGCGTAAACCCAGAAGGTCGTCTGCGCGGCGGAAACGCTCATCGAATGGATCTTGAAGCTCATGAAGAACACGAGAGCGACCGGAGCGAAGATCACCACCCACTGCAGCGGGCTCTGGTACAGGGCAGCGCCGAGGCTGGTCAGCATCGTTCCGTTACCGAGCTGTACGGCGGCGGCCGACGGATCGGTGGTCGTTGCCATCATGAATGTGACGTATGCAGCAATACCGGTGATCGCGAGACCGAGGGCCATCAGGTTGTAGACCTTCAGCATATAGCTGCGAAGGCCTTCATCGATCATCGTGGCCGACTGGGCGCCACTCTGGCCCATACGGCTTTGGTAGTTGCGGAGTTCAGACATTGTTTCCTCTTTTCAAGCTCCGAAAGAAGTTACGGTGTCGGGCCAAACGCCCAGGCGCCGCTGCGGAGCTTCAGCATGCCTTTCGACAATATGAGGTTTATCGCGCCCAGCGACAAGACCTGGGCGTGTCAAAAAGCCGTTATCGCTGCGCGCTTTGGTAAACGAAACCGGATTCAGAGCTCGCGCAGCACGGGTGCAGCTTTCTGCCCGAGGATGCGCCAGGTGCCGGCCAGACCTATGCCGATCGTCGTCACCAGTGCGATCACCAGCGTCATGAGCGCGACGTCGGGGAGGAAATTGGAGGGCAGTTTCATGATCCGGCTCAGCACATACCAGGCGACACCGCCGCCCGCCACGAGGGCGAAAACGGCGGTTGCCGCGCCGAGCAGGAGGTATTCGTAGGTGAAGGCCCGGATCAGCATGGCCCGCGTCGCGCCCAGCGTCTTCAGCACCACGGCGTCATGGGTGCGGGCGCGATTGCCGGCCGCAAGCGCGCCGGAAAGCACCAGCACGGAAGCAATGAGCGCGATTGCGGCGGCGGCGCGGATTGCGGTCGCAAGCTGTCCGACCAGCCGGTCGACGACATCAAGCGCATCCTTGACACGAACGCTGGTGATGGTCGGATAGGCCTGCGTGACGGCTTTCAGGATCGCCGCCTCGTCCGCGGTGGTTGCCGCGGGATCGGAGAGCGTCGCCAGCCATGCATGGGGGGCGCCGGCGAAGGTGTTGGGCGAGAAGACCATCACGAAATTGATCGAGAGCGATTCCCATTCCACCTTTCGGAAGTTGGCGATCCTGGCCGTGATGTTCCGTCCCAGCACATTGACCGTGACGGTATCGCCGATCTTCAGGCCCAGTTCTCCGGCCTCTTGGGCGGAGAAGGATACCAGCGGTTCGCCGGCATAATCCGCTGGCCACCAGCTTCCTTCCGTGACGGAGGCATTTTCCGGCAGGTCGGCGGAATAGGTGATCCCACGGTCGCCGCGCAGCACCCAGCGTCCTTCCGGGGGCACTTGCATCTTGGTGACGTCGGTGCCGTTGAAGGCAAGAATACGTCCGCGCAGCATAGGCACCTCGACCATATCACCCTTGGGGGCCTTTTCCTGCAGGATCGTGCGGAAGCCGTCGAGGTCGGCCTTCTGGATGTCGACGAAGAAGAAGTTCGGCGCTCTTTCCGGCAGGTTGCCGGTCAGTTCCTTGCGCAGGTTGCCGTCGATCAGGGCGAGCGCCACCAGCAGGCTGAGGCCGAGCCCGAGCGAAAGGGTTACGGCCGGCGTCAGGGCGCCGGGGCGGTGAATGTTGCCGATGGCGAGCCGAAGTGCGGGTGACGGCATATGAGGGCTGCGCCGGGCGAGGAAGGCGATCAGCATGGCCACCAGCCTCAGCAGCAGGAAGCCTGCCGCCATGGCCACCAGAAAGATCGTCGCGATACGCCGGTCTTCGGAAGAGAATATGGCCAGTGCCGCAAGGGCGGCAAGCGCAAGCGTCGTTGCCGCGACATAGGGCCATGCCGGAAGACCCCGTGCCTCAAAGCCCTGTTCACGGAAGAGAGCCGTTGCCGGCACCTTGCGGGCGTGGCCGAGCGGCAGGATCGCGAAGGCGAGCGTCACCAGCATGCCGAACACGGCGGCGAGCAGCAGCGCTGCCGGATAAAGCCGGGGTTCGGGTGAGATCGGCAGGACGCCGGCCAGGTAGCTTGCCGCAATGATCGGGGCGATGGCACCGAGCAGCAGTCCGATACCGATGCCGATCGACGCAACGATGACGATCTGGAACAGATAGACCATCACCACGACGGAGGCCGGTGCGCCGAGGCATTTCAGCGTGGCGATCACGGTGCGTTTTGAATCGAGGAAGACGCGTACGGCATTGGCGACGCCGACGCCGCCTACCACCAGCGCCGTCAGGCCGACCAGCGTCAGGAACTGCGAGAAACGCTCGATATTTTCCGTCAGCGACGGCGCGGCGCGGTCGCTGGTGCGGATCGACCAGCCGGCATTCGGCAATTCCTTCTGCGCCCTGTCGCGGATTTCCGTCGGACCGGGCGCCGGATCGTTATAGCGGACCTTGTAGGCGTGTTCGACGAGGCTGCCGGTCTCTATGAGGCCGGTTGCCTTCAGTGCATCGCGGCTGGTCAGAAGGCGCGGCGCGAAGCCGAAGCCGTCAGAAATCGCATCCGGCTCGTTGACGATGGCGCCGGTGATCTTCAAGCGGGCCTTGCCGACAAGGATCTCCTGCCCGACCGATACACCGAGCCTTTCCAGAAGCAGGGGAGCGGCAACCGCGCCATAGACGCCGTCGTTCAAGGCAAGGAGATCCGATGCCGGCAGGTCTGGTTCCGAAACGAGCTTGCCATAGAGCGGATAGGCATCGTCCACGGCCTTGACCTCGACCAGCGACTGGTCCGATCCATCCGGCAGGCGAGCCATCGAGCGAAGAACCGTCGAGACGGAAACCGTTCCAAGTCCTTCGAGGAAGCGCATCTCCTCACCGCTGGCCTCGCGATTGTTCAGTTCGAAGCGGATGTCGCCGGCAAGCAGGGTACGACCTTCCGACGAGATGGAATCGGTGATCGCGGTGGATACGGAATTGACGGCAGCAATGGCGCCGGTGCCGAGCGCGATGCAGGCGAGGAAGATGTAGAAGCCTTTCAGACCGCCCCGAAGTTCCCGGAGCGCGATGCGGAAGGCGATGCCGAGCCTTGTGGAAAAATCCTTCATGCCGGCTGCCGTTCCGGCTGCTTCTCGTCGTTTGCGACGTCGGCGGCAATGCGCCCCGAGGCGACACGCACCTGACGGGAGCAACGGGCGGCAAGCACTGGATCGTGGGTGACGAGCACCAGCGTCATGCCGCGTTCCGCCTGCTTGGCAAACAGCAGATCGGCGATCTGACGACCGGTTTCCACATCGAGATTGCCGGTGGGCTCATCGGCGATCAGCACGGCGGGCGAGGGGGCAAGCGCGCGTGCTATCGCAACGCGCTGCTGCTCGCCACCGGAAAGCTGACCGGGATAGTGGTCGAGACGCTCGCCGAGGCCGACGGCCTGAAGTTCCTTGCGTGCGATGTCGAAGGGATTGCGGACGTTTGCGAGTTCCAGCGGAACCGCCACGTTTTCCAGTGCGGTCATGTTGGCGATCAGGTGGAAGGACTGAAAGACGATGCCGATGTTCTTGCCGCGAAAATCAGCGAGAGCATCTTCGCCGAGGCGATGCAGCGGCTCGCCATTGACGTTGATTTCGCCGCTGTCGAGCCGTTCCAGCCCGGCGAGCACCATCAGCAGCGTGGACTTGCCCGAACCGGAGGGGCCGATGATGCCGACCGATTCACCCTGGGAGATGGCGAGATCGATATTCTTCAGCACGTGGACCGAGGCTGCGGCGTTTCCGAGCGTCAGATCGGCCTGCTTGAGTTCGATGATGGTTTTTCTCACGCTTTCCCGCCTTATATAGAATGGCGCGAAGAGGTCGTCGCGCACCGTCATCGGCTTCGTCAATTTAGGAAAGGCACAATGATATTTAAAGCCGTTCTTCTTCATTTCGCCGTGATCCTCGGCGCAGCTTTTCCGCTCGCCTCTTCCGCATCCGCCGAGCCGTTGCAGCTCGTCGGCTTCGGCGACAGCCTGATGGCGGGATACCAGTTGCCGCCTGACGACGCATTGCCGAACCGTCTGCAGGCGGCGCTGGTGGCCAAGGGATATGACGTGGCGATCGCCAATGCGGGGGTATCCGGCGACACGACATCGGCCGGTCTCGCTCGTGTCGACTGGTCCGTACCGGATGGTACCGCCGGGGTCATCCTCGAACTCGGAGCAAACGACGCCTTGCGGGGCATTGCACCGGAAGAGACCGAGCGCAATCTCGAATCGATCATTAGCCGGCTTAAAGAACGAGGTGTTCCGGTGCTACTGGTCGGGATGTTGTCGCCGCCGAATATGGGCGAGGACTATGCCAAGCGCTTCAACGGCATCTATCCGCGACTTGCCGAAAAATACGGCCTTGCCTTCTATCCCTTTGTTCTGGATGGCGTTGCGGCCCAGGCCGAATTGCAGCTGGAGGACGGCATGCATCCCAATGCCAAGGGGGTTGGTGTCATGGTCGAGCGTATGCTGCCGGTTACGGAGAGCTTCATCGCAACGATCGGTGGCAAGCCGAAATAATAGCTTGCGCCTATGCGCATTGCGTGATTCGCTATGTGCATCTGCAAAAGATTCGGGGAGCTCGCAATGCCGAGATTATTCACTGCCCTCGAAATTCCGCGCAATGCGGCATTAAGCCTCTCCTTGCTGCGCGGTGGTCTTCCCGGTGCCCGATGGATCGATGTGGAGAACTACCACATCACCCTTCGCTTCATCGGTGACGTGGATGGTCGCACCGCCGACGAGATCGTCGACCGGCTCGACCGCATCGACCGGCCGGAATTCCAGCTCAATCTCAACGGTATCGGGTCCTTCGGTTCGAAGAAGCCGCATTCGGTCTGGGCCGGTGTCACGCAGGCGCCCGAGATGTATGCCCTCCAGGCGGAAATCGAACGGATCTGCCAGAGGATCGGTCTCCCGCCCGATCCACGCAAATTCACGCCGCATGTGACGCTGGCGCGTCTCAAGTCATCGCGTGTCGATGACGTGGTTCACTATCTTGCCGGCCGCGGCGACTTCCATACTGCTCCCTTCACCGTCACGCGCTTCGTGCTGCTGTCGTCGAAGGAATCGGTCGGTGGCGGTCCCTACCTCACGGAAGAGGTGTTCCCGCTTCACGAAGCGCGGGCGGCCTCGAGCTTCGCGAGTATGGAACGGCAGCCCGCCAAGAGCATGCTGTAGACCTTGTCGAAATCCGAGGTGCCGCCATAATAGGGGTCCGGGATCTCGGTTTCGTCTCCGAACGCATAATTGCCGAAGAGTGCGATATTGCTCTGGCTTGTCGGCGGCGCCATCTTGCGAAGGTGGGCGAGGTTGTTCTTGTCCATCGCCAGGATCAGGCCGAAGCGTTCGAAATCCGCTGATACGATCTGTCTTGCCCGAAGGCCGGAAAGATCAATGCCGTGGCTGAGCGCCACCTTGACGGAGCGTTGATCCGGAGGATTGCCGATATGCCAGCCGCCGGTGCCGGCGGAATCCGTGGGATAGGAGGAGGTGAGGTCGCCGTGCTCAGTCAGATGGCGGAAGACGCCTTCGGCCAGAGGCGAGCGGCAGATATTGCCGAGACAGACGAAAAGGATTGGGAACGCAGTCATCCGGGTCCTGTCCGAAGGCGTGTCGCGATCTTTTCGATTCGCTCCGTACGCCTTGGGCCTTAGTTGTATCGCATGTCGTCGCGGCAAAACCGCTGCATACTTTTGCACGACATGCCTGAGGAGGTTTCGCTGCGATGAAATACGAGAAACTGGATGCAGCCGCAATCGACACCCTGCTGGCGGAGCGGCGGCTATGGGAGCTCGCCCGCGACGGGGCCGCGATCAGCCGCAGTTTCAAGTTCCGGGATTTCGGTGAAGCCTTTGCCTTCATGACGCGCTGCGCGCTCATCGCCGAGAAGCTCGATCACCACCCCGAATGGTTCAACGTCTACAATCGCGTCGACATCGTCCTGTCGACTCATGCCGTCTCGGGCCTGAGTGCGCTCGACTTCAAAATGGCGGAGGCGATAGACCGCCTGACGCCCGCCGATTGAATTTTCTCCGCCATTCACCATATTTTGATCGTGTCCAAACACAGGGATCATGCAGGCATGGACGATATCAAGATCGGTGAAATCCTTTTGCCAGGCGACGAGGAAACGCAGGAGAGGCAGGAAGAGAAGGTCCGCGCGAAATTCTGGCCGACACTCAGGAGGGCGTTCCGCCAGATCCCGTTTTCGCGCGATCTGGTCGCTTCCTTCTATTGTGCGACGGACCGTGAAACGCCTCTGCGCGTTCGCGGTATCCTGCTCGCAGCGCTTGGTTATTTCGTCCTGCCGCTCGATGCCGTCCCCGACATGTTCGCCGTCATTGGCTTCACTGACGACATTGCTGTGCTGACCACGGCGATTGCGCTGGTCAGCCGGCACATCAAGGACAGCCACTATGTGGCGGCCGACCGGATGCTGGCCGATGGCTCGCCGGAGCCGGACGCCGCTTAAGCGGCTGAAACGGGCTGTGAAAACCGCCTCTGGCAAATCGTTTGCGAACAAAGACGCATGCAGCCCAACTCTTGCCCGATTTCTTGAATCTAGATCAAATCATCGGGAGGGATGGCGCGGTAAACATGTTCCAAAGACCCGGTCACAAGAGGAAGCCAAGGTTGTGACGCGACCTGCGACAAGAAACATCGCGGCGTTGACGGTTTGGTAACCTAAATTAAGTCAAACTGAATCATGTTTTGACGACAAATGTCCCGATCTCCCCGATCGGGCGATGGATGGAAACACAACCGGCAGGAAGACATGTTCGCAAGAAGTACCGTAACCGCAGTGGCAATCCTTCTGGCAAGCGGCAGCATTGCCGTTGCCCAGTCGCCCACTCGCATCGAGCAGTTCAAGGCCTGGGGTGCCTATTCCTACAAGACGAATAGCGGAACGGTCTGCTACGTGTTGTCGGTACCGACCGACAAGCAGCCGGCTGCCGTCAATCACGGGGATATCTTCTTTGTCATATCCCAGCGTCCCGGCCAGAACATCTCCTACGAACCGCAGGCGATGATGGGCTATGCGCTCAAGGAAAGCTCCAAGGTCAACGTCACGATCGACAACAAGAATTTCGTGATGTTCGTGAAAGACACCTCCGCATGGGTGGAAAACGCCGCGGAAGAGCCGGCGCTGGTCGCTGCCATGAAGACCGGTCATTCGATGACCGTGAAGGCGACCTCGGCCCGCGGAACGGGGACCGCCTACACTTATTCGCTTTCGGGCATTTCGGCTGCGCTGAAGAAGATCGAAGGCTGCAAGTAAGCCCGGCCCTGTGAGGGCTGTGCACGAAAGGCCGGCGCAAGCCGGCTTTTCGCGTTTAAGCAGATTGCCACATTCGGCGTGACGCAGGGCAAAAAAGCTGCTAAAGGCGCGACCCGAGCCGGAAGGTCCGCGGAAATCCGCGTGCCTGCGGAGTTTTCCAAAGCGCGTCGCGGTCCTGCATATGGCATCCTGCGCTTTGGTTCCTTGTTTTTCGCATGTCGTGATCGCAAAACCGATCAATATGGTTGCCCGGCATGCCTTAGATGCATCGAAGTGATCGACGGCGCCCGCTTTTGAAGCGGTGGCTCGGTCGGGGTATTTGGTCAGGAAGGTTGAGCGGCATGGCCGTCATGGAAAATGTGATCGCACGTGATGTTGCACCGGCGGCGCCCGTTGCGGGCAGGCTGTCCGAAAAGCCGTCCCTGATCGGCCTCAGCCGCGAGGACATGGCGACGGCCCTGCGCGAGAAGGGCGTACCTGAACGTCAGGTCAAGATGCGTGTCAGCCAGCTGTGGAACTGGCTCTATGTTCGCGGTGTTTCCGACTTCGACGCCATGACCAATGTCGCCAAGGACATGCGGGAAATGCTGAAGACGCATTTCACCATCGCCCGTCCTGAAATCGTGGAAGAACAGGTCTCCAACGACGGCACCCGCAAGTGGCTGCTGCGCTATCCCGCGCGCGGCGCCGGCCGGCCGGTCGAGGTCGAGGCTGTCTATATTCCCGAAGAAGGCCGTGGCACGCTCTGCATTTCCAGCCAGGTCGGCTGTACGCTGACCTGTTCCTTCTGCCACACCGGCACGCAGCGGCTGGTGCGCAACCTGACGGCGGAGGAAATCCTTTCCCAGCTTCTGCTGGCCCGCGATCGGCTCGGGGATTTCCCCGATCGAGACGTGCCGGTTGGCGCCATGGTTCCTTCCAGCGACCGCAAGATCACCAATGTCGTGATGATGGGCATGGGCGAGCCGCTCTACAATTTCGAGAACGTCAAGCAGGCGCTGCTGATCGCCTCGGACGGTGACGGCCTGTCGCTTTCCAGGCGTCGCATCACGCTCTCCACGTCCGGCGTCGTGCCGGAGATCTTCCGTACCGGCGACGAGATCGGCTGCATGCTGGCGATCTCGCTGCATGCCGTGCGCGACGAGTTGCGCGACATGCTGGTGCCGATCAACAAGAAGTATCCGCTGAAGGAGCTGATCGAGGCCTGCCGGAATTATCCCGGTCTCTCCAACGCTCGTCGCATCACCTTCGAATATGTGATGCTGAAGGACGTCAACGACGGCCTCGAGGACGCCAAGGCGCTGGTGCAGCTCCTCAAGGGCGTTCCGGCGAAGATCAATCTCATTCCGTTCAATCCATGGCCGGGCACCAACTACCAGTGCTCCGACTGGGCGCAGATCGAGAAGTTCGCGGATTTCGTCAATCAGGCCGGTTACGCTTCGCCGATCCGCACTCCGCGTGGCCGTGACATCCTTGCCGCCTGCGGTCAGCTGAAGTCGGAATCCGAGCGCATGCGCAAGACCGAGCGCCTCGCCTTCGAGGCGATGATGATCGTCGGCCATGGCGAGGACGACTAAGGTCTGATGGACCTCGGCCACGCCGTGGGCCTGCGAGATTGATTTTGACCGGTCGCTTCCATAAGAAGACCGGATAAAACAAAATCCCGGAGGTTACCCCCATGCGCGCTATCCTGCTCGCCCTGTTTGCCGCCACTGCGATCGTCCTGCCCGCGAAGGCAGAGGACGTCACCGTTGCCGTTACCGCCATTGTCGAACATCCCGCTCTCGATGCGGCGCGCGACGGCATCAAGGAAGCCCTTGCCGAAGCCGGCTACAAGGAAGGCGAGAACCTGAAGTTCGTCTACGAGTCCGCCCAGGGCAATCCGGGCACGGCTGCGCAGATCGCCCGCCAGTTCATCGGCGACGCCCCGACCGTCATCGTTCCGATCTCCACCCCGTCCGCGCAGGCCGTGGTTGCCGCGACCCGTGACATTCCGGTGGTCTTCACCGCCGTCTCCGATCCGCTCGGCGCGCAGCTTGTCAAGGACATGGAAAAGCCCGGCGGCAACGTTACCGGCCTGTCCGACATGTCGCCGGTTGCCGACCATATCGCGCTGATCAAGGAAATCACCCCGAACGCCAAGTCGATCGGCTTCATCTACAATTCCGCCGAAGCCAATTCGGTTTCCACGCTTGCCGCCCTCAAGGCCGAAGCGGAGAAGGCCGGCCTGACGGTCGTCGAATCCGTCGCCACCAAGTCGGCCGAGGTACAGGGTGCGACCCGCGCTCTCGTCGGCCGCGCCGATGTGATCTACATTCCGACCGACAACACCATCGTCTCGGCATTCGAGGCTGCTGTCGGCGTTGCTCAGGAAGCGAAGATCCCGCTCTATGCAGGCGATACGGATTCCGTTTCCCGCGGCGCGCTTGCAGCGCTCGGCTTCAACTATTTCGACGTGGGCAGGCAGACCGGCGAAGTCGTCGTTCGCGTCCTGAAGGGCGAAAAGCCCGGCGACATTCCGGTGCGCGTCGCTGCCGGCACCGACCTGGTGATCAACAAGGCCGCTGCCGCCAAGATGGGCGTCACCTTCCCGGAAAGCATCATCAAGCGCGCGACCAAGACGATTGAATAACCATCCGACAGCGGGGCCGCGATTGCGCGGCCCTTGCTCTTGCCGGGCTGTGGGCGGACATGTCGCGATGTTCGCCGCAAGCTTGAAGGACTTCTGCCGTGAGCCAAATCGCCTTCTGGGGTGCCGTTGAGCTGGGTCTGGTCTTCGCCTTCGTGGCGATTGGCGTTTATCTTGCCTTCCGTGTCCTCGATTTTCCCGACCTGACCGTCGACGGTTCGTTCCCGCTCGGCGCGGCGGTCGCCGCCGTGCTGATCATTGCCGGACTGAACGCCTGGGTCGCGACTGCCATCGCCATGGTGGCCGGGTCTGCTGCCGGTCTCGTGACCGCGCTCCTGAACGTGCGTTTCCGCATCCTCAACCTGCTGGCCTCGATCCTGACGATGATCGCGCTGTTTTCCGTGAACCTCAGGGTCATGGGCAAGCCGAACGTCGCGCTGCTCAATCAGGACACCATGCTGACGCCGTTCTACGGCCACGGTATTCCCGAATATTACGTGCGCCCGCTTTTCGTCTTCGCGCTGGTCGCCATCGTGATCTTCCTCGTCTGGCGCTTTCTGGAAAGCGATGCCGGTCTTGCCATGCGCGCGACCGGCGCCAATGCGCGCATGGCCCGCGCACAGGGCGTGCAGACGGATAACCAGATCTATCTCGGCATCGCGCTCTCCAATGCGCTGGTGGCACTTGGCGGCGCGTTGTTTGCCCAGACGAACGGCTTTGCCGATGTTACCTCCGGTGTCGGCACCATCGTCGTCGGCCTTGCGGCCGTCATCATCGGCGAGACTCTGTTTGGCAAGCGCGGCCTGCTCTTTGCTTTGATCGGCTGCGTCGTGGGCTCGATCGCCTACCGTCTTGCGATCCAGCTTGCGCTGTCCAGCGACGTGCTTGGCCTGAAGGCGTCCGACCTGAACTTTGTCACGGCGGTGCTGGTTGCGGTCGCGCTCGTCCTTCCCAGACTGCGCCGGGGAGGAGCTTCGGCATGATTTCGCTCGAAAACATCGATGTCGTCTTCAGTCGTGGCACGCCACTGCAGAAACAGGCCCTGAAGAACGTCAACCTGACGATCGAGACGGGGTCCTTCGTCACCGTCATCGGCTCCAACGGTGCGGGCAAGTCGACGCTGCTCGGCGTGCTTGCCGGTGACGTGCTGCCGACCTCCGGCCGGGTCAACATCGGCAATGCGGACGTCTCGCGCAAGCCGACCGCCAGCCGCGCCGGCCTCGTTGCCCGCGTTTTCCAGGATCCGCTGGCCGGCAGTTGCGGCGCGCTTTCCATCGAGGAGAACCTTGCGCTTGCGGCCATGCGCGGCAAACGTCGAGGTCTTTCGGCAGCCCTTGGCGGCAATCGCCGCGGCGAGTTCCGCGATCGGGTGGCAGCACTCAATCTCGGGCTGGAAAACCGCATGGCGGACCGGATGGACCTGCTGTCAGGCGGCCAGCGGCAGGCGGTCTCGCTGGTGATGGCGACGCTCAGCGGCTCCGACGTGCTGCTGCTCGACGAGCATACGGCGGCGCTTGACCCGGGCATGGCCGAGTTCATCATGAACCTTACGCAGTCCATCGTATCGGAGCGCAAGCTGACAACCCTGATGGTGACGCATTCCATGCGTCAGGCGCTGGATTTCGGCACCCGCACCATCATGCTGCATGCCGGCGAGATCGTTCTCGACGTTGCCGGCGACAGCCGCAAGGACCTGCAGGTGGAAGACCTGATCAACATGTTCCGACGCATTCGCGGCCAGACGCTGGATGATGACGAGTTGCTGATCGGCTGATTTCGACAGTCAGGCTATAACGAGAGCGGCGTCCGGTTTCGATCCGGGCGCCGTTTTTCGTTCCGGGTTCATCGCGCCTGGGTTAACATGATCTTCACGGCAAAGATCGAGAAGACTCCGGCGAAGGTGTAGTCGATGGCGCGGAGAACCTTGCGGTTCGTCTGCAGCCAGCTCGACAGGCCATCGGCCATGTAGATGATGCCGAGGCCGATCGGCAGCGACAGGACGATAGACCAGATACCGAGGAAGAGCAGCTTGCCGGTAACGTGCGGATCGCCGGCGCTGACGAACTGCGGCAGGAAGGTCATGAAGAAGATGATGACCTTCGGATTGAGCAGGTTGACCCACAGGCCGTTCAGAAACGCCTGCATCGGCGCGGACTGGCGCTGGCCATCGGCGCGCACGACGAAGTTCGAACCGTGACGCACGGCCTGGATGGCGAGCCACAGCAGATAGCCGGCGCCGCCGGTCTTCAGGAGGGTGAAGGCCGTCGGCGACGCGACGATCAGCGCCGAGATGCCGAAGGCCACCAGCATGGTGTGAATGGAAATGCCGAAGCTCGTGCCCGCGAGCGTCATGAGCCCCGTCGTCCTGCCATCGCGCAGGGAGCGGCTGATCCAGAGCGTCATGTCCGGCCCCGGAGTGATGGCGAGCAGGAGAATGGCAAGGCTGAAAGCGAGGATGGTGGGCAGGCTCGGAATGAAATCCATGGGACAGGTCCGCAACAGAGAAAAGCCCGGTATGGGCGACGCGATGGGCGCCATATACCGGGCCTCGGGCGGCTTGCCAATCGGGCTTATTGGCCGTTCAGGAAAGCCCTGAATTTCGTTCCGTAGTCCGGATGCCAGCGTGACAGGGGCGGTCGGTTCTCGACGATGTCCCCGGCAGCCCAGAGGATGCGTTTCTCGTCAGTCGAGCGGTCCACGTCGTTATCCGGGCAAAGAATGTAGAAATCACCGCGATCGATGCTGTCCAGCATGAAGCCGATGGTTTCCTCCGGAGTCCATGCGCCCTCCGGTTTCGTCTTCGCTTCTCCCCGGGTCAGGTTGGTGTAGACCCAGCCGGGGATCAGCAGGTGAGCGGATATCTTGCAGCCTTCGGTATTGCGAAGTTCGTGCTGCAGGGCTTCGGTGAAGGCTTTCACGCCGGCCTTCGAAACGTTGTAGGCCGGATCGCCGGGAGGCGTGGTGATGCCCTGCTTCGAGCCGGTATTGATGATGAGGCCCGGTTCGCCGTGGGCGATCATGTTCGGGCCGAAGGTGCGCGTACCGTTGATGACGCCCATCAGGTTGACGGCAAGCACGCTCTCCCAGTTGGCCTGTGGGCCGAAAAGGCTGCTGCCCGGCTGAACGCCGGCATTGTTCATGAGGACATGGACGCGTCCGAAGCGCTGGATGACGGCCCTTTCGAGCGCTTCGAGTTCGTCCAACTTGCTGACATCCGTCTCGATCGCCACGATATCCGTATCGGGATTGGCGGAAAGTTCGGCGACTTTAGCGCGGGCTTCGGCCAGCGGATCGCCGCCGAGATCGACAAGCACGACGGACATGCCCTTTCTTGCGAAGGCCATGGCGGCGGCAAGGCCAATGCCGGATGCGGCGCCGGTGACGACTGCGACGTTACCCCGGGAAAATGCCTGATGCTGCATATGGTGTCTCCTCGTTATGGCAGTTGAGCATGTGATATGGGGCGCGAAGAGGCACGGTCAAACCTGAAAGTGCTCGTGCCATGGCCGAGCGTCATCGCCGCTTCTCTATCCCGTGGCGTCGGTTCCCCTTGCACGGCGCGATAATCTCGCTAAAAGTGCCCGCAAACCAAGGGTTCGTATGCCCCTGGCTGCTCACGCTCACGAACGGACTTCTCATCATGGCATCGCATAAAGACGTGAAGAAGGTCGTGCTCGCCTATTCCGGCGGCCTCGACACCTCGATCATCCTGAAATGGCTCCAGACCGAACTCGGCGCTGAAGTCGTGACCTTCACCGCCGATCTCGGCCAGGGTGAGGAACTCGAGCCGGCCCGCAAGAAGGCCGAGATGCTCGGCATCAAGGAAATCTTCATCGAGGACGTCCGCGAAGAGTTCGTCCGCGACTTCGTCTTCCCGATGTTCCGCGCCAACGCCGTCTACGAAGGCGTTTACCTGCTCGGCACGTCGATCGCCCGTCCGCTGATCTCCAAGCACCTGATCGACATCGCCAAGAAGACCGGCGCCGATGCCATCGCCCATGGCGCGACCGGCAAGGGCAACGACCAGGTTCGTTTCGAGCTTTCTGCCTATGCGCTGAACCCCGATATCAAGATCATCGCTCCCTGGCGCGACTGGTCGTTCAAGAGCCGTACCGACCTTCTCGAATTCGCCGAGAAGAACCAGATCCCGGTTGCCAAGGACAAGAAGGGCGAGGCTCCCTTCTCCGTCGACGCAAACCTGCTGCACTCTTCTTCCGAGGGCAAGGTTCTGGAAGATCCGTCGCAGGAAGCACCCGAATACGTGCACATGCGCACCATTTCGCCGGAAGCTGCGCCGGACAAGGCCACCATCATCAAGATCGGTTTCGAAAAGGGCGATGCCGTATCGATCGACGGCGTTCGCCTGAGCCCGGCGACCATTCTTGCCAAGCTCAACGATTACGGCCGCGACAATGGCATCGGCCGTCTCGACCTCGTCGAGAACCGCTTCGTCGGCATGAAGTCGCGCGGCGTCTACGAGACCCCCGGCGGCACGATCCTGCTGGCCGCGCATCGCGCAATCGAGTCGATCACGCTCGACCGTGGTGCCGCGCACCTCAAGGACGAGCTGATGCCGCGTTATGCCGAGCTGATCTATTACGGCTTCTGGTTCTCGCCGGAACGCCAGATGCTGCAGGCCGCCATCGACCTCAGCCAGAAGGATGTCGAAGGCGAAGTCACCCTCAAGCTCTACAAGGGCAATGTGATGGTGATCGGCCGCGAATCTTCGAAGTCGCTTTATTCCGACCAGCTGGTGACCTTCGAGGACGACCAGGGCGCCTACGACCAGAAGGACGCCGCCGGCTTCATCAAGCTCAATGCGCTGCGCCTGCGCACGCTCGCCAAGCGCAACCTGAAGGGCTGATAAACCTTTTCGGGATCGAAATCATGAAGCCGCCGGGGTTTTGGCTCCGGCGGTTTTTTATTGCGGGTTCTTTCAGCCGGCGCGGCGGCGGGCTGCCTGCAGGCCGAGATAGGCGAAGATCGCCATGAATTCCATGAAGGGGATGACAGTACCGAAGGCCGTCAGTGGATCGCCGATGGTTGCCGCAGCGATGCCGCCGAGGAAGCCGGATCCCATCTGGCCAAAGCCAAGCAGGGCGGCGGCCGAGCCCGCGATTTCCGGATGCGGCTGAAGGCCGGCTGTCGTGATGTAAGGAATCACGAAGGCGATGCCGAAGGAGCAGACGGCGACCGGTCCCATGATCGACAGGAAGCTCGGTTCGATAAAATGGACCGAAAGCGCGATCATCGCCCCGCCGATGCCGACAAGGGTAAGGCCGGTGCGCAGGGAACCACGTTCACCCAGCCGGGGGCTGAGGAAGCGGAGCGTGATGGAACCGGCGAAGTAGAAGCCCGACTGCATCAGCATGCCAAGGCCGAACTGGGCAGGCGTCAACCCGACGTGATTGATCAGCACGAAGGGAAGCATGGTCGATTGGGCGTAAAGCGCCCCGACACATCCGCCCAGCACGAGGGCGCAGAACAGCACCCTGAGATCGCTGACCAGCGTGACATAGGATGAGACGAGGCGGACCGGGTGGATCCTCGACCTGTCGGCGACGGTCGTTTCCGTCATCAGGAAGGCGACCATCAGGCCGCTCAGTATTCCAAAACCGACCATCAGGTAGAAGATCGCCTGCCAGCCGGAAAGGGATAGCGCAAGTCCTCCAAGCGTCGGTCCCGCGGCCGGGCCTATGGCGAGCATGATGCCCATCATGTTGAGGATACGGGCGGCTTCCGGCCCCGTGAACTGGTCGCGGACGATGGCGCGGGAGACGGTGACGCCGACCGAGGCGCCGATGCCCTGGATCAGGCGGCCGATCAGCAGCCATTCCACCGAGGGCGCGAAGGCGGCCGTGAGGCTGCCGGCAATATAGATGGCGAGGAAGGCAAGCGTCGCCTTTCTGCGTCCGAAAGCATCCGACATCGGGCCTGAGAGAAGCTGCGCGCAGGCGAAGCCGGCGAAATAGAGCGAGAGGCTCATCTTGATGGCGCTGTCGGTCGTCCCGAAGGCTTTTACCAGTTCCGGCATGGCTGGCGTGTAGATCGCCATGGAGATGGGGCCGATGGTGGTCAGCAGCGCGCCGATCAGCGAAGTGCGGCGCTCGCTCATACGAGCCTGTGTCATGCTATTCCGTTCGATCTGGTGGTCCTGGCGCCACGGGGCAAGCGGTCTGGCGTCAGAAAGGGAGTTCGCCACCTTTTACGACCGTAGAGCGTGCTTGGCGAGAGGCGAAATATATCTGTCCGGCGTCCGGCCTCATGCGTGGGAGGTCGGAATTTTTGTCTCCGTGATCGTTTGCGTGCTTGCCAAGCAAATGATCGGGATACCATATCAGATAAGGTGCCCGCTTCGCGGGTATCGGATCGAGGATCGACCAAGGGAAAACCGTCATGAGCAAAACGTCGTCATTCAGCCCCGCCGTCTACGAGTGGAACGGCCCGAACGGGTTGCCGCGCTTTGAAGCGGTTTCTGACGAGGATTTCGCTCCGGCCTTCGATGTGGCCCTTGCCGGGCACGATGCGGAGATCGATGCCGTCGCGACCAATCCCGAGACGCCGACCTTTGCCAACACCATCATTGCTCTGGAGATTGCAGGGGACAATCTTTCGCGCGTGTCCTCGCTGTTCTGGAACCGCGCCGGCGCTCACACCAACGATACGATCCAGGCGCTGGAGCGGGAGATCGCCCCGAAGATGTCGCGCCATTATTCGAAGATCGGCATGAATGCCGACCTGTTCCGCCGCATCGACACGCTCTGGGAAAAGCGCGGCGAACTCGGCCTGACGACCGAGGAGATGCGCGTTCTGGAGCGTCACTGGAAGGGTTTCGTCAAGTCGGGCGCCAAGCTTGAAAAGGCGAAGCAGGAGCGTCTCGCCGCGATCAATGAAAAGCTGGCGGGTCTTGGCGCGCGGTTCGGTCAGAATGTGCTTTCCGATGAAAAATCCTGGGTGCTGCCGCTCGATGGCGATGCCGACCTTGCCGGCATTCCCGATTTCCTGAAGGACGCGATGGCTGCCGCCGCGCAGGCTCGCGGCAAGGGCGAGGCCTATGTAGTGACGCTGTCGCGTTCCATCATCGAGCCCTTCCTTACCTTTTCCACGCGCCGGGATCTGCGTGAGCAGGCTTTCAACGCCTGGATCTCCCGCGGCATCAATGGCGGCGAAACCGACAACCGCGAGATCGTCAAGGAGACGCTGGCGCTGAGGTCGGAGAAGGCCGGACTGCTCGGTTACAAGGATTTCGCCAGCTACAAGCTGGACGACACCATGGCCAAGACGCCGGAAGCCGTGAACGAACTGCTGATGAAGGTGTGGAACAAGGCGGTGGTGCAGGCGAAGTCCGAGGAGGAAGAACTTGCCGGGCTGATCGCCGAGGAGGGCAAGAACCACGAGGTCATGCCGTGGGACTGGCGTCACTATGCCGAGAAGCTGCGCGCCCGCAAATTCGATTTCTCCGAGACCGAACTCAAGCCTTATCTGCAGCTCGAGAAGATCATCGAGGCCTGCTTCGATGTCGCCGGGCGTCTGTTCGGCATCAAGGCGGTGCCGCTCAAGGATGTCGCCGGTTATCATCCGGATGTCCGGGTCTTCGAGATCCGCGACCGCAACGACAAGCTCGTCGCCATGTTCCTCGGCGATTACTTCGCCCGGCCGTCCAAGCGTTCCGGCGCGTGGATGAGCTCCTTCCAGTCGCAGCACAAGCTGCCCCTGAAGAACGGTGCTGTCGGCGAGATCCCGATCATCTACAACGTCTGCAATTTCGCCAAGCCGGAGGAGGGCAAACCGGCGCTGCTGTCGCTCGACGATGCACGCACCCTGTTCCATGAATTCGGGCATGCGGCCCATGGCATGCTGTCGGACGTGACCTATCCCTCCGTCTCAGGCACCGGCGTTTCCCGCGATTTCGTCGAATTGCCGTCGCAGCTTTACGAGCATTGGCTGACGGTGCCGGATATTCTCAAGACCTATGCCGTCCATTACGAGACCGGGCAGCCGATGCCGCAGGCTCTTCTCGACAAGGTGCTGGCAGCCCGCACCTTCAATGGCGGTTTCGCGGCGGTGGAATTCACCTCGTCGGCGCTGGTCGACATGGCGTTCCATACCCGCGGCCCGGTCGAGGATCCGATGGCGGTTCAGGCGGAAGTGCTGGCGAAAATCGGGCTTCCGCGCTCGCTGGTGATGCGTCACGCGACGCCGCACTTCCAGCACGTCTTCGCCGGAGACGGCTATTCCGCCGGCTATTATTCCTACATGTGGTCGGAAGTTCTCGACGCCGATGCTTTCGCGGCCTTCGAGGAAACCGGAAATGCCTTCGACCCCGCCATGGCCGAGCGCCTGAAGGCGAACATCTATTCGGTCGGCGGCTCCGTCGATCCGGAAGAAGCCTACAAGGCCTTCCGCGGCCGGCTTCCGAGCCCTGAGGCCATGCTGAAGCAGAAGGGGCTGGCTGCCTGACGGCGGCCTGATTCTCCAGTGAATGCCGGATGGCTAGCGCAATCCGGCATTGGAGAAGGCGACGAATTCTCCTTCAAGGCGGCCGGCGATAACACCGTCCGTCTCCAATACCGCGGCAACGAGTATGCGAGCGCGTCCCCGCCGGGCGAGCAGCCGCGTAAACGAAGCCCATGCGTCCTGATCGACGAGGTAGGAGCGCGCGGTAAAGTCGTTCCCGATCGGGGCGAGATAGTCCATGCTGTTATGCTGGATGACCACACGGCTCTCCAGCCCCTCGGATTTCAGCCGCAGGTGCACGAGCGACCATGCGGCAAGGATGGCAACGGCCGAGGCGCTGCCGCCGAAGACCGTTTCCCGGTGGTTGATGTTCGGGGCAAGCGGAGCCTGCAGTGTGATGCTGTCCGGTTCCGTCGCGAGGACGCGGACGTGCATCGCGGCGGAAATCGGAATGTGATCGTGAAGATAGGCCTGCAGGTCGGCGGGTGTCATCATCGGGCTGGCCACGTCGGTTTTCCTCCCCGGAAGGTGTTTCGCGACACTGGATTTAGGAAGGCTGGAGGTATCCCGAAAGCCCCTTCTGACGGTGAGAAAGCTCTTCCCCCTTTCGCAATTGCAAAAAACAGGGTATGAGCGCGCCAAAGAAACAAGGCGCCGCACCCCGTTTTGCGCCCCAGCCATCAGAGATCCGTTCATGAACCTTCGCAATATCGCGATCATTGCGCACGTTGACCATGGGAAAACGACCCTCGTCGACGAGCTTCTCAAGCAGTCCGGCTCGTTCCGCGAAAACCAGCGTGTTGCAGAACGCGTCATGGATTCGAACGACCTCGAAAAGGAACGCGGCATCACCATTCTCGCCAAGGCGACCTCGGTCGAGTGGAAGGGTGTTCGCGTCAACATCGTCGACACCCCCGGTCACGCCGACTTCGGCGGCGAAGTCGAGCGCATCCTGTCGATGGTGGACGGCGCGATCGTTCTGGTCGACTCCTCGGAAGGCCCGATGCCGCAGACCAAGTTCGTGGTCGGCAAGGCGCTGAAGGTCGGTCTTCGCCCGATCGTCGCGATCAACAAGATCGACCGTCCGGACGGCCGCCATGAAGAAGTCATCAACGAAGTCTTCGACCTCTTCGCCAACCTCGACGCCACCGACGAGCAGCTCGACTTCCCGATCCTCTACGGTTCGGGTCGCGATGGCTGGATGAACGTCAACCCCGAAGGTCCGAAGGATCAGGGTCTGGCGCCGCTTCTCGATCTCGTTCTGGAGCACGTTCCGGCACCGAAGGTCGAAGAAGGTCCGTTCCGCATGATCGGCACGCTTCTCGAAGCAAACCCCTTCCTCGGCCGTATCATCACTGGCCGCGTCGCTTCCGGTTCGATCAAGCCGAACCAGGCCGTCAAGGTTCTGAGCCAGGACGGCAAGACCGTCGAAACGGGCCGTATCTCGAAGATCCTCGCATTCCGCGGCATCGAGCGTCAGCCGATCGAAGAAGCGCAGGCTGGTGACATCGTCGCTATCGCCGGCCTTTCCAAGGGCACGGTTGCCGACACGTTCTGTGATCCTTCGGTCACCGAAGCCATGCAGGCTCAGCCGATCGACCCGCCGACCGTCACCATGTCCTTCATCGTCAACGACAGTCCGCTGGCCGGCACCGAAGGCGACAAGGTCACGAGCCGCGTCATCCGCGACCGTCTGTTCAAGGAAGCCGAAGGCAATGTCGCGCTGAAGATCGAAGAAGCCGAAGGCAAGGATTCGTTCTACGTATCCGGCCGCGGCGAACTCCAGCTCGCCGTTCTGATCGAGACCATGCGTCGCGAAGGCTTCGAGCTTGCCGTTTCGCGTCCGCGCGTCGTCATGCACAAGGACGAGAACGGCACCACGATGGAGCCGATCGAAGAAGTCGTGATCGACGTCGATGAAGAGCATTCCGGCGTCGTCGTGCAGAAGATGTCCGAGCGCAAGGCCGAGATGACCGAACTGCGCCCCTCCGGCGGCAACCGCGTTCGTCTGAAGTTCCTCGCTCCGACCCGCGGCCTGATCGGCTACCAGTCGGAACTGCTGACCGACACGCGCGGCACCGCGATCATGAACCGCCTGTTCCACGACTATCAGCCCTACAAGGGTGAAATCGGTGGTCGTACCAACGGCGTTCTGCTCGCCAACCAGGCCGGCGAAGCCGTCGCCTATGCGATGTTCAACCTGGAAGATCGCGGCCCGATGATCATCGAGCCGGGTGAAAAGGTCTATGCCGGCATGATCATCGGCATCCACTCCCGCGACAACGACCTCGAGGTCAATGTTCTCAAGGGCAAGCAGCTGACCAACATCCGTTCGGCCGGCAAGGACGAAGCCGTCAGGCTGACCCCGCCGATCCGCATGACGCTGGACCGTGCACTGTCGTGGATCCAGGACGACGAACTGATGGAAGTGACGCCGAAGTCGATCCGTCTTCGCAAGATCTATCTCGATGCCAACGACCGTAAGCGCTTCGAGAAGGCAAAGATCCAGGCCTGATCTTCTTTCCAGATCCGTATTTTCAACCCCCCGGCTCATCGAGCCGGGGGTTTTTGTTTGTGGTTTGATTGTGGCCGGGCTTGCGGCAAAGGTTAAAAAAGCGTTAAATTTTCGTCGTGGACCATGATGGTGGTCTGGAGGGCCTCGTGTTTCCGGCATCCGCCGGCAAGTGGTCGAGGTGCAGCGGGACGAAAGTGACGTTATGAAGACGTTGTCGATCGATGTTCGCCCTGCCGAGCGGCAGGATGCGAGGGCCATAGCGGAGGCGCATCGCGTTTCCTGGCAGCATACCTATGCTGGCCTCATTCCGTATCGCGCCCTGACGAAGATGATCGAACGCCGCAGTGAAAACTGGTGGCGCAAGGCGACTTCCGGTCCCGCAACCATCCTCGTCGCTGATGTCGCCGGAACCATTGCCGGTTATGCCACGGTCGGTCTCAATCGCGCCCGCGCTCTTCCGCAGGAAGGCGAAGTCTACGAGATCTACATGCGTCCTGAGTATCAGGGCATCGGTCTCGGCCATACTCTGTTCGGCGAAGCGCGCCGCCTGCTGAAATCGCTCGGATGTAACGGCACTGTCGTCTGGTGCCTCGATGACAGCCGTCACGCGGTCGATTTCTTCCGCTCGAATGGCGGGATCGATACCGTCGAGGGGATGGAAGACTTCGACGACGTTCAACTCAAGAAGCTCGGCTTCATCTGGAACTGATCCGCATTCTTATTGCTGGGGGAAGCCGTCGGGGAAGACGTGCGTCGGTTCTGACGCCTTGTCGCCCCGTTTTCCGTGCCATACCGCTTCCTGATGGCCGCCGGCGAAGTTCCTGGCCTCTTCGTCGGCGATCTTGCGGGCTATTTCGTTGGCGTTCGGATTTGCCAGTGCATCGACATAACCCACCACGCAGCCGAGGCCGTCTTCCCGCTGTGCGACGCGGCTGACCACAAGCGCTTGTCCCGTGCTGGCTTCCGTGGGTTCGCCTTCGGGGCCAACATTTTCGAGGAACCAGCGGAGGATCGCAGCGAAAGGCTTGCCTGAACCGTCCAGCCGCCATTCGATCTTCGCACCAACGTGGTTGAAGGGCTCGAAGGATTCGAAGCCCTGTTCCTGCCATTTCTTGTCGAGCGGACCGTAGAACACGCTCTGGCGCAGGTCGCCCTCGGCAAAATGGACCTGATAGTCCTTATAGCCGCTGCAAAGCATGATCGCGCCCATGTCGTCGGAGGCGACCGTCTTGCACTTGTCGAGATCAAGATCGGTATAGGTGCTGTCATTGGCGAGCACCGGGCCGTGAAGGGCACAGAATAAGGCGGCAGTCCCCAGGGTTGCAGATACTGAAAGCTTCATAGTCGATCCCCCCGATATCCGGGCGGTTATACCAGATCCGGCCGGGCTTCGTGTAGGGTCGCTGCAGGAATTGCAAACAAATTAGGCCGGTAACCTTGCCGGCAATTGTCGGGCTCTCCGCCCAAAGCCGTGTTGCATTGCGCCATGATTCCCTTTAGGAAACCCCGGATTTCAACACTCCCATGGGGACGAAAATGCGTATCGATGCTATCGCCATTGGCAAGAATCCGCCGGAAGACGTCAACGTCATCATCGAAGTGCCGGTCGGTGGCCAGCCGATCAAGTACGAAATGGACAAGGACGCCGGCGCGCTGGTCGTCGACCGCTTCCTCTATACGCCGATGACCTATCCGGGCAATTACGGCTTCGTACCGCATACCCTGTCGGAAGATGGCGACCCGGTAGACGTGCTGGTCTGTAACACGCGTCCCCTGGTTCCCGGCTGCGTCATCAACGTTCGCCCGATCGGCGTGATGATCATGGAAGACGATGGCGGCAAGGACGAAAAGATCCTCGCAGTTCCGGTTCCGAAGCTGACGCGCCGCTACGACAAGATCGAGAACTACACCGATCTTCCGGAGATCACGCTGAAGCAGATCGAGCACTTCTTCGAGCACTACAAGGATCTGGAACCCGGCAAGTGGGTGAAGATCGGCGGCTGGCAGGATGTCAGCGTTGCCAAAAGGCTGATCGTCGAGGCCATCGAGCGTTACAACGCGCAGAAGTGATTTCAGGCGGCCGAAAGGCCGTCCAGTCTTCTTTCCAAATCCTCCGGGTCGCCATCGATCCGGAGGATTTTTTGTCTGGCGGTCTCTCCCGAGACAAGGGAAATGGAGGATTTCGGAACTCCGACCGCTTTTGCGATGAGAGCGATCAACGCCTTGTTGGCCTTGCCCTTTTCCGGAACGCTGGTGACGCGGGCGCGAAGATAGGCCTCGCCTTCCGCATTTTCCTCAACCCCTTCCAAAGCATCGCGCCCCGCATTCGGCGTCAGCCGGATTGCGAGGCGCAGATGGTCTTCGAGGCGCTTGTAGGGTCGCTTCACAGAAAGAGCGGAACGATGCTGTTCCACATCAGCGAACGGATGAAGAAGATCAGGAGCAGGACGACGATCGGCGAGATGTCGATGCCGCCAAGGTCCGGCAGGATCTTGCGGATCGGCCGCAGGACCGGTTCCGTCACATTGTAGAGGAAGGTGCCGATCGAATTGACGAAGCTGTTGCTCGAATTGATGACGTTGAATGCGTAGAGCCAGGAAAAGATGGCACTGGCGATCAGTACCCATGTGTAAAGATTCAATGCCAGGTCGATCGTCTGAAACAGCGCGAGCATGCGGGTCTCCATTTCTCGGTTGACAGACATGTAGACATTGGCGACTAAGCGGGCAAGTACTGCGGTCCGCCGGAAAACGAAACATGTTTAACGGGTGCGCCGGTTTTTCCGCGCAGCGTGCCCAGAGTGGAAAGTCCCGTCATGCATGCCTCCAAGTCCGGGGATCGTTTCGCAGCCTTCCGGCACGTTTCCTATACGCGTTTCTTCTTCGCCCGTTTCCTCGGCGCCTTCGCGACCCAGATCCTGAGTGTCTCCGTCGGCTGGCAGATGTATGACGAGACGAAGAGCGCCTTCTATCTCGGCATGATCGGCCTCGTGCAGTTCCTGCCGGCACTGCTTCTGATCCTTGTTACCGGTTCCGTGGTCGATCGCTATAACCGGCGAGCCATCGTTGCCATCTGCATGATCGTCAGCGCGCTTTGCGCCGGGGCGATGCTGGCCATCACCGCGTTCGATGCGTTCGAGCCGATCCTTGTCTTCATCATCCTGACCATCTTCGGCATCGAGCGCGCCTTCAATTCTCCGGCGGTGCAGTCGCTGGCGCCGAACCTCGTTCCTGCCGAAGATCTCTCCAATGCCGTGGCGTGGAATTCGTCCTCCTGGCAGACCGCCTCCATCATCGGTCCCGTCGCGGGAGGCCTGCTTTACGGTTTCAGCCCGGTGGTGGCCTATACGGTCTCGTTCGCTTTCTTCCTCGGTGCAGCCCTTCTGGTCTTCATGGTCAAGAAGCCCGCGCAGCGCACTTCGTCGAAGGCCGTCACCTGGAACACGATCCTTGCAGGCTTCCGGTTCATCTTCGGCGAGAAGGTGGTGCTGGGGGCGATCTCGCTCGACCTGTTCGCCGTGCTCCTTGGCGGCGCCATCGCCCTGATGCCGGTTTTCGCCAGCGATGTGTTGACCCTTGGCCCCTGGGGCTTGGGACTTCTGCGTTCGGCGCCGGGTGTCGGCGCGATTATCGTCGCGGTGATCCTTGCGAGCTTCCCGATCCGGCATAATGCCGGTGTCTTCATGTTCATCGGCGTTGCCCTGTTCGGGGTGGCAACGGTGATGTTCGGCCTTTCGCAGACGGCGTGGATTTCCATTCTGGCGCTGATGCTGATGGGCGCGGCCGACATGGCGTCGGTCTATGTGCGTGAGACGCTGATCGCGCTCTGGACGCCGGACGAGGTGCGCGGCCGGGTGAATGCCGTCAACATGGTGTTCATCGGGGCATCGAACGAGCTTGGCGAATTCCGCGCCGGCACAATGGCCCATCTGGTGGGACCGGTTCCGGCGGTGGTGATCGGCGGTCTTGGCACGCTTGCCGTCGCGATCCTGTGGTCCATCGGCTTCCCGCAGCTTCGCCGCATCGACAGCCTCGACGCGCCGAATTCACAGGATCGCAAATAGGCGGCTTCAGGCCGGGCAGCGGTTCTTTTCGAAGACGAGATCGAGGAATTCGGACAACCAGGCTTTCAGCGGCGCATCGAAGATCATGCGCCCTTCGAGATGGTCGCGGCCCTGCTGGGCGTTGGGCATGACGAAGCGGCTGGCGCCGTGCACGACCCAGCGATGCATCATCGCCCGGGTCAGTTCGGCATGGAACTGGATGCCCCAGGCGTTCTCGCCATAGCGGATCGCCTGATTGCGATAGACATCGCCTTCCGCAAGCCGCTGACAGCCATGAGGAAGGTCGAAGCCTTCGCGATGGAAGTGATAGACCATCTTCGGCCAGTGCATCAGCAGGCGGCCGTGTTCTGTCGGGCGGATGGGGTACCAGCCGATTTCGACGCGGCCGTGAGGTTCCGTCTCCACCCTGCCGCCGAGATGATGCACCAGCATCTGGGCGCCGAGGCAGATGCCGAGATACGGCTTGTTTTCCCTCAGCGGAATATCGAGCCAGTTGATTTCCGTTCTTACGAATTCGTCGGGGTCGTTGGCGCTCATGGGGCCGCCGAAGACCACTGCACCGGAATGCTCGGCCAGCGTCTTGGGCAGGGCCTCGCCAAGGACGGGCCGGCGAATGTCCAGCGGGTAGCCCTTTTCCAGCAGGAGCTGACCGACGCGGCCGGCACTGGAGCGCTCCTGATGCAGGACGATGAGTACCGGAGCCTTGATACTTCGGCGTCGGTCGGGCATGTCAAGCATCGCTGTCGTTCCCCAGTCCGGCGCGGTTGACGGCATCGTGCCGTTCGCTGACGCGGTCGCGGCCCGACACGCCGAGCAGGTCGGCGATGCGCCAGATCACATGGTCTTCCGTTTCGCTCCTGTCGCCGTCCGCATAAACGATGTCCCAGAGAATGCCGACCAACTGCTGGCGTTCGGCTTCGTTGAGATGCCGTTTCAGGTCGGAGGTGAAGCGGTAATAGTCCACGGCCTCGCTCTCGGCCTTCTGACCGGCGTCGAGAAGCTCTTCGAGCTGCGCACCTTCGAGCCCATACTGTTCCTTCAGCAGTTGCCGAAGCTTGTCGCGTTCGGCCTTGTGGACGAAGCCATCGGCTTCCATGACCTGAAAGCACAGGGCTGCGACCGCGATCCTTGGATCGTCAGGAGCAAAGGCCTTCCTTTCCCTGCCTTGAGTCAGGGTCTGGAAGAAGGATTGCAGGCGTTCCAGCATGGGTTCTCCCTGTCAGAAAAGCCGGAGGCGGGTCTTGCTGTCATCAGTTGTCCCCGCGGGATCACGCACGCCGGGATCATCGGGCGGTCGGCCGAAGAACGGTTCGGGAACAGTTGCCGGAGCAGTCTCTTCCGCCTTCGGCGTCACCTGTGCTGGCTTGCTGGCGGGCGCCGGCGCAGCGGCAGGCGTTGTGGTTTCGATGACCGGGGGCGCTTCGCGGCTTTCGGGCGCGGCTGATGGCTGCGGCTTCGTCTGCAGGGGCGGCAGCGCACTCAGCGCCTGCTCGCCGCGATTGACGGTGCCGTCCTCGATTGCGCCTTCAACCTGGTCGAAAGGCACTTTCCATTCAAAGGCATCCAGCTTGCCGGTAACGGGGGAAAGCGGCAGCCACTTTTCCGAGACGTAGCCATCGGCCACCCAGGCCGGGTCGCGACCGGCTTTCAACGCCTCGCCCATCCAGTAGCGGATGCGGCCCTGATCGTTCGTGTCAGCCTCTTCGATATCGGCAAAGAGCAGGTAAACGCGCTCACTCGATTCCATCCGGGCGGCGGCTTCCGCCTTGCTGCGCGCCTTGGCGAAGTCCTGGGCGTCGAGGGCGGCTTCGGCGACGATCAGCAGGGACTCGATGTTGTTGGGACGCAGATGCTCCAGACGCTCCGCCTTCTTCAGCCGGTCGACGGCGCTGTCGCCGCTGCGCGCCCGGAGATAGGTGCGGGCGATATCCGGGTGGGGCGAAAGCTTCCAGACCTGCTCCAGCACGCTGGTGGCTTTCCGCAGGTTGTCTTCCCGAAGATAGCCCTTGGCGGCGATGATGGCCGCCGGCACCAGATCCCTGGCAAGCTTCAAAGCCTGAACGGCATTGTCGCGGGCAACGGACGGATCGCTTTCCAGCCGGTCCTCGGCCTTTGCGGTTAGAAGAACAGCCTTCAGGCGGTCGGCTTCGGCGCGCTTCAGGACATGGGCGACGCGCTGCTGGTCGAGCAGGCGGATCGCATCGTCCCAGTGACCAGCGCGACAGCGGTGTTCCAATGTCGATTTTGCCGCCCAGGGAAGGTAGGGCGCACTTTCGGCGGCGGTTTCCGCATATTGGCGTGCGGCCTCATGGGCGCCGAGACGGGTCGCCTCGACGTGAAGTCCGCGCAGGCCGAGTTCACGGGTTTCCGGATCCTCCGACATCTGCTGGAACAGACGGCGGGCCTCGTCGAAACGCCCCTCGATGACGGCGGCCTGTGCGTCGAGCACGAGGATCAGCGGTTCCTGATCGGCGCGAAGCAGGCCGCGGGCGCGGGCGCTCATCTTGCGGGCGAGCGCGGCATTGCCGGCGCCGGCAGCAATCAGGCCGGTGGAGAGCGCCTGATAGCCCCGATCCCGGGTGCGGGCACGGAAGTAACGGCGCACGGAATGCGGTGAGGTCCACACTGTCCGGGCTAACCACCAGACGAACATCACGAGGGCCACGATCGACACCAGAATGGCGGCGGCGACCATCAGGCTCATCTCGATCAACTGGCCCTGCCAGATGATCGACAGCGAACCAGGGCGCTCGGCAAGCCACGCGAAGCCGATACCGAGAAGAAGGACGAGGACGACGTAAGACAGGATTCTGAGCATCTATCGTTTCCTCAGCCCTGCGTACCGTTGACGGCGGTGGCCATGGCCGTGCCGATCAGCGCTTCCACGTCCATGCGGGTCTTCAGCAGTTCATTGAAGCCGGAAGATGCGGCCTTGGCCGCGTCGGGCAGGGTGTCCCATTCGAGGGAAGCACCCTTGAGGTCGCCATTCTGCAGCTTGTCTTCCATGCGTGCGATGATCGCTTCGGGCGTCGATCCCTCGACATTGCCGACGGGGCGAACCTTGACCACGGACAAGGCGCTGGAAAGAAGCCGCTGGCCGATGCCTTCGTTCGGATCCGGCTGGTGGATCGCGGCGAGGGCCGCATCGGCGGTCTGCGAGAAACGGCGGATCAGGTCGGCGCGAGACTGGACGCCGGTCGCCGCATGGGGGCGCAGGCCTTCCACTACCGGATCATCCGGCGCGATGCTGGCGAGAGTATCGAGTTCCGCAAGATAGGGGCCGCCACGGTCGATAGCCGATTTGAGGGCGGTCACAGCAATGGCGCGGGCCATCTGCACGTCGGTGCGCGGTTCCTCGATCTTCTTTTCGGCTTCCGCAAGGCGGCGCTCGCTGTCCGAGAGCGCCTGGCTGTTGCCGGCGACCGCATTGCGAAGGGTGGCGAGCGCTTCCTCGTTCTGGGCGAGTTTCAACCGGAGTTCCTCGACGGCGGCAGGATCGACGGCGTTTTCCGGGCGGCTTGCCACGGATGCCTCAAGGGCCGAGAGGCGGTCCACAAGGGCAGGGTCGGTCGTGGCCGGTCCCGCGGCGGGAAGGTTTGCAATCTGCGAGCGGAGTGCCTCTACCTCGGATGAAAGAGCCGACGTGTCGGTACCAGAGCTTGCTGCGGGCAAAGCCGCAGGCAGATAGCCGGCATATTGCATGCTACCGGCGGCAAGTAGCGCGATCAGGCCGCCGAGAATGCCGGCCGCGACCAGAGAGGATGTCGCTGGAGCGGGGCGGGGTGTCGGAGCGAATTGCGGTGGTGTCGGATCGGACGGTATCGGATCGGACGGGGGCGGCTCAGCGGAGGCTGGCTCAGAACCGGTTCCCGTTTCGGAAAAGATGTCGGTTTCCGGCTTGGTTTCCACGGGCTCAGTCGTTGAAGGTTCTTCGGCTGGCGCTGTAGTTTCAGCGTCCTGAAGCGGTGCGTCGATCGGGCTGGTATCGGCACGCGGCATCGGGGCTTCCGCGGAGATTTCCGCGCTGTCCGTCTGCTGCGTGGCTTCGGCCTCCGCGGGCTTCGCTTCCTCTGCTGTCAGGTCGATCGTGACCGGGTCTTGCGGCGACTTCGAACGACGGGGCGGCTTTCCGGAAACCATGGCAACCTCTTCATTTCCCTGCGGTGCAGTAAAACTAGTCAGTGAAACAGAGGAAGGGAAGGCCGAAGATCAAAATTGGGCCCTCGACCTTAGAGTAGGGCCAGTAGCGAAGTCTCCGTCGGGACCCCGGCTACATCGGCTTTCTGTTGCAAATGCGCGGGAATCGCGCCGCGGATTTTTTCGCTGAGGCAGAGGAATCTTACCTCTCCAAGCGCATGCTTGCACGCTTTCGTGAAGGGCAGGGCGAAGAAGCGCCGCATGCTTTCGGCGGAATAGAAGAGAATGGCATCGACAGGCGGCGCTGTCAGGCAGCTCTGCAACGCCTGTTCGGTGATGGATGCGTCTTCCATGCGGTAGCATTCGCAGATGTTTGCCGGGATGCGCCGTTCTTCGAGCGCATCCTCCAGCCCGGATGCGCGTGGCTTCCCGGCCAGATAAAGCAGCGGCCGCTCAATGGAGATCCTGCCTTCGAGATCCCGGGCGATGAGTGCCGCCAATGCGGCCCCATCACCATCTCCCGCCACAACGCGTCGGAAGCCCAGCCTTTTCGCCGCTTCGGCGCTTGCGGCGCCGACCGCAAAGAGCAGGTCTTCACGATGGAGCGCAATGGTTTCTGCTCCCAGTTCTTCCAGCACGCGGATGGCTTCAGCGCTGGTGACGGCGATCGCGGCATGGGGAGTGGCCAGCGCCGCCCGTGTCGCGGGCGTGTCATGGACGGCTCTTGCGAGCGGGAGCACGACCGGGTCGTGCCCCATAAGGCGCAGTTTTTCGGCCGTGCGCGTGGCCGAAGGCTCCGGGCGCGTCACGAGAACGCGCACGGTTTCAGCTCCAGCTTTCGAAAAAGCCGGTGCCGGCCTTTGCCCGCACGGCATCACCGGCTTCGCGCCCGATCCGTTCGGCATCGGTAGCGTTGCCTTCGGACGAAATGTCATGAAAACGGCTGCCGTCCGGCGTGAGGATCATGCCGTAGAAACGGATCTTTCCGCTTTCCGAAACCGCATGGCCGGCAATCGGCGTGCGGCACGAACCGTCGAGAGCGCCGAGGAAGGCCCGCTCGCAGGTCACGGCGTCATGGGTGGTGCGGTCGTTGATCGCTTCCAGCAGGGTATTGACGCGCTCGTCGCCGATGCGGCTTTCGATGCAGATCGCGCCTTGCGCGGGGGCTGGCGGAAAGTCCCTGGGGTCGAGCAGTTCGGTCGGCACGTCCTGCTTTCCGAGACGCTTCAGTCCGGCAAAGGCAAGCAGCGTCGCATCGACCTGACCCTCGGCCAGCTTGCGCAGACGGGTATCGACGAGGCCGCGGAAGGTGATGACGTTGAGGTCCGGACGCAGGCGGCGGATCAGCGCCTGACGCCGGAGCGAGGATGAACCGACGGTCGCGCCTTCAGGAAGTTCGACAAGGCGCGGCGCGGCCGCGCCGACGAAGGCATCGCGAACGTCTTCCCGCGGCAGGAAAGCCGAGAGGAAGAGGCCATCCGGCAGGACTGTCGGCATGTCCTTCGAGGAATGGACGGCAAAATCGAGTTCGCCGGAGGCAAGCTGTTCTTCCAGTTCGGCGGTGAAAAGGCCCTTGCCGCCGATCTCGGCGAGCGAGCGGTCGGTAATACGGTCGCCCTTGGTCGTCAGTGCTACGATCTCGAACATCTCTTCCGGCAGGCCATGGGCCGCCATCAGCCGGTTGCGGGTCTCATAGGCCTGGGCGAGCGCCAGCGGGCTGCCGCGTGTGCCGATGCGAAAAGGTTTTGTTTGCATCCGATCTGATCCGTTGTTACCGACAGTCCTCGTAGACCGGTTTCCGGGTGATCGCAATCAACGAACTCAGGCAAATGGCATCCAGACTTCGCATTCTCGGCATCGAGACGAGCTGTGACGAAACGGCCGCGGCCGTCGTCACGCGCCTTGAAGACGGCACCGGCATCATCGAAGGCGACGTGGTTCTGAGCCAGCTCGACGAGCACAGCGCTTATGGCGGCGTGGTTCCCGAGATCGCCGCGCGTGCTCACGTCGAGGCATTGGACAGCCTGATCGAGGAGGCGCTTCAGCGCGCCGGCGTCACGCTGAAGGACATCGATGCGGTGGCTGCGACATCTGGTCCCGGGCTGATCGGCGGATTGATCGTCGGGCTGATGACCGGCAAGGCCATCGCGCGGGCGGCAGGCAAGCCGCTTTATGCGGTGAACCACCTCGAGGGCCACGCACTGACGGCGCGGCTGACCGACAGCCTCACCTTTCCCTATCTCATGCTGCTGGTTTCCGGCGGCCATACCCAGCTCGTTTTGATCCGCGGCATCGGCGATTACGAGCGCTGGGGCACGACGATCGACGATGCGTTGGGCGAGGCCTTCGACAAGACCGCCAAGCTGCTTGGCCTTCCTTACCCCGGTGGTCCTGCGGTGGAACGGGCGGCAGCGACCGGCAACCCGAAGCGTTTCAACTTTCCCCGGCCGCTCAGGGGCGAGGAGCGTCTCGACTTTTCCTTCTCCGGACTGAAGACCGCGGTGCGGCAGGCGGCCGAAAGCATAGCTCCCGTCAGCGACCAGGATATTTCCGATATCTGCGCCTCGTTCCAGCGGGCCATTTCCCGCACGCTGGAAGACCGTATCGGGCGTGGTCTGAAGCGGTTCCTCGCGGAGTTTCCCGACGTCGAGGGCGTTCCGGCTCTCGTGGTCGCCGGTGGCGTCGCCGCCAATCAGGAACTGCGGCGCACGCTGCAGGCGCTTTGCGACGAAAACGGTTTCCGCTTCGTTGCGCCGCCCATGCAGCTCTGCACCGACAATGCCGTGATGATCGCCTGGGCTGGGCTGGAGCGCATGGCGACCGGCGCCCAACCCGACGATCTCGATGTACAGCCGCGTTCGCGCTGGCCGCTCGATTCCGAAGCCAAGGCCGTGATCGGCTACGGCAAGCGGGGAGCAAAGGCATGAGCGTGCCGGAACGTATCGTCGTGATCGGCGCGGGTGCCTTCGGCACGGCGCTGGCCGCCGTCATCGCCATCGAGGGGCGGGCGCAGGTGACGCTCGTCGGACGTGATGCGGCATTGATGGCGGATCTGGCGTCGAGCCGGGTCCACGAGGCCGCCCTTCCGGGCATCGCTCTGCCGGAGAGGCTCGCCTTTTCCGCCGACCTCTCGGTGATTTCGAAGGCGGGCATCGTGCTTTTCGCCATGCCGTCGCAGGCGCAGGTGGAAGCTGCCCGGCAATACGGACCTTATCTCGCCGACGATGCCGTGGTCGTTACCTGCGCCAAGGGGATCGACCGCAGTTCCGCGCGTCTTCTGACGGATGTGCTGGAGGAAGCCTTGCCGAACCATGCCATCGCCGTGCTTTCGGGGCCGGGTTTTGCGGCGGATATCGCTCGTGGCCTGCCGACGGCCATGGCGGTTGCTGCAGGCGATCAGGCTGTTGCGGAACGGTTGGCGCGGGCGATTTCGGGCCGGACATTTCGGCTTTATGCTTCCACCGACCGGACCGGCGTGCAGCTCGGCGGGGCGCTCAAGAACGTGCTGGCCATTGCCTGTGGCATCGTCGAGGGTTTGGGACTGGGCGATTCCGCGCGTGCGGCGCTGATCGCTCGCGGACTTGCGGAAATGTCGCGTTTCGTCGAGGCCATGGGCGGCAAGGCGGAAACCGTCAGCGGACTTTCCGGTCTCGGCGATCTTGTGCTGACCGCCACCAGTCACCAGTCGCGCAACCTGCGTTTCGGCATCTCGCTCGGGCGCGGGGAGCCGATCGATTTTTCCCGCGGCCAGCTCGTCGAAGGCGCCTTTGCGGCGGCCGTCGCGTCGCGTCTGGCGGAAGGGCTGGGGGTTCGCATGCCGATCACGGATGCGGTGGCGCAGGTTATCGACGGCAGCCTTGAAATTCCGACCGCCATCGAACAGCTGATGTCGCGGCCGATCACCACCGAATGACCAAACCGATTGCAACAGGAGAAATACGATGCTGTTTGCCTTTATCTGCAAGGACAAGCCCGGCCACCTGAACGTGCGGATGGAAACCCGCCCGGCGCATGTCGATCACCTGAACAAGCTCAATGCCGAGGGAACCCTGAAAATCGCCGGCCCCTTTCTCGATGCCGAAGGCAAGCCGAATGGCAGCCTGGTGATCGTGGAAGCCGCCGATATCGATGCCGCCAAGGTCCTGGCCGATGCCGATCCCTATGCAAAGGCGGGCCTCTTCGAAAGCGTCGAGGTCAGGCCCTACAACTGGGTCTTCAACAATCCGGAGGCATGAGCGGGATGGCTTTCTGGCTCTACAAGTCGGAACCCTTCAAGTGGTCCTGGCAGATGCAGAAGGATGCGGGCGCGGCCGGCACCGAATGGACCGGCGTGCGCAACTATCTCGCCCGTAACAACATGCGGGCGATGAAGATTGGCGACAAGGGGTTCTTCTACCATTCGAACGAAGGGCTGGAGATCGTCGGGATTACCGAGGTCTGCGCGCTTTCCCATCCGGATTCGACCGCCGAGGGCGATGCCCGTTGGGACTGTGTCGACATTCGCGCGGTGATCGACATGCCGAAGCCGGTTTCGCTGAAGGACGTCAAGGCAAGTGAAAAGCTTGCCAAAATGTCGCTCGTCACCTCGATGCGCCTTTCCGTCCAGCCGGTGACGGAGGAGGAGTATTTCGAGGTTTGCCGCATGGGCGGCCTTGAAAACCCGCCGGTTTGAGGTTCGTCCTTGGTTACCGATCCGGAGAGCTTCATTCTCGCCAACACCAGCCTGATGGCTCCGCCACATGTGCCGGAGATACGGCTGCGGCTTGCAAGCGAGGTGCATGATCTCTGGCTCAAGACCGAGGATGATCTTAAGGAAATCGGCCTGCCGCCGCCGTTCTGGGCATTTGCCTGGGCCGGCGGGCAGGGGCTTGCCCGTTACATACTGGACCACCCGGAGACGGTCGCCGGCAAGAGCGTGGTGGATTTCGCCAGTGGATCGGGTCTTGTGGCGATTGCAGCAGCGCTTGCCGGAGCAAAAAGCGTGCTTGCGGTCGATATCGATCCCTGGGCAAGGACTGGGGTCCGGCTCAATGCCGAGGCCAACGGCGTCAGCGTCGATTTTTCAGGCAATGACCTCATCGGACAGTCGCTCGACGTCGATCTGGTTCTCGCGGGCGACGTTTTCTACGATCGGGATTTTGCGGCCGCACTGGTCGAGTGGTTCACGCGCCTTTCGGCTGGTGGCGTCACCGTTCTGGTGGGCGACCCGGGGCGCAGCTACCGTCCGACCGAGCGGCTGGAGCCGCTCGCCACCTATGAAGTTCCGGTTACCCGCGTGCTGGAAGACAGCGAGGTGAAGAAGACGACGGTGTGGACGTTCCGCTGATGTCCCGCTAAAGCGCGCCGCGATCTTTCAGATTCGCTCGTCGCGCTTTATTTCATTGTTTTTTCGCATGTCTTCATCGCAAAACCGCCGCACACTTTTGCGCGACATGCTGTAGTGGGTCAGTGCGGACGGATGACGCAGACACCTGCCTCGAAGGAGCAGGCGGCATCGCCGGTTTCCGCATCGATTTCGATGATTTTTGCCTTCGGCGGCTGGTAGGCCGTGCGGTTGTTCACCGGCCATTTCTCGATCGCCATGTAAATGCCCGTGCCCTTCACGCGCACTGCGGTGAGCGAACCTGTGAAAGTGCCGAGACCCGGAACGACCGAGGGTAGCCCGTTGCCGCCGATGACCGCGCCGCCATCATGGTGAGACGAGACGTGCCGGGTGTGCCGGTAGGGGCGGTCGTTGCCGGCCTGAAGGGGCGTCGACGCGAGAACGGCGCATGTCGCTGTCAGGACGAAAATCCTTTTCAATCCAATAGCCAAGACCATGGCCTACCCCTCGCAAATGTGACGCAATTAACAAAAAGTTAACGCCACTTTGCCGGATTTTCGCCCCAAAGTCATCCCGCCGCGGCGAAATTCCGCAGCGCGGATTAACGCGCGGGTAGGCATAAAGTTCTATCCATCCGAATCGATTAAATTGAAAACGTCAAGCAATAGTGCTTGTCGCGCGACATTTCGGGGATTAAACGTCGCCGTTGATGCAATGCACCAAGCTCTTTTTTTGGGCATTGCCACGGAGGATGTCCGAGATCTCGGACCGCATTGAAACGCCGCGAGGTTCTGATGGCGAATGTGACGAATAACCGGCCATTGTCGCCGCATCTGCAAATCTACAAGCCGATCCCGACCATGGTCATGTCGATCCTGCATCGCATCACCGGTGGCGCGCTTTATTTCGGCACGCTGTTGGTCGCGTGGTGGCTGATCGCCGCTTCGACGGGGGCTGCCTATTTCGAGTGGGCCAGCTGGTTCATGGGCACGTTGATCGGCCGCTTGATCCTGTTCGGTTACACCTGGGCTCTGGTTCACCATATGCTCGGCGGCCTGCGTCACCTGATGTGGGACCTCGGCTACGGCTTCGACAAGCATTTCTCGACCAAGCTCGCCAAGGCCATGTTCGCCGGTTCGGTGGTGCTTACCCTGGTGATCTGGGTGATCGCCTACATCGTTCGCGCTTGAGGTAATTTCCATGGATATGCGTACTCCGCTCGGCAAGGTCCGCGGCCTCGGCTCGGCAAAGGACGGGACCGAACATTTCTGGCGCCAGCGCATGACGGCCGTCGCCAACATTCCCCTCATCATCTTCTTTATCGGCTTTGTGGTTCTCTACGGAGGCTCGCCTTACGCCGAGGTGGTCAGCGCGCTTTCGAACCCGATCGTCGCCGTGATCATGGGTCTCGTGCTCATCTCGGGTCTCATCCACATGAAGCTTGGCATGCAGGTGATCATCGAGGACTACGTCCATGCGGAAGTGGTCAAATTCGTTCTTCTGATGCTCAACACGTTCTTCACGATCCTGATCGGCGGTCTCTGTCTTTTCGCCATCTTGAAGATCGCATTCGTAGGGTAATTCAACATGGCATCGATCAGTTCTCCCGCCCAGAACGGCAAGGCCTACAAGTATGTCGACCATTCCTATGACGTCGTTGTCGTAGGCGCCGGCGGCGCCGGTCTGCGCGCCACGCTCGGCATGGCCGAACAGGGCTTCAAGACCGCCTGCATCACCAAGGTCTTCCCGACCCGCTCGCACACCGTTGCGGCGCAGGGCGGCATTGCCGCCTCGCTTACCAACATGACGCCCGACTGCTGGCAGTGGCACCTTTACGACACCGTCAAGGGTTCCGACTGGCTCGGCGATGTGGACGCCATGCAGTATCTCGCCATGGAAGCGCCGAAGGCAGTCTATGAGCTCGAGCATTACGGCGTTCCCTTCTCGCGTAACGAGGAAGGCAAGATCTACCAGCGCCCATTCGGCGGTCACATGCAGAACTACGGCGAAGGCCCGCCGGTACAGCGCACCTGCGCTGCCGCCGACCGTACCGGCCATGCCATCCTGCATACGCTCTATGGCCAGTCGCTGCGCAACAATGCCGAATTCTTCATCGAGTATTTCGCGCTCGACCTGATCATGTCGGCCGATGGCCGCTGCACCGGCGTCGTCGCCTGGTGCCTGGACGACGGCACGATCCATCGCTTCTCCGCCAAGATGGTGGTTCTGGCGACCGGCGGTTACGGCCGCGCCTACTTCTCGGCGACCTCGGCGCACACCTGCACCGGTGACGGCGGCGGCATGATCGCCCGCGCCAACCTGCCGCTGCAGGACATGGAATTCGTGCAGTTCCATCCGACCGGCATTTACGGCGCAGGCTGCCTGATCACCGAAGGTGCCCGCGGCGAAGGCGGCTATCTCGTCAACTCGGAAGGCGAGCGCTTCATGGAGCGCTATGCTCCCTCGGCGAAGGACCTTGCTTCGCGTGACGTCGTTTCTCGTTGCATGACGATGGAAATCCGTGAAGGCCGCGGCGTCGGCAAGAACAAGGATCACATCTTCCTGCACCTCGACCATCTCGATCCGGCCGTCCTGCACGAGCGCCTGCCGGGTATCTCGGAAAGCGCCAAGATCTTCGCCGGCGTCGACGTGACCCGCGAGCCGATCCCGGTTCTGCCGACCGTTCACTACAACATGGGCGGCATTCCGACGAACTACTGGGGCGAAGTGCTGAATGCCGATGCCAATAATCCGGAACGCGTCGCGCCCGGCCTGATGGCCGTGGGTGAAGCCGGCTGCGCCTCGGTGCATGGTGCAAACCGTCTCGGCTCGAACTCGCTGATCGACCTCGTGGTCTTCGGTCGTGCCGCCGCGATCCGCGCCGCCCAGGTCATCGACAAGTCGGCGCCGGTTCCGGCGCTCGACGTTGCCGCCTGCGACAAGATCATGGACCGCTTCGACGGCCTGCGTCATGCCTCGGGCCAGACGCCGACCGCCGTGCTGCGTGACAAGATGCAGCGCGCCATGCAGGACGACGCCGCCGTGTTCCGTACCCAGGAATCGCTGGAAAGCGGTTGCCGCCGTCTCTCGGCGATCTGGAAGGAAATGCCCGACGTCAAGGTCACCGACCGCTCGCTGATCTGGAACTCGGATCTCGTCGAAACGCTTGAACTGCACAACCTGATGGCCAACGCCATCACTACGGTCTATGGCGCCGAAGCGCGCAAGGAAAGCCGCGGCAGCCACGCTCGCGAAGACTATGTCGACGGTCCGTTTGCCGGCCGCGACGACGTCAACTGGCGCAAGCACACGCTGTCCTGGGTTTCGGAAGCTGGCGATGTGAAGCTCGACTATCGTCCTGTTCATACCGACCTGATCGCCGACGGCATCGATCCCAAGAAGATCGCGCCGAAGGCCCGCGTCTATTGATCTGAAGAGGAACTGGACATGGTTGAACTCGCTCTCCCCAAGAACTCCCAGATCACCGAAGGCAAGGTATGGCCGAAGCCGGCCGGGGCCAAGAATGTCCGCGAATACCGGATCTATCGCTGGAACCCGGACGACGGCCAGAACCCGCGCATCGATACCTATTACATCGATATCGATGACTGCGGCCCGATGGTTCTCGATGGACTTCTGTACATCAAGAACAACATCGACCCGACGCTGACGCTGCGCCGCTCCTGCCGCGAAGGCATTTGCGGTTCCTGCGCGATGAACATCGACGGCACCAACACGCTCGCCTGCACCAAGGGCATGGAAGAGATCAACGGTACCGTGAAGGTCTATCCGCTGCCGCATATGCCGGTGGTCAAGGACCTCGTTCCGGATCTGACCAACTTCTACGCCCAGCATCGCTCGATCGAGCCGTGGCTGAAAACGGTCTCTCCGCCGCCGGCAAAGGAATGGAAGCAGAGCCACGAGGATCGCCTCAAGCTCGACGGCCTCTACGAGTGCATTCTGTGCGCCTGCTGCTCGACCTCCTGTCCGAGCTACTGGTGGAATGGCGACCGTTACCTCGGTCCCGCCGTCCTGCTGCAGGCCTATCGCTGGCTGATCGACAGTCGCGACGAAGCCAAGGGCGAACGCCTCGACAATCTGGAAGATCCCTTCCGGCTCTATCGCTGCCACACCATCATGAACTGCGCGCAGGCCTGCC
The DNA here is from genome assembly GCA_002600635.1 of Rhizobium sp. ACO-34A. Taxonomy (NCBI): domain Bacteria; kingdom Pseudomonadati; phylum Pseudomonadota; class Alphaproteobacteria; order Hyphomicrobiales; family Rhizobiaceae; genus Rhizobium; species Rhizobium sp. ACO-34A. Next base: position 4,476,120 of record CP021371.1, on the reverse strand, counting down.
CGAAGGGGCTGAACCCGGCCAAGGCGATTGCGGAAATCAAGAAGATGATGGTCGAGCGCCGCGTCTGATCCGGTTCGATTCTGTCTGCTTTCGGGAATGGGTTGCATTTTGACCGATGTAGCCCATTTACCATATCGTAATGCGATTCAGTCTTGTTGAAAGACGGTGTGCGGAGTTTGCGAGGCCTGCTGTCTTGATTCGAACAGGTCGTTTGCGATAATTCCGCCGTGTTTTCGTATGAGAAACCGGCCAGAAGCGGTCAACCGGGAGTATGATGATGAAGTTGAAGTATGCGGCAACGGGGGTCGCGATCGTTCTTTCGCTCGCTGGCTGCCAGCGAACCTCCTATAGCGGCCTTGATCAGCAGAATAGCGCTCTTCCGCCGCTGCAGGCCCAGCCGGTTCCCTCCGTACAGTCCGGTCAGTTGCCGCCTCCCGGTGCCGCCGGCGGCGGCCAGTTCCCGGCTGCTCCCGCCGCTGCCGCGCCCGGCGCGGGCATGGGCGACGCCACGCCCGCAACCGCCATGGACGTGACCAAGGAATCGATGGTCGGCAACTGGAAGGTCTCCAACGGTGGCGCTTCCTGCGACATGTTCCTGACGCTCACCAATCTCGGCAGCGGTTCGCGCGGCGGTACGCGCGGTTGCGCCGGTGAACTCACGCAGATGGGTTCCTGGGAAGTTTCCGGCAAGCAGGTGGTCCTGAAGGACCGCAACGGCAATGCGATCGGTCGCGTCTACAAGAGCGCCGATGCGCGCTTCGATGGTTCCACCTCGAGCGGCCAGCCGATCAGCCTCAGCCGCTAAGTCTTCTCCCCTTCATGCCGTGCGGGCCGATGCCGAGGCGGCGCCCGCTCCGGCGGAGCATTTTGCATGCAGCCCATTCCGGATTACGCCTCGAGCGTTGCCGAGCAGCTCAAGTCGATGACCGAGGCCGGCACGCTCAAGGCGGACAAGGCGCAGATGGAGGTTGCCAACCATCTCGACCGCATTCTCCATGACCTGAAGCAACGCCGCCCGGCCGCCAAGAAGAGCGCGTTGGGCTGGATGTTCGCGCAGAAACGCAAGCCGCAGCAGCCGGTGCGCGGTCTCTACGTGCATGGCAGCGTCGGCCGCGGCAAGACCATGCTGATGGATCTGTTCTTCCGGATGGCACCGGTGGAAAAGAAGCGTCGCGCGCATTTCCACGAATTCATGGCCGACGTGCATGCCCGCATTCATGCCCATCGCCAGAAGCTGAAGAGTGGCGAAACCAAGCAGGCCGATCCCGTGCCTCCGGTGGCGGCGGCGCTGCGCGAGGAGGCGGAACTTCTCTGCTTCGACGAATTCACGGTGACGGATATCGCCGATGCGATGATCCTGGCGCGCCTCTTCACCGAGCTTTTCGCGCGCGGCTGTACGCTGGTCGCAACTTCCAACGTCGAGCCGGAAAATCTCTATCGGGACGGCTTGAACCGTGGCCTCTTCCTGCCGTTCATCGAATTGCTGAAGAAGCATGTCGAGGTGACGACCCTCGATTCTCCGGTCGACTACCGCCTGGAAAAGCTCGAAAGCCTGCCGGTCTATACGGCACCTCTTTCGGCCGAGGCTGACCGTCTCATGGATATCGCGTGGGAGAGGATCACCGATGGCAGGCGCGAGATCGCGACCGAGATCGAGATGAAGGGGCGCAGCGTTCCCGTTCCGCGCGCCGCGGGCCGGGCTGCCCGGTTCTCCTTCGCCGAGCTTTGCGCGCAGCCGCTCGGGGCATCCGACTTTCTCGAGATTGCCCGCCGGTTCGACGTCATCTTCATCGATCACATCCCGCTGCTCGGTCCGCAGAAGCGCAACGAGACGAAGCGCTTCATCATCCTGATCGACGCCCTCTACGATGCCTCCGTTCGACTTTTTGCTTCCGCCGCCGCCATGCCGGAGGAGCTCCTGACGGAGAAGAAAGGCACTGAAGGTTTCGAATTCGACCGCACCGTTTCACGGCTGTTCGAGATGCGGAGTGCCGACTATCTTGCCCTTCATCAAGGCGCACGCGCAGAAGTTTGACATTTTTACGTCACAAATTTTGACGTTTACGTAAGAAAATAATCATCTAACCGATTGAAAATACTGCACCGAAAATAATCGGTTGCAGTTTTTTTCGAGTGCGGCTATGCGATTTCCCACAAGGGTCGGCAGCCAATCCCTGTCCGCCTTGGTTTTGGATCTAAAAGGAAGCACTTCAATGGCGCGCAATAAGATCGCTCTTATCGGTTCTGGAATGATTGGTGGTACGCTGGCCCATCTGGCCGGTCTCAAGGAACTGGGCGACGTCGTCCTGTTCGACATTGCCGACGGCATCCCGCAGGGCAAGGGCCTGGATATCGCCCAGTCGTCCCCCGTTGAAGGGTTCAATGCCAAGCTGACCGGCGCCAGCGATTACTCCGCCATCGAAGGCGCAGACGTCTGCATCGTCACCGCAGGCGTTGCCCGCAAGCCCGGCATGAGCCGCGACGACCTTCTCGGCATCAACCTGAAGGTCATGGAACAGGTCGGCGCCGGCATCAAGAAGTACGCTCCGAACGCCTTCGTCATCTGCATCACCAACCCGCTCGACGCGATGGTCTGGGCCCTGCAGAAGTTCTCCGGCCTCCCGACCAACAAGGTCGTCGGCATGGCAGGCGTTCTTGACTCCGCCCGTTTCCGCCTCTTCCTTTCCGAAGAGTTCAAGGTTTCCGTTCAGGACGTTACCGCATTCGTTCTCGGCGGCCATGGCGACACCATGGTGCCGCTCGCCCGCTACTCCACCGTTGGCGGCATCCCGCTGACCGACCTCGTCAAGATGGGCTGGGTCACCAAGGAGCGCCTGGAAGAAATCATCCAGCGCACCCGTGATGGCGGCGCCGAAATCGTCGGCCTGCTCAAGACCGGTTCGGCCTACTACGCTCCGGCCGCTTCCGCCATCGAGATGGCTGAATCCTACCTCAAGGACAAGAAGCGCGTCCTGCCGGCCGCTGCATACCTCTCCGGCCAGTATGGCGTGAAGGACATGTATGTCGGCGTTCCGACGATCATCGGTGCCGGCGGCGTCGAGCGCGTCATCGAAGTCGAATTCACCAAGGCAGAAGAAGAAGCCTTCCAGAAGTCCGTTGGCGCTGTCGCCGGTCTTTGCGAAGCCTGCATCAATATCGCCCCCGCCCTCAAGTAATCCGCCTTAGAGGCCCAATACAGGGACAAGACGATGAATATTCATGAATACCAGGCCAAGGCCCTCCTGAAGGGCTACGGCGCACCGGTCGCGGAAGGTGTCGCGATCCTCAAGGCTGAAGAGGCGGAAGCTGCTGCCAAGTCTCTTCCCGGCCCGCTTTACGTGGTCAAGAGCCAGATCCACGCCGGCGGCCGCGGCAAGGGCAAGTTCAAGGAACTTGGCCCTGAAGCCAAGGGTGGCGTTCGTCTGGCCAAGTCGATCGATGAGGTCGTCGCCAACGTCAAGGAAATGCTCGGCAACACGCTGGTGACCGCGCAGACCGGCGAAGCCGGCAAGCAGGTCAACCGCCTTTACATCGAAGACGGTGCCGACATCGCCCGCGAACTCTATTGCTCGCTGCTGGTCGACCGTTCGGTCGGTCGTGTTGCCTTCGTCGTCTCGACCGAAGGCGGCATGGACATCGAGGCTGTCGCCCACGACACGCCGGAGAAGATCCACACCATCGCCATCGATCCGGAAGCCGGTGTCACGGCTGACGACGTTGCGAAGATCGTCAAGGCGCTCGAGCTGACCGGCGCTGCCGCCGAAGACGCCAAGTCGCTCTTCCCGATCCTCTACAAGGCCTTCAACGAGAAGGACATGTCCCTTCTCGAAATCAACCCGCTCATCGTCATGACCAATGGCCACCTGCGCGTTCTCGACGCCAAGGTTTCCTTCGACGGCAACGCGCTGTTCCGTCACGATGACGTCCGCGCACTGCGTGACGAAACCGAGGAAGACGCCAAGGAAATCGAGGCCTCCAAGTGGGATCTCGCCTACGTGGCCCTCGACGGCAACATCGGCTGCATGGTCAACGGCGCAGGCCTTGCCATGGCGACGATGGACATCATCAAGCTCTACGGCAAGGAGCCGGCAAACTTCTGCGACGTCGGCGGTGGCGCCGGCAAGGAAAAGGTTGCTGCAGCCTTCAAGATCATCACGGCTGACCCGAAGGTCGAGGGCATCCTCGTCAACATCTTCGGTGGCATCATGAAGTGCGACGTCATCGCCGAAGGCGTTGTCGCTGCGGTTCAGGAAGTCGGCCTGAAGGTTCCGCTCGTGGTTCGCCTCGAAGGCACCAATGTCGAGCTTGGCAAGAAGATCCTGAACGAATCGGGTCTGGCGATCACCGCAGCCGACGATCTGGACGATGCTGCGAAGAAGATCGTAGCCGCGATCAACGGCTAATTGAGGGACCTGAACCAATGTCGATTCTCGTCAATAAGAACACCAAGGTCCTCGTTCAGGGCCTGACCGGCAAGACCGGCACCTTCCACACCGAACAGGCGCTCGCCTATTACGGTACGCAGATGGTTGGCGGTATCCACCCGAAGAAGGGCGGCGAAACCTGGACCGGCTCCAAGGGCGAAACCCTGCCGATCTTCGCTTCCGTTGCCGAAGCCAAGGACAAGACCGGTGCAGACGCGACCGTGATCTACGTTCCGCCGGCAGGTGCAGCCGAAGCGATCATCGAGGCGATCGACGCCGAGATCCCGTTCATCACCTGCATCACCGAGGGCATCCCGGTCATGGACATGGTGCGGGTCAAGGCCAAGCTCGACAAGTCCAAGTCGCGCCTGCTCGGCCCGAACTGCCCGGGTATCCTGACGCCGGAAGAATGCAAGATCGGCATCATGCCGGGCTCCATCTTCCGCAAGGGTTCGGTCGGTATTGTTTCGCGCTCCGGCACGCTTACCTATGAAGCCGTGTTCCAGACTTCGAATGAAGGCCTCGGCCAGACCACCGCTGTCGGTATCGGCGGCGACCCGGTCAAGGGCACCGAGTTCATCGACGTCCTGGAAATGTTCCTGGCCGACGAAGCCACCACCTCGATCATCATGATCGGCGAAATCGGCGGCTCGGCCGAAGAGGATGCTGCACAGTTCCTCATCGACGAAGCCAAGAAGGGCCGCAAGAAGCCGATGGCCGGCTTCATCGCCGGTCGTACGGCTCCGAAGGGCCGCACGATGGGTCACGCAGGTGCCGTGGTTTCGGGCGGCAAGGGCGATGCGGAATCGAAGATCGCAGCCATGGAAGCTGCCGGCATCAAGGTTTCGCCTTCGCCGGCACGCCTCGGCAAGACGCTGGTCGAAGTCCTCAAGGGCTGAGACCTGAAAAGCATGCGCCAGGCAGGGCGGATCCAGAGGGATCCCCTTGCCTGGATTTGGCATTTTAGAGTCCCTGAATGCAATTTGCGTTCGGGTTGATGCAAAGCGGCAGGCCGGGCGTCCGGCCATCATCTTAAAGTCGGGAGGCGAACGGAGACGTTCGCAGAACACAATGGGTAGGCAAGAAGCCAACGAGCAATTTCTGATCACGTCCTTCCTCGACGGATCGAATGCTGCCTATATCGAGCAGCTCTATGCGCGCTATGAGGATGACCCCTTCTCGGTTTCGGCCGAATGGCAGGCCTTCTTCAAGGCGCTGGCCGATAACCCGGCCGACGTGAAAAAGGCTGCCGCGGGCGCCTCCTGGCAGCGCAAGAACTGGCCGATCCCGGCGCAGGGCGAACTGGTGTCGGCGCTCGACGGTAACTGGGGCGTGATCGAAAAGGTCATCGAGACCAAGGTCAAGGCCAAGGCCGAAGCAACCGCGGTTGCAACCGGCAAGCCGGCCAGCGAGGCCGAAGTGCTGCAGGCGACCCGCGATTCCGTCCGGGCCATCATGATGATCCGCGCCTATCGCATGCGCGGCCACCTGCACGCCAATCTCGATCCTCTCGGTCTGGCCGCTCCGGTTGAGGACTACAACGAGCTTTCGCCGGTCGCCTACGGCTTCTCGGAAGCCGATTTCAGCCGCAAGATCTTCATCGACAACGTGCTTGGTCTCGAATACGCGACCATCCCGGAAATGCTCGATATCCTGAAGCGGACCTATTGCTCGACCATCGGCGTCGAGTTCATGCACATGTCCAATCCGGATGAAAAGCACTGGATCCAGGAGCGTATCGAAGGTCCGGACAAGGGTGTCGACTTCACCCCGAACGGCAAGAAGGCCATCCTTTCCAAGCTGATCGAGGCAGAAGGCTTCGAACAGTTCATCGACGTCAAGTACAAGGGCACCAAGCGCTTCGGTCTCGACGGCGGCGAATCCCTGATCCCGGCGCTCGAACAGATCATCAAGCGCGGTGGCCAGGAGGGCCTCGAGGAAATCGTCTTCGGCATGGCCCACCGTGGTCGACTGAACGTTCTGACCAACGTCATGGCGAAGCCGCATCGCGCGGTGTTCCACGAGTTCAAGGGCGGTTCGTTCAAGCCTGACGAAGTTGAAGGTTCGGGCGACGTGAAGTACCATCTCGGCGCTTCCTCCGACCGCGAGTTCGACGGCAACAAGGTTCACCTGTCGCTGACCGCCAACCCGTCGCACCTGGAAATCGTCAACCCGGTCGTCATGGGCAAGGCCCGCGCCAAGCAGGACCAGCTCGCCAAGGTCTGGGACGGTGACATCATTCCGCTGCGCGAACGCGCCAAGGTGCTGCCGCTGCTTCTGCACGGCGATGCTGCCTTTGCCGGCCAGGGCGTCGTTGCCGAAATTCTCGGCCTTTCCGGTCTGCGCGGCCACCGCGTCGCCGGCACGATGCACTTCATCATCAACAACCAGATCGGCTTTACGACCAATCCGGCCTTCTCGCGTTCGTCGCCCTATCCGTCCGACGTCGCCAAGATGATCGAAGCGCCGATCTTCCACGTCAACGGTGACGATCCGGAAGCGGTCGTCTATGCCGCCAAGATCGCGACCGAATACCGGATGAAGTTCCACAAGCCGGTCGTCATCGACATGTTCTGCTACCGCCGCTTCGGCCATAACGAAGGCGATGAGCCCGCGTTCACCCAGCCGAAGATGTACAAGGCGATCCGCGCCCACAAGACGGTCGTTCAGCTCTATGCTGACCGCCTGATCGCCGAGGGTCTGATCACCGACGGCGAATTCGAGAAGATGAAGGCCGACTGGCGCGCCCACCTCGAGCAGGAGTTCGAGGCCGGCCAGTCCTACAAGCCGAACAAGGCCGACTGGCTGGACGGCGTATGGTCGGGCCTTCGCGCTGCCGACAACGCCGACGAACAGCGTCGCGGCAAGACCGCCGTGCCGATGAAGTCGCTGAAGGAAATCGGCCGTAAGCTGTCGACCATTCCGGAAGGCTTCAAGGCGCACCGCACGATCCAGCGTTTCATGGACAATCGCGCCCAGATGGTGGAAACCGGCGAGGGCCTCGACTGGGCCATGGGCGAGGCGCTTGCCTTCGGTTCGCTGGCCGTCGAGGGGCACAAGATCCGCCTGTCGGGCCAGGATTGCGAACGCGGCACCTTCTCGCAGCGCCATTCGGTTCTCTACGATCAGGAGACCGAAGAGCGCTACATCCCGCTCGCCAACCTCGCCGCGAACCAGGCTCGTTACGAAGTCATCAACTCGATGCTTTCGGAAGAGGCCGTTCTCGGCTTCGAATACGGCTACTCGCTGGCCCGTCCGAATGCGCTGACGCTGTGGGAAGCCCAGTTCGGCGACTTCGCCAACGGTGCTCAGGTGGTCTTCGACCAGTTCATCTCGTCGGGCGAACGCAAGTGGCTGCGCATGTCCGGTCTCGTCTGCCTTCTGCCGCACGGTTATGAAGGTCAGGGTCCGGAACACTCGTCCGCCCGTCTGGAGCGCTGGCTGCAGATGTGCGCCGAAGACAACATGCAGGTCGCCAACGTCACGACGCCGGCAAACTACTTCCACATCCTGCGCCGGCAGGTGAAGCGCGACTTCCGCAAGCCGCTCATCCTGATGACGCCGAAGTCCCTGTTGCGCCACAAGCGGGCTGTTTCCAGCCTCTCCGACATGGCCGGCGAAAGCTCGTTCCACCGCCTGCTGTGGGACGATGCGGAGGTCATCAAGGACGGCCCGATCAAGCTGCAGAAGGACAACAAGATCCGCCGCGTCGTCATGTGCACCGGTAAGGTCTACTACGATCTTCTGGAAGAGCGCGAAAAGCGCGGCATCGACGACATCTACCTGCTGCGCGTCGAACAGCTCTATCCGTTCCCGGCCAAGGCGCTGATCAACGAGCTCAGCCGTTTCCGCAATGCGGAGATGGTCTGGTGCCAGGAAGAGCCGAAGAACATGGGGGCGTGGTCGTTCATCGATCCCTATCTCGAGTGGGTTCTGGCTCACATCGACGCCAAGTACCAGCGGGTTCGCTACACCGGCCGTCCGGCCGCGGCATCGCCCGCAACCGGCCTGATGTCGAAGCATCTCGCCCAGCTCGAGGCCTTCCTCGAGGATGCGCTGGGGGGCTGATAGCCTCCCGGTCGCAACGACCCCAATCGACAGAAACGTTCTCTGATCAACGGAATTGACATCATGGCCACAGAAATCCGCGTCCCCACCCTGGGTGAATCCGTCAGCGAAGCGACGGTCGGCACCTGGTTCAAGAAGGTCGGCGACACCGTCAAGGCCGACGAGCCGCTCGTCGAACTCGAAACCGACAAGGTGACCGTCGAAGTACCTGCTCCGGCTTCCGGCGTGCTGACCGAGATCGTTGCCGCCAATGGCGAAACCGTCGGTCTCGGCGCGCTGCTCGGCCAGATCGCTGAGGGCGCTGCTGCTGCCGCTTCGGCACCTGCAGCCGCTCCGGCCGCTGCCCCGGCCCCGGCTGCTGCACCCGCGGTCGCCGCCGCTGTTCCGGCCGCCTCGGCCATGCCGGCTGCTCCGGCTGCCGCCAAGATGCTTGCGGAAAACAACCTCTCGGCCGATCAGGTCGATGGTTCCGGCAAGCGTGGCCAGGTTCTCAAGGGCGACGTGATCGCTGCCATCGCCAAGGGTGCTACCGTTGCCGCCGCTCCGGCTCCGGCTGCTGCTCCCCGTCCGGCATCGAGCGCCGATGACGCCGTTCGCGAAGAACGCGTCAAGATGACCCGTCTGCGCCAGACCATCGCAAAGCGCCTCAAGGACGCCCAGAACACCGCCGCCATGCTGACCACCTATAACGAGGTGGACATGTCGGCCGTGATGGACCTGCGCAACCGCTACAAGGACATCTTCGAGAAGAAGCACGGCGTGAAGCTCGGCTTCATGGGCTTCTTCACCAAGGCCGTTACCCACGCGCTGAAGGAAATCCCCTCGATCAACGCCGAAATCGACGGCACCGACATCATCTACAAGAACTTCTGCCACATCGGCATGGCGGTCGGTACCGACAAGGGTCTTGTCGTTCCGGTCATCCGCGATGCCGATGAGCGTTCTATCGCAGGCGTCGAGAAGGAACTCGGCCGTCTCGCCAAGGCTGCACGCGATGGCGCGCTGTCGATGGCCGACATGCAGGGCGGCACCTTCACCATCACCAATGGTGGCGTCTACGGTTCGCTGATGTCTTCGCCGATCCTGAACGCACCGCAGTCGGGCATTCTCGGCATGCACAAGATCCAGGAGCGTCCGGTCGCCATCGGCGGCCAAATCGTGATCCGTCCGATGATGTATCTGGCTCTGTCCTACGACCACCGCATCGTCGATGGCAAGGAAGCCGTGACCTTCCTCGTCCGCGTCAAGGAAAGCCTGGAAGATCCGGAACGACTGGTTCTCGATCTCTGATCATTCTGGCGGGAGACCGGGTTTCGGTCTCCCGCCGATCCTGTTTTCCGGTGAGCGCATCCGCACGAGCAGCGTTACCGGCATGGAGGCATCATGCACGCCTATCTTCTGGAACTCGCTTCGCTGATGGCGGTATTCTCCTTCGCCATCGTTTCCCCCGGCGCTGATACGGCGATGGTCATGCGCCAGGCCATGGTGCACGGACGGCGCGAGGCGATCCTGACGAGTTTCGGCATCGGCACGTCGCTGATGTTCCATGTCACCTACACCATTCTCGGCCTCGGGCTGATCATCTCGAAGTCGCTTCTCCTGTTCAGCATCATCAAGTGGGCGGGTGCCGCCTACCTCATCTATATGGGTGTGATGGCGCTGCGGGCCGGCAAGACCGATCTCGATCCGGTTGCCGATGGCGCCGAGCCTGCCCGGCAGAGCGCATTGCGCGCCTTCGGCCTTGGCTTTCTCGCCAATGCGCTGAACCCGAAGCCCGTTCTCTTCTTCCTGTCGATCTTCTCGGCCTTGGTCGCCGCATCCACGCCCGGCACGGTGAAGTTCGGCTACGGTCTGGTGATGGCGACCTGCCTTATCGCATGGTTCGTCGGCGTGTCGTTCTTCATGACGACGCCGCGTATGCGGGCGGCCTTCTCCCGCGCCAGCAAGTGGATCAACCGCGCTTCCGGCATGGTGTTCATCGCCTTCGGCCTGAAGCTCGCGGCGACGAGGGCGAACTGAGATGAAGCGGTCGCTCGTCGCGTCGCTCTCACTTGCCGCGCTGGGGCTGTCCGCCCCGGCGATGGCGGATGATTGCCGCGTCGAGCACGCCGTCTATGCAGAGGGCGAAACGGGCCTTGAACTGCGTTTTACGCCGGGGAGCGGCGAGAACACGCCGGTCTCCCACAAGTTCGAGGTTCGGGCCGAAAAGGCCGGCCTCACGCTCAACGGGCATGTGATGTATGACGGGGGAATCGCCCGGCCGGTGGGCATGGCGATGAACAATTGCCCGGAGGGCGACGTGACCGGCGCGGATCTCGCTGCCTGCACCGTCTGGCAGGGCATCGTCTATGCCGTGGACGGGCAGGGCAATGTCGACCTTCTGCCGCCGGAGGGTACGGAGGCACCGAAGACGTTGCTCCTTCCCGGGTTCGGAGCGGCTTTCAAGATGTCCGCCGTTGGCGACAAGGTCGAGGCCATGCCGTGGGACGGATTTACATTCAAGGAATGCGCGCCGTAAGCGGATAACGGAACGGCGGCTAAGGAACACACAGAGGAACGACGAAAATGGCTTATGATGTAGTGGTGATCGGTAGCGGCCCCGGCGGTTACGTTTGTGCAGTCAAGGCAGCCCAGCTCGGCCTGAAGGTCGCCGTCGTCGAAAAGCGGGCGACCTATGGCGGCACCTGCCTCAATGTCGGCTGTATTCCGTCCAAGGCCCTGCTGCACGCATCCGAAATGTTCAACCATGTCGCCCATGGCATGGATGCCCTCGGCGTCGAGGTTGCCGCTCCGAAGCTGAACCTCGGCAAGATGATGGCCCACAAGGACAGCGTCGTGAAGGCGAACGTCGAAGGCGTTTCCTTCCTGTTCAAGAAGAACAAGATCGATGGTTTCCAGGGCACCGGCAAGGTCGTTTCGGCCGGCAAGGTTTCCGTCACCAATGACAAGGGCGAGGAACAGGTTCTCGAGACGAAGAACATCGTCGTCGCCACCGGTTCCGACGTTGCCGGTATTCCGGGCGTTGCCGTCGAAATCGACGAGAAGGTGATCGTATCCTCCACCGGCGGTATCGCGCTCGACAAGGTTCCGGGCAAGCTGGTTGTCGTCGGCGGCGGCGTCATCGGCCTCGAACTCGGCTCGGTCTGGTCGCGCCTCGGCGCCAAGGTCACCGTCGTCGAATATCTCGACAACATCCTCGGCGGCATGGACGGCGAAGTTTCCAAGCAGTTCCAGCGCATGCTGGCCAAGCAGGGCATCGAATTCAACCTCGGCGCCAAGGTCACCGGTGTCGAAAAGTCCGGCAAGGGCGCCAAGGTCACGTTCGAGCCGGTCAAGGGCGGTGAGGCGCAGGTTCTGGAAGCCGATGTCGTCCTCGTTGCCACCGGCCGCAAGCCCTACACGGCAGGCCTCGGCCTCGAAGCCGCAGGCGTGGTGCTCGACAACCGCGGTCGCGTCGAGATCGACGGCCACTTCCGCACCAATGTCGCCGGCATCTATGCGATCGGCGACGTCGTGCGTGGCCCGATGCTCGCTCACAAGGCCGAGGACGAAGGCGTGGCGCTTGCCGAGATCCTCTCCGGCCAGCACGGCCATGTGAACTATGACGTCATCCCGGGTGTCGTCTACACCCAGCCGGAAGTCGCGTCCGTCGGCAAGACCGAGGAAGAACTCAAGGCCGCTGGCGTCGCCTACAAGGTCGGCAAGTTCCCCTTCACCGCCAATGGCCGAGCCCGCGCCATGCTGGCGACCGATGGTTTCGTCAAGATCCTCTCGGACAAGGAAACAGATCGCGTTCTCGGAGGTCACATCGTCGGCTTCGGCGCCGGCGAGATGATCCACGAGATTGCAGTGCTGATGGAATTCGGCGGTTCTGCCGAAGACCTCGGCCGCACCTGCCATGCGCACCCGACCATGTCGGAAGCCGTCAAGGAAGCAGCGCTCGCCGCTTTCTTCAAGCCGATCCATATGTAAGAGAACTTTCCGGGCAACAGGACAAGTCCGGTAAAGTATTATATTTTCGTAAGAATTGAAGCCGCGACTTGTCTAACAGGTCGCGGCTTTTATCATGGTTCGTAATGCTTTTCCGTGTTTTGACAAAAGGCAAGCGCCATGACGACGACCCCTGTACTCGGATATTCTCTGCCGCAAAAGCTCATTCACTGGCTTATGGCGGCTCTGATCCTTTTCAACCTGCTTTTCGCCGATGGCATGGAGCACTGGAACCGGCTGGTGCGCCGTGGTGAAACCATCACGCCCGATGACATCGCGTCGGCCAATGTGCATGCCTATGTCGGCATCGCGGTACTCTGTCTTGCGGTGATCCGCCTCATCCTGCGCCTGACGCATGGTGCGCCAGAAGCGCCGGCCGAAGAGCCGCCGGTCCTTCGTCTCGCTTCCAAGGCGGCGCACTGGACGTTCTATCTGTTGTTCTTCCTTCTGCCGATCAGTGGTGCCGCAGCCTATTACTTCGGGGCCGAAGGCGCCGGTTCGCTGCATGGTGGGCCGTTCAAGCTCCTGATGTGGCTGTTGATCGTGGTGCACATTGCCGCAGTGCTGGTGCATCAGTTTTATTGGAAAACGTCAGTTGCCCAGCGTATGACCAAAGGCTGAAACAACGGTCGCTTCGACCGCATCAGCTTGAGGACGTGGCTACCGTGAGTATCGTGCCGGAACCTGTCAGTCTGCCGCATCCGGCGTTGCCGGGTGCGGACTGGGCTGACCGATATGCAATCTCCAGCGTCGGCTCCCAGGGTACGGCACTGGAGATCGCAAAACGGATGCTCGGACGGCCTCCCGGCTGGATCCGGGTGCTTATGGTGCTGCGCAATCACATCGTCTCGCTGTTCGGGTTGAAGGCGGCCGATCTCGGGGTTGCCGAGACCACTTCGGTCGCCGGTTTCCCCGTTGTCTCCCAGCGCGATGGTCAGGTCGTGCTCGGCTTCAACGACAGCCATCTCGATTTCCGGATCGTGGTCGATGTGGAGCCGAAAGGGGAAGCTGGCAACAAGGTTGCGGTGACGACACTGGTGAAACGTCACAATGCCTTCGGATGGCTCTATATCGCCGTGATCACGCCGTTTCACAGGGTGATCGTCAGGTCGACGCTCGGGCGGCTTGCCCGGGGTTGAAAAGTTCAGCCGCCGGCAGGTGTCAGCGAGAAGCCCTGCTTCTTCAGAAGCTCGACCAGACCTTCCTCGCCCGGCAGGTGAAGGGCGCCGACTGCGACGAAGGCGCCGCCCTTGGCAAGCACGGGGGCTGCGCGGTCCGCCATGACGTGGTTGCGATCGGTCACGATCCGCTGTTCAAAGTCCGCGTAGCTGCTCTGTTCCTTGCCGGTCTGTGCGGGCGAAACGATCTGCAGCATGGGCATGGTCATGCCGATATCGCCGGACAGATAGAGCGTCGTCATGGTCTCGATGACGTCGTTCATCCTGTCGCCAAGCTCCAGCGTTTCAATCAGGGCCTGGAGGTGGAATTCCGTCGGAAGATCCGCCATGGCCTGCAGCTGTTCCGCCAGTGTTTCCAGCCCGACGACATTCTTGCCGGCCTTCACCGCGTCTTTCGCAATGTGCTTGTCGAGGAAGGACGCGCCCTTCGCCTTGCGCGCCATCTCGCAGGCGGGCAGGGCGACGAAACTTGAAATGATCCAGGGCTGCATCCGCTGGACGGCGACGAGCGCCAGTCCGCGTTCCTTCAACCCGTTCTCAAGACGCGTGGCCTGTTCCGGGCTCAGCTTGTCGCGGATCGTCTTGCCGTCGGTGAACATGGTGAGTTCCGGATGCATGAGCATCGCGGCGGCGGCCTTCTTCTCGTCGAGGATCTCGTCCGATTCGATGACGATGGTCGTGGCCTCGGCAGCGGCTGTTCGCGCCGGTTCCGGCATCGTCAGCACGCGCGGATCGGTAACATGCATGGTGCCGAGCAGCCACGACGGTGCAAGACCCGGTTTCTCGATCTTCCAGAAAATGCCCTTGCCATTCGGGATCGCATCCGCTTCGGCACGAAGCCTGGCATAGGTCGCCGGCTCGTCCTTTGCCAGGGCAGCCAGCAGATCATTGCCGCTGCAGGTTCCGCTTTCCTCTGCGTGGGCCGGTTTCAATGTCATCAGCACCAGCGCGAAGGCCGCGAGCAGCGCGATATGGAAGGCTGCGGCAAGCCAGAGCACGGCGTCTCCCAGCGCAGAGAGCGACAGTCGGTTGCGAATGCGGTCGATGGAATGCGCGATCATGATCTGTCCGTTGGTGTCGGGTCGCCGGAATGCGGGGACCTGCCTGTTCTAGCCCCGGCCCCCTCAATTTTCCTTAACGGTCTTGGTTAACGACGGGCGATCAGGCGCGGGGGTGCGCCCGGTCGTAGACGTCCAGCAGGCGCGCGGCATCGACGCCGGTATAGACCTGGGTGGTCGACAGGCTGGCATGGCCGAGCAGTTCCTGGATGGTGCGAAGATCTCCGCCACCGCCGAGAAGATGCGTCGCGAAGGAGTGGCGCAGTGCATGCGGTGTCGCCGAATCCGGCAGTCCCAGGGCGGAGCGCAGGCGCTGCATTTCCCGCTGGATGATCGCCGGTTGCAGCTTGCCGCCGCGCGCGCCGCGAAAGAGCGGTTCGGCTTCCTCAAGATGATAGGGGCAAAGCTTGATATAGGTCGCGACGGCCTCCGCGACGGCCGGGAGAAGCGGGACGAGCCGGGTCTTGTTGCCCTTGCCGGTGATCCTGAGTGCGGTGGTCTTGTTCCCGAAGTCGGCGGGCGTGAGGTCCAGCGCTTCGGAAATGCGCAGGCCGCAGCCGTAGAGCAGGGTCAGTACCGCCGCATCGCGGGCGGCGATCCAGGGCTCCTCATGCATCTGTGCGTCATTGCTGACGACGGTGAGCGCCTGGCTGCCGGACAGGGGCTTGGGCAGTGATTTCGGCTGTTTCGGCGCGCGGATGGCGCCAGCGCCGGCGGCATTGACCAGCCCTCTCTTTTCCAGATGGCGGAGGAAGGATCGAAGGCCTGCGAGATGGCGTCCGAGCGAACGCGGACCGGACCCCTGCTTACGGCGGAACGCGAGAAAGGCGCGCAGGTCCGCGGGGCGCAATTCCCTGATATCGCGAATGGCGGCGGGCCCGCCGATGTGTCCGGTGAGGAAGGTGAGGAACTGCCGGGTGTCGCGCTCGTAGGCTTCCAGCGTGTTTTCCGAAAGCCGTCTTTCACCGGCAAGAGCCTGCAGCCATCCGGCGCGCTCGGCGAGAAGATCGGGGTCGGCGAAGGTGAGCAGATCGTTCATCGGCGCTCCCTTTACTTTGAGAATCGGCTAAGCCAACATGCCTTCCAGATGTTAGAGAATGCCTAAAATGCCGCATCCGGTGTCATGCTTCGATCACATTGGGCTGCGATAGAGCATTTTCGGCGAAAACGGAATCGCCTCAATGCTCTATCTCTTTGTTTTTAAGCAATTCCGGACGCAAAGCCGCTGCACACCTTTGCTGGAATTGCTCTAGAGGCTGGTCGGTACAGTCGGGGTTTTCTATGGCGCGCCGTGATTCGATGACGATGTTCGGGCAATTCGCCGAAGCGGTTGCTCTGGTCTCACATGGCCAGCCGGGGCACATCGTCGACACGTTGATTGCCGAGCGCGGTCAGAAGATCGTATACCATCCCCTGTGGCCCGTCATGCGGCCTTTTCTTTATACCCTGCTGCGTTACGCGAAGGCGGTCGAGTTCGCCGACGACATCGCCAACATGCCGGGTTTCCAGGCCTTCGAATATCTCAGCAACATCCTGCGCCTCGATATCAACGTCGTGAACGGTGAGCGGATACCCGAAAAGGGTGGCTTCATCATGGTCAGCAACCATCCGACGGGCATTGCCGATGGTGTCGCGGTGTTCGACCTCCTGAAACGCCGGCGTCCGGACATGATGTTCTTCGCCAACCGCGATGCCATCAGGGTCAATCCGCGTTTCGCCGAGGTCATCATTCCCGTCGAGTGGCGCGAGGAACACAAGAGCAAGCTCAAGGCGCGCGAGACCCTCAAGCTGACCAACCGGGCGATAGAGGAGCAGAAGGCAACCGTGCTTTTCCCGTCCGGCCGCATCGCCTATTGGGCGAACGGACGGCTGAACGAGCGACCATGGAAAACCTCGGCCGTCGGGCTTGCCCGCAAATACGATCTGCCGATCCTGCCGGTGCACATGACGGCCCGTAATTCCGGCCTGTTCTACTGGTTTGCCAAATGGTCGACCGAACTTCGGGATATGACGGTTTTCCACGAGCTTTTGAACAAGAAGGGCGATCGTTTCGACTTCACCATCGGCGAACTGATCTCTCCCGGGCGGCTCGAGGGCGACCTCAACGATGTTACCGCCGCTCTCGAGCATCACACTGTTCATGCGCTCGCCATGGATGGTAACGCGACCTTCCGTCTCTAAGGGCTCATTGTCCCCAGCTAAGAGTGGGATGCGAACGGGTTTCTGTTCCCGCAACGCGGATGCGTTTGCCTGCGTGTGAAGAGTTTCGATTTCCTGTGCCCAAAAACAACCTGAAGGTGTCAAACGGGCGTTTGGTCGGTTTTTTCAATTCAATGTGAGTTGGCAAACCGTAAACATGACATTAACGGTCATGTTCAAGGGGCGTCGGGGTGGTTATATTTCTTGAAATGCTAATATTTTTTCATTCATCACACTGGCCACACGTTGTGGAACGGCCGTTTCATGCTTGGGAAGCTGGACAACTAGACTGTCCAATCTCCCAAGGAATATGTGGAAATGCTTTATAAGTTCAGAAGACCGCATCGGGCTCTGGTGCTGGTTCTGCTTGTTTCGGCAAGTTATGCCCAGTTGCCGCCAGTGGCGGCATTGGCCCAGGATAGCTCTACGGAAGACGATACTGCCTCCAGCAACTCGTCGACCGTTCTCGCGCCGATTACGGTGACGGGCAAGAAGACCGGACGTCCGAGCGCGACGGAGCCGATGGGCGCGACGTTTGCCGAGCCGGAATCGGCCCATCAGGCCTCGCAGACCGTGTCGGTCGTCGAGAGGTCGTGGATCGATACCACGACCCCGAAAAGCACGGTCGACATCCTCGCGGATGTACCCGGTGTCACCATCTCGCGCAATGGCGGTCTCGGTGGCCAGATCTATCTGCGTGGTTTCAATTCGAATGACTGGCGGTCGAGCTTCTATATCGACGGCAATCGTTTCCGCGGCCGCAATACGCTGCAATACATGCTGATCGCCCCGGAAGAGATCGAGCGGGTCGAAGTCATTCGCGGCCCGGCATCGCTGCTCTATGGCAGCGACGCATTGACGGGCGTGGTGAACGTTATCACGCGCCAGCCGGACTACGATACCTCGGGCGACTGGCGCATTGCCGGCGGCGGCAGCTCCGTTTCCTATAACAGCAACGGTAACGGGCTCGTCGGGACCCAGGACCTGACCATCGTCGGTCATGACTTCGACATCACCGGCACGCTGACCGGCCGTCGTTCCAGCGATTACGAATCGCCCGCCGGTACGGTGGAAAACAGCGACTACAAGGCTCTCGGCGGCAGTGTGGTCGTTGGCTACACGCCCGTCGAAGGGCAGCGGCTGGAATTCGTCTATCGCGATCAGTATGTCGAAAGCGGTCGCGCCGGCGGCGTCGGTGGCGTGCCGGGCGCACCTTACCGTGCGGCTCGCGAAGACCCTCTCCAGGTCCATATGGGCCGCGTGAACTATTCCGGCGACTTCACCGACGGCCTGTTCGATCACATCGAGGCCAGCGCCTATGTCGACAAGTTCTACACCGAGCTGGAGGTACAGGCGAACACCTTCAACAGCGCCGGACAGCTGACGCGCAACACCACGACCCGCAACTATGTCGTCGATCCGACCGTGATCGGTGGTAACGTCAAAGGCTCCATTCCGTGGCAGCAGGGCGAGTGGGGCACAGGCAAGACCACGGTCGGGCTGGACTGGATGCATGAATCCCGTTCCGGCGGCGAGAGCTCTTCCGTCGTGACCAATTACAATCCGACAACGGGTGCCGTCACCAGCACGACGTCTACGGCTCGGACGAAATCCAGCCCGGACACGACTCAGGCGAATATCGGCGCCTTCATGTTGAACGAGTGGACGCCGGTCGATCCGCTGACCATATCGCTTGGTGCACGATATGACTGGTACCGGACGACGAGCGATCTTTCGCCGTTGCCGACGGCTCTCCTGCCGTATTTCGAAGACAACAACAAGAGCACGAATTCTGCCCTGACGGGTGGCGCGGGCTTTGTCTATCGTCTGACGCCGGAGTTCGACCTCATCGGCAATATCGGCACATCCTATCGCGAGCCGCAGAATTCGGAGATGTTCGCGTTCACTGCTGGCGCGACGCCCACGATCCCCAATCCCGAGCTGGAGCCGGAAAAGGGCGTTTCCTATGAACTCGGCGCCGCCTGGCACAGCGGTGATGTCGGCATTCAGGTCACCGGTTTCTACAACCGCTACCGGAACCTCATCGTTACGGCCCAGAACGTGCTTTACGAGGGAACGCGGGTAAACCAGCGACAGAACGTCGGTAACGCCGAAATCACCGGCGTCGAGGCGGAAATGCGCTGGCAGGCAACGGATTCGATCAACATCTTCGGCAAGATCAGCACGCTGCATGCCACGGATGTCGATACCAACAAGACGCTGCCTTACATCGCTCCGGTGACCGGCAGCATCGGCGTACAGTATTCCCCGCCGGATTCCGGCTACTCGCTGATCGCCAATGCCGAATGGGCAGGCGACAAGCACCACATCACCTCAAGCGAATACCCGACGGACGGCTATATCGTCGCCAACCTCTACGGGCGGTTCGATCTCGAGAAGATGATCTCGGAAAATTACAAGGGAACGACACTCACCTTCGGCATCGAGAACATCTTCGACACCGAATATGTCAGCCCGTCGACGACGGTTAGCGTGGCCTCGGCGCGGAGCATGTATAACCCCCTGGTCGAACCGGGCCGCAGCTTCTCCCTGAAGCTGGAACACCGGTTCTGATCTGACAAACGGATCCCGGCCGTCGTTTTCGGCCGGGGTCCGGATTTCTACAAATGATTGTTGAGCAGGATCGCCGTGAGTTATCGGCAAAAGGTTCGATCCGATTGTCGCGCTCTATTAGCGGTTTCCTTTCCGGGTCCTTGCATGCAAGTTGGCGACCCATGAGAGACGATTCGCCCGGACTGTTCGGTTCGCCGCCGCGCCCTCGCGTCGTGCCTGTTCTGGTGCCGATGCCGGCGCCGACGGCCTACAGCTATGCCGTGCCGGAAGGCATGGCGGCCGAACCGGGCTCGATCGTGCAGGTCCCCCTCGGGCCGCGTCAGGTCATCGGTGTCGTCTGGGACGGGCCGGATGCCGGTTCGGTCGATCCGAAGAAGCTGCGCGCCATCACCAAGGTGTTCGATTGCCCGCCGCTTGATCTGAACATGCGCACCTTTCTCGACTGGGTGGCGTCCTACACCCTGTCCCCCCCGGGTTATGTGGCGCGCATGGCGCTTCGGGCGCCGGCTGCCTTCGATCCGGAGCCGATGGTGGAAGGCTTCCGTTTTTCCGGCATCGAGCCGGAGAAACTGACGCCCGCGCGGCGCAAGGTTCTCGATCTCGCGGCTGACGGTCTCTCCTGGACGAAAAGCGGTCTCGCCCATGCTTCGGGAGTTTCCCCGAGCGTGATCGACGGGCTGGTGAAGCAGGGTGTGTTCGAGACAGTGTTCCTGCCGCCGCCGCCGCTGGTGGCCAGACCCGATCCCGAATTTGCCGAATCCCGGCTTGCCGGTCCGCAGAAGGAAGCGGCAGACGAAATCCTCGAGGGCGTTCGCGCCGGAGGTTTTTCCGTTGCCCTGATCGACGGGGTGACGGGATCCGGCAAGACCGAAGTGTATTTCGAGGCAATCGCGGAGACGTTGCGGCAGGGAAAGCAGGTGCTGATCCTTCTGCCGGAAATTGCGCTGACGGCCAACTTCCTCGAACGCTTCCAAGACCGCTTTGGCGCGAAACCGGGCGAATGGCATTCGGATCTGGCGACGAAGACCCGCGAAAAGGTCTGGCGGCAATGCGCGACCGGCGATATCCGCGTGGTGGCCGGTGCGCGCTCCGCTCTCTTCCTGCCCTTCGAGGATCTCGGCCTCATCATCGTCGACGAAGAGCACGATCCCGCCTTCAAGCAGGAGGACCGGGTCTTCTATAACGCCCGTGACATGGCCGTGGTGCGCGCCCGGATATCGGGGTTCCCCGTTGTTCTTGTCTCGGCGACGCCTTCGGTCGAGAGCCAGGTCAACAGCCAGAACGGGCGCTACCGGCGCATTCATCTGCCGACGCGTTTCGCCGGCGCGGCACTACCGGATCTGCATCTCATCGACATGCGCCGGCATCCGCCGGAACGCGGGGGCTTCATCTCGCCGCTCCTGCTCAAGGCCGTCGGCAAGACGGTCGAGCGCAAGGAACAGGCGCTGCTCTTCCTCAACCGCCGCGGCTATGCGCCTTTGACGCTCTGCCGTGTCTGCGGTCATCGCTTCCAGTGCCCGCAATGTTCGAGCTGGCTGGTGGAGCACCGTTTTCGCGGCCAGATCCAGTGCCATCAGTGCGGTTATGCCGAGCCGACGCCTCAGTCCTGCCCGGAATGCGGAACGCTCGACCATCTCGTCGCTTGCGGTCCGGGCGTCGAACGCATCGCGGAAGAAGTCGAGAAGCACTTCCCCGATGCCCGGACGCTGGTGCTTTCCTCCGACCTCGGCGGCGTGAAGAGATTGCGTCTCGAACTGGAGGCCATTGCAAATGGCGAAGCGGACATCGTCATCGGCACCCAGCTTGTCGCGAAAGGGCATAACTTCCCGCTGATGACGCTTGTGGGTATCGTGGACGCCGATATCGGCCTTGCCAATGGCGATCCGCGGGCGGCCGAGCGCACCTTCCAGCTCCTTTCGCAGGTAACGGGTCGTGCCGGGCGAACGGGACGCAAGAGCCACGGCCTGCTGCAGACCTTCCAGCCGATGCATCCGGTGATGCAGGCGATCGTCTCGGGTGACGCCGAAGCCTTCTATGATCGCGAGATCCTGGAGCGCGAGCGCGCCGGCCTGCCGCCGTTCGGCCGGCTGGTGTCGGTCATTGTTTCCGCTGACAACCGTATCGACGCCGAAACCCACGCGCGGCAGCTCAGGCAGGCCGCACCTTCGGAGTCCGGCGTCGCCGTTCTCGGACCGGCTGAAGCGCCGCTGGCGCTGATCCGGGGGCGTCACCGCTTCCGGCTGCTCGTCCATGGTCGCCGTAGCAGCGACATGCAGGGTTTTGTGCGGATCATGCTCGCCAACGGGCCGAAGGAGCGTCGCTCGATCCAGGTTCAGGTCGATGTCGACCCGCAAAGCTTCCTGTAATCCACCGAAATCCGCTCAATCTGGCATTTTCGGGAGATACCGCGATCCCGGTGTTTGTGCGATAAGCCTCGCCTGACTGATTTTACAAGACGGGGATGACAGATGGAGTTCTACCTTCCGACGGAGTTCGGCGAGCAGCTGGCCTTCGGAGCGGCCGCCGCCATGGTTCTGATCGGTGCTTTCGTGATGTTCGCACCGGGTGTCGCCATGAAGCTTTTCGGCGTGCAGCCGCGAGAGGGCAGGCCGGAAGGCTATGGCGCCGTCCGTTCGGCCGGTGGTCTGATTGCGGGGTTCGCGGGAACCGCCCTTCTCGTTGCCCAACCCATGGTCTATCTCGCTCTCGGCTTTGCGGTCGTTCTTGCGGCATTCGGGCGTATCCTTTCGATCATGTCGGACAGAGGCGCGACCTTCCTGAATTTTCTACTCTTGATTGTAGAGGTTGTTCTGGCGGCCTTGCCGATCATTTTCGTCTTTGGTCTTGTGTGAGCGCGCGGGGCGTTCCGGCGAAGCTGCCTTTTGGCAATTTGACGCAGATTCCCTGAAAATTACCGCCAAGGCCTTGTCCTAAAGACTCATTCCGTTAATACGCGTGTTGCGAGTCCAGAGTTCCTATGCTAGACGGACCGCGAAATTCGGAAAACGCAAGCGGACTATCCTTGTGTTTTCGGGGGAAAACGTAACGATTTCAGGGTTATGCGCATCGCCTCCAAAGGGCGTGCGGATTCTGGATGAAAATGAGGGAATATTTTGCCCGTGGCAGACACATCCCAAGTCATTTCAGGCGTGGCGGAGCGCTATGCATCCTCGCTTTTTGAACTTGCTCTCGAAGCCGGTTCCGTTGATGCGGTTGCTGCCGATCTCAACCGTTTCCAGGCGATGATCGATGAGAGCGACGACCTGAAGCGACTGGTGCTTTCTCCGGTGTTTTCCGCCGAGGACCAGTCCAAGGCCGTTGAAGCACTCTGCGCAAAGGCCGGTATCGGCGGTCTCGTCGCAAACTTCCTCAAGGTGGTCGCCGGCAATCGGCGTCTTTTTGCCGTTTCGGGCATGATTGCCGCTTTCCGGCAGATCGCTGCCCGTCATCGCGGTGAAGTCACCGCCGAGGTGACGTCTGCTCACGCACTTACTTCCGAACAGGAAAACGAATTGAAGGCGGCGCTGAAGGGCGTCACCGGCAAGGATGTCTCGGTCAACGTCTCGATCGATCCGTCCATTCTCGGTGGTCTGATCGTCAAGGTCGGCTCGCGCCAGATCGACACGTCCCTTCGCACCAAACTTTCCACCCTTAAGCTTGCACTGAAAGAGGTTGGCTGATGGATATCCGCGCCGCGGAAATTTCCGCAATTCTGAAAGATCAAATCAAAAATTTCGGCAAAGAGGCGGAAGTCTCGGAAGTCGGCCAGGTTCTCTCCGTTGGTGACGGTATCGCCCGCGTTTACGGCCTCGACAACGTTCAGGCCGGCGAAATGGTCGAGTTCCCCGGCGGCATCCGCGGCATGGCGCTGAACCTCGAAGCCGACAACGTCGGTGTCGTTATTTTCGGTTCCGACCGTGACATCAAGGAAGGCGACACCGTCAAGCGGACCGGCGCCATCGTGGACGTGCCGGTTGGTCCGGAACTGCTCGGCCGCGTCGTCGACGCTCTCGGCAATCCGATCGACGGCAAGGGCCCGATCAACGCTGCCCGTCGCGCTCGCGTCGACGTAAAGGCTCCCGGCATCATTCCGCGCAAGTCGGTTCATGAGCCGATGTCGACCGGCCTCAAGGCCATCGACGCCCTGATCCCGGTCGGCCGCGGCCAGCGCGAGCTGGTCATCGGTGACCGTCAGACCGGCAAGACCGCCATCATTCTCGATACAATTCTGAACCAGAAGGCCATTCACGACAATGGTCCGGACGGCGACAAGCTGTTCTGCGTCTACGTCGCTATCGGACAGAAGCGTTCGACCGTTGCCCAGTTCGTGAAGGTTCTGGAAGAGCGCGGTGCTCTGAAGTATTCGATCGTCGTTGCCGCGACCGCATCCGACCCGGCTCCGATGCAGTACCTGGCACCGTTTGCCGGTTGCGCCATGGGCGAATTCTTCCGCGACAACGGCCAGCATGCCCTGATCGGTTACGACGACCTTTCCAAGCAGGCCGTTGCTTACCGTCAGATGTCGCTGCTGCTGCGTCGTCCTCCGGGCCGCGAAGCTTATCCGGGCGACGTTTTCTACCTGCACTCCCGTCTGCTCGAGCGCGCTGCAAAGCTCTCCGACGAACGTGGCGCGGGCTCGCTGACCGCTCTGCCGGTTATCGAAACCCAGGGTAACGACGTTTCGGCGTTCATTCCGACCAACGTGATCTCGATCACCGACGGCCAGATCTTCCTTGAAACCGACCTGTTCTATCAGGGTATCCGTCCGGCCGTTAACGTCGGTCTCTCGGTTTCCCGCGTTGGTTCGTCGGCCCAGATCAAGGCGATGAAGCAGGTTGCCGGCTCGATCAAGGGCGAACTCGCCCAGTATCGCGAAATGGCCGCCTTCGCCCAGTTCGGTTCGGACCTTGACGCCTCCACCCAGCGCCTGCTGAACCGTGGTGCACGCCTAACCGAACTTCTGAAGCAGCCGCAGTTCTCCCCGCTCAAGACGGAAGAACAGGTTGCAGTGATCTTCGCCGGTGTGAACGGTTATCTCGACAAGATCGCGGTCGCTCAGGTCGGCAAGTTCGAACAGGGTCTGCTCTCCTACCTCCGGTCGGAAGGCAAGGCTATCCTCGACACCATCCGTGCGGAAAAGGCCATCAGCGACGACACCAAGGGCAAGCTCAAGGCTGCTCTTGACGCCTTCGCCAAGTCTTTCGCGTAATCGGGGCTCAAGCCAAGGACGGATAACGGATGCCTTCACTTAAGGATCTGAAAAACCGGATCGCCTCCGTCAAGGCGACGCAGAAGATCACCAAGGCGATGAAAATGGTCGCCGCGGCGAAATTGCGTCGTGCGCAGGAGGCGGCCGAGGCCGCCCGGCCCTACTCGCAGCGGATGAGTGCCGTCCTTGCCAATATCGCCCAGGCGGTGGGTGGTGACGATGGCGCGCCGAAGCTGATGACGGGTACCGGCAAGGACGATGTGCATCTGCTCGTCGTCTGCACGGCCGAACGCGGCCTTTGCGGCGGCTTCAACTCCCAGATCGCGCGCTTTGCCCGCGATCACGCCCGCAAGCTCCTGGCGGCCGGCAAGACCGTCAAGATCTTCTGCGTCGGCAAGAAGGGTTATGACAGCCTTCGTCGCGAGTTCGGCAGCCTGATTGTCGAGCGCACGGACCTGCGCGAAGTCAAGAAGATCGGCTTCGAGAACGCTGATGCGATCGGTCGCAAGATCATCGCCATGTTCGAGAAGGGCGAGTTCGACGTCTGCACTCTGTTTTATTCGGAGTTCAAGTCGGTCATCAGCCAGGTTCCGACCGCACAGCAGCTCATTCCGGCTTCCGCCGGCGAGGCAGCCGCTTCGGAAGGTGCAACCGCAGTCTACGAATACGAGCCGGATGCAGGCGCGATCCTGACGGATCTTATTCCGCGCAACATCTCGGTTCAGGTTTTCAGGGCTCTGCTCGAAAACGTCGCCGGTGAAATGGGCGCCAAGATGAGCGCCATGGACAATGCGACGCGCAATGCAGGTGAGATGATCAACAAGCTGACGCTGTCCTACAACCGTCAGCGTCAGGCGCAGATCACCAAGGAACTCATTGAAATCATTTCGGGCGCGGAAGCGCTCTGAGGTTAAGGAAAGAGGGTAAGAAACATGGCTAAGGCAGCTACCCCGAAATCTACTGCGGCGAAGTCCGCAACCGGCTCTGTCGGCCGGGTTACCCAGGTCATCGGCGCTGTTGTTGACGTCGCTTTCGACGGCGAGCTGCCCGCGATTCTGAACGCGCTGGAAACCGAAAACCAGGGCAACCGTCTGGTTCTGGAAGTCGCCCAGCACCTCGGCGAAAACCAGGTCCGCACGATCGCCATGGACTCGTCCGAAGGCCTCGTACGCGGCCAGCCGGTCTCCGACACGGGCGCTCCGATCTCTGTTCCGGTCGGCAAGGAAACCCTCGGCCGTATCATGAACGTCATCGGCGAACCGGTTGACGAAGCCGGTCCGCTGGACACGGGCGTCCGCCGCGCGATCCACCAGGAAGCTCCGGCTTACGTCGAGCAGTCCACGGAAGCACAGATCCTCGTTACCGGCATCAAGGTCGTCGACCTTCTCGCTCCTTACGCAAAGGGCGGCAAGATCGGCCTGTTCGGCGGCGCAGGCGTCGGCAAGACCGTTCTGATCATGGAACTCATCAACAACGTTGCGAAGGCGCACGGCGGCTACTCGGTATTCGCCGGCGTTGGCGAGCGTACCCGCGAAGGCAACGACCTCTATCACGAAATGATCGAGTCGGGCGTTAACAAGCACGGCGGTGGCGAAGGCTCCAAGGCTGCGCTCGTTTACGGCCAGATGAACGAACCGCCGGGTGCCCGCGCTCGCGTCGCTCTGACCGGTCTGACGATCGCTGAACAGTTCCGTGACGAAGGTCAGGACGTTCTGTTCTTCGTGGACAACATCTTCCGCTTTACCCAGGCAGGTTCCGAAGTGTCGGCTCTGCTCGGCCGTATTCCTTCGGCCGTGGGTTATCAGCCGACGCTGGCAACCGACATGGGCGCCATGCAGGAACGCATCACCACCACGACCAAGGGCTCGATCACCTCGGTTCAGGCCATTTACGTTCCCGCCGACGACTTGACCGACCCCGCTCCGGCAACCTCGTTCGCCCACCTGGACGCAACGACCGTTCTGTCGCGCTCGATCGCGGAAAAGGGTATCTACCCGGCCGTTGACCCGCTCGACTCCACCTCGCGCATGCTCGACCCGATGATCGTCGGTGAAGAGCATTACGAAGTGGCTCGTAAGGTTCAGTCGACGCTGCAGCGCTACAAGGCCCTGCAGGACATCATCGCCATCCTTGGTATGGACGAACTGTCCGAAGACGACCGTCTGGCCGTTGCCCGCGCCCGTAAGATCGAGCGCTTCCTGTCCCAGCCGTTCTTCGTTGCCGAAGTCTTCACCGGTTCGCCGGGCAAGCTCGTTGCTCTCGAAGACACGATCAAGGGCTTCAAGGGTCTCGTCGACGGCGAATACGACCACCTGCCGGAAGCTGCCTTCTACATGGTCGGCTCCATGGACGAAGCCATCGAGAAGGCCAAGAAGCTGGCCGCCGAAGCTGCCTGATAATGGATCTGCGGCACGCGGGACATAGGTCCTGCGTGCCGGTCCTTCATCCACGAGAGAAGTGAACCATCATGGCCGACAATTTCAATTTTGAACTCGTTTCGCCCGAGCGCCTGCTGCTTTCCGAAAAGGTGAGCGAAGTTGTCATTCCGGCAACCGAAGGCGAAATGACCGTCATGGCCAATCATGCGCCGACCATGACCACCATCAAGCCGGGTGTCGTCTCGGTGAAGCTCGCTTCGGGCCAGGTCACCAAGTACGTCGTCTTTGGCGGCTTTGCCGACATCGTTCCGACCGGTTGTACGCTTCTGGCGGAATCGGCTGTCGCCATGACCGAGCTGAACCGCGAAACTCTGACGAAGCGGATCGAGACTGCTCGCGCCGAGCTCAATGCGACCGACAACCACGAGCACAAGACTCGTCTCGAGCAGTATCTTGCGGAACTGACTCATCTGAACGGCATATTGATTGCTGCCTGAGCCGCTTCGGCGGGTTGACCGCCACTGATCCAGATTGAAAGAAAGCCGGGCCTTGTGCGCCGGCTTTTTTGTTTCTTGCTGTCTGTTCGTTTCGAGGCCTGCTGCGTTCAGTGGGCGTCTTCCAGAATCATGGCGGAGCCTTTTTCCGCGACCATCATAGTCGGCGCATTGATGTTGCCGGCGGTGACGTTCGGGAAGATGGATGCATCGATGATGCGCAGGCCTGCTATCCCATGAACGCGCAGGCGTGCGTCGACGACCGATTGCTGTTTACCCGGCCCCATCGCGCAGCTTCCGCACAGGTGATAGATCGAACCGCTGTTCTGCCGGAAGTAATCGAGCAGCTTCTCGTCGGTATCGGTTGCAGGGGAGGGAGAGACCTCTTCCTGAATAATCGCGCTCAGGGATGGAGCCGATGCGATCCGGCGGACCAGATGGCTGCCTTGCAGCACCTCATCGATATCGTGTTCCGTGGAGAGATAGTTGGGGCGGATCAGGGGTGCTGTCGCCGGGTCGGGTGAACCTATGGCGATCTCGCCGCGGCTGGTTGGGCGGCACGGATTGAAGGCGATGAGGAAGCCCGGATAGGGCTCCGGTTTCAGACCCGATTTCGGATTTTCCGGAATGCGGTAGGAGAGCGGGTTGAAATAGAGCTGGATGTTCGGGCGAGGCGCATCGGGGCTGCCGCGGAAGAAGCCGCCGGCCTGGTTGACGCTCATCGCGAAGGGGCCCTTGCGGGTCAGCAGATAACGTAACCCCAACGCTGCCTGCCCGAAAATGCTGCCGAAGCTGCCGTTCAGGGTCGGTCGGTTGGCGCGATAATAGAAGCTGGCGCAGATATGATCCTGAAGGTTCTTGCCCACCGCCGGAAGGTGATGGCGGACATCTATTCCGAGAGACTGCAAGGTCTCGCCATCGCCGATGCCGGAAAGTTGCAGCAGTTTCGGCGTGTCGACGGCGCCCGCCGCGACGATCACTTCCCTGCGTGCAGTGAAGGAGCGCAGCTGGCCATGCTGCAAGACCTCGACGCCGTTCACCTTGCCATCCTCCGCGAAGAGAAGGCGCTGCGCGACAGCATTGCGTTCGACCATAAGGTTGGCCCGCGTCAGAGCAGGTCGCAGATATTCGGCGCTGGAGTGGGAACGCTGGCCGCAGCGCGTATTGATGTCGTAGACGCCAGCCCCTTCGATGGAGGCCCCATTGAAGTCGGCGTTGGACGGGAGGCCAAGTTCTTCGCAGGCCGCCAGAAAAGCATCGGAAATCGGATGGATGTCGCCGCGCATGGGGGTGACATGGATGGGGCCGTTGCCGCCATGCCATTGCGAAGTACCTCCGGCATGGGTCTCAAGTTTGCGGAAAAAGGGCAATACGTCGCTTGCGCCCCAGCCCGGATTGCCGGCGGCTTCCCAGTCGTCAAAGTCGGATGCGGCGCCACGCACGAAGATCATGGCGTTGATCGATCCCGATCCGCCCTGCACCTTGCCGCGGGGGGCGTAGATGCGGCGGTTTCCGAGCTCGGGCTCCGGCTCGGTGGAATACATCCAGTTGACGGCCGGATTGTAATAGCTGCGGGCGTAGCCGACCGGTATCTTGAACCAGAAGCTGTCGTCCTTGCCACCGGCTTCGATCAGCAGAACGCTGTAGCGGCCATCTTCGCTCAGCCGGCTTGCGAGAATGCAGCCGGCGGAGCCGGCGCCGACAATGATGAAATCGTAAGTCATGGCTTGCCGTTCAGCCCTTGGCCGGAGCGAAGGCTTTGACGTCGGCGGGGTCCGCCCCCATCTGCAGATGCAGCCGCTCGCCGGTATAGGGTGTGTGCTGTTCCACGACGGCCATATCAAGTTCGATGCCGAGACCCGGCTCGCGGGAAGGAATGAGATAGCCGTTGTCGAAGGCGAGCTTGTTCTTGAGGATCCGGCCGTGGAAACCGCTGAAATCCATGATCGCCTCGTGGATCAGGAAGTTGGGAGTTGTCGCGGAAAGCTGGATGGATGCGGCCGCACCGACCGGGCCGTTATAGAGATGCGGGGCGATCTGGGCATAGAAGGCTTCCGCCATTCCGGCGATCTTCTTCGCCTCCAGAAGGCCGCCGACGCGGGCGACGTTCATCTGCAGGATGGAGGCCGCGCCGAGCTGGAGAACGCGCTGGAATTCGTATTTGGTGGTGAGGCGTTCGCCGGTCGACACAGGGATCGAGGTCGCCCGGGCGACTTCCGCCATGGCGGCTTCCTGGCCGGGCGGAACGGGCTCCTCGAACCAGAGCGGATCGTATTTCTCCAGCCGCTTTGCCAGCCGGATCGCAGAGGACGGTACCATCTGGCCATGGGTGCCGAAGAGAATATCGGCGCGGCTGCCAACGGCGTCGCGGATCTTGCGGCAGAATTCCTCTGAGCGATCCATGACGCCGAGCGAAAGCTGGTGGCCGGAATAGTTGGTGTAGGGACCGGCGGGGTCGAACTTCACGGCGGTGAAGCCCATTTCGACCATACGGACTGCCTCGTCGGCGGCGAGATCGGGATCGTTATAGTCGTATTCGCCAGCTGAATTCTTCGGGTAGAGATAGGTATAGGCGCGCAGCTTTTCGTGGACGGTTCCGCCGAGCAGGTCGGAAACGGGCCGGTTCGCAGCCTTGCCGATGATATCCCAGCAGGCGATTTCAAGACCGGAGACGATGCCCATCATCGTCGGGTCGGGACGCTGGGTGAAGCCGCTGGAATAGGCGGCACGCCAGAAGCGCTCGATCCGGTGCGGATCGTGATCCAGCAGATAGCGCTGGAAGACATCCTCGATCAGCGGCACGAGGCTGGAGGGGTGGAAGGCGGTATCGTAGATCTCGCCGATACCCTTGATGCCGCAGGCCGTCTCGAGTTCGACGAAGATCCAGTACATGCCGCCGATATGCGGCGGTGGGACGGCTACGACGTAGGTCTTGAGCGATGCGATCTTCATGGTGGTCCCCGGGGATATTGTTCGATCGTATTCTTGGGCTTGCAGGCTGGTGAGCGGTTCGGTCAGTGTTTCAGGATGACCAATCGGGTCTGGGTGAATTCCAGCATGCCGTGCTTGCCGTCGTCGCCGCCGAGACCGGAACGTTTCCAGCCGGCGTGGTAGCCCTGATAGGGGTCGGCCGGGAAACGGTTGACGTAGAGTTCGCCGGCTTCGATCTCGTTGGCGGCCTTCATCACCTTGCGGTAGTTTTCCGAGAAGACGACGGAGGCGAGGCCATATTGGTGGTCGCTCGCCATGGCCAGTGCTTCGTCGAAATCTCCATAGGGGATGACCGCAAGTACGGGACCGAAGACCTCCTCGCGAACGATCTCCATGTCCTGCCGGCAACCGGAAAGAAGCGTTGGCGGATAAAAGAAGCCGGCCCCTTGAGGGATGACGCCGCCTGCCTCGACCTCTGCGCCTTCCGCCGTGGCGCGTTCGACCATGGCATGGATGCGCGAACGGGCAGCCGCGTTGGCGAGAGGCCCCATCAGGTCGGTGTCCCTGGAACGGTCGCCAAAACGGCGGGATGAAAACGCCTCGCGAAGCTTGCCGAGCAATGCGTCATGAACGGCTTCATGTACGTAGAGGCGCTCGACCGAGGTGCAGACCTGTCCGCAATGGGCGGTCTTGGCGGCGACCAGCATGCGCGCGACGGCATCGAGATCTGCGTCAGGCTCGACGATCACCGGGGTCTTGCCACCGAGTTCCAGTGACGGCTTGGCGATATTGGCCTTGCAGTATTCGAGAACGGTGCGGCCGGCCGTCACGCTGCCGGTGAGCGTGATCATGCCGACCTCTGGCCGGGTGCACATGGCTGCGGCGACGTCATGCGTCATCGTCATGATGTTGATCAGTCCGGCCGGCAGGGCGGCTTCCTCAATCGCTTCGGCGAAGACGAAGGCGGAGGTGGGTGTGTTGTTGCTCGGGCGCACGACGACGGCATTGCCAGCGATAAGGGCCGGGGCGATCTTGCGTACCAGCGTGTAGATCGGGAAATTGAAGGGGATGAGGCAGGCCACGACGCCGATCGGGGTGCGCTTCAGCATCAGCGTCTCGTCGGGCGTGTCGCTCTCGATTACCTCGCCCTCGATGCGCCGCGCCCATTCGGCGTGATAGCGCATGAGGATAGCGGCATAGATCGTCTCGGCGGTGGCATCCGCGATGCTCTTGCCGGACTCCCGGGCAAGCGCCTCACCGATCTGCCCCGCACGACGCTCCACCGCGTCGGCGAGCCGTCGCAGGGTGTCGCCGCGGTCGATTGCCGGAAGACGGCCCCAGCTCTTCTGGGCGCGGGCTGCGGCTTCGACGGCCTGGATGACATCGGCTTGCGAGG
This sequence comes from Rhizobium sp. ACO-34A, assembly GCA_002600635.1. Classification (NCBI taxonomy): domain Bacteria; kingdom Pseudomonadati; phylum Pseudomonadota; class Alphaproteobacteria; order Hyphomicrobiales; family Rhizobiaceae; genus Rhizobium; species Rhizobium sp. ACO-34A. Next base: position 4,444,221 of record CP021371.1, on the reverse strand, counting down.
CGGCGGGGACTTTCGCGAAGGCTTCACCGGTGGCGGGGTTTATGACGTCGATCGAGGGGTTCTCGCCCGGCGAGATGAAACAGCCGTCGATGAAGTTGCGATATTCTGTCATGGACTCCTGGCTTTCCGGCGGAATTTCCGCCGAGTAGGAGCCGTCCCGCCTGTTCGTGCAAGCGAGTTATTCTCGAGATCATCATTCGAAAATCGAATGTTTCAGGCCGCGCCGGCCTTGCCCGCAATTTCGGAGTTTCCAGCAAGTTCCGGATCTGCGGAAAGCTCCAGGCGGAGCCATTGACGGAAGGCCTTCACATTGGCCGGTTCCGCCTGCTCGCCCCGCGTCACCAGCCAGTAGGATTCGTGGCCTTCCACCTCGACATCCAGCACCTGCGTCAGGTGCCCCTCTTCCATCAACGATGCCACCATGAAACGGTCGGCAACGGTGACGCCAAGGCCGTTGCAGGCGGCCTCGATCGCCATGTCCAGGAGATCGAATTCCAGTCCGCCACGGGTATCGGTATGACTCAAACCCGCTGCATCCAGCCAATGCTGCCAGGTGAGATAACGCTGGTCGGCCGAGGCCAGGACATGAAGGAAGGTCAGGCCGGTAAGGTCGAGAGGGCCTCCGGTTGTGCGACCGGCCAGCAGTTGAGGCGCGCAGACGGCGATATGGCGTTCGGTCATCAGCAGTTGCGATTGCAGCATGGGCCACTCGCCATCGCCGAAACGGATCGCGCAATCGGGAATGCTGCGTTCGGTCAGGCTGTCCTGCAATTGCGTGGTGATGCTGATCTCGATATTGGGAAGGAAGCGGCGCAGGCTGCCGAGCCGGGGCATCAGCCAGCGTTTGGCGAAGGTCGGCGGTACGTTGACGCGCAGGCGATGCTGGTTGCTTTTCTCCATGATGTTGCGAACGGTCAGCTCCACGTCGTGGAACGCGCGCTGGAGCGCTTCCAGCAACTCGATGCCCGACGGCGTCAGGTCGAGATGATGGTGACGGCGAATGACCAGTGTTTCGCCGAGCTGTTCCTCAAGATTGCGCACCTGTCGGCTCACCGCGCTCTGTGTCAGATTGAGCCTGTCGGCGGCGCGGGTGAAGCTGCGGGTCTGCCCCACGACCTCGAAGATCTTCATGGCGGAAAGTGCCGGCAGTTTTCGCATGATGGTCCCGTCTTTGCCGCGGATCGCGGCGCGTTGTCATGCCATTTAAACAGAGCAATCGTAACGACGTCATCCGGTTTCTGCCGTTGGTTTTTTCGGTGGCGGTATTGGAATGCAATTGAAACGCGGCACGGGGCAATGAGATAGTCCGCCAGCCGTTCGTCACTCGGGTAGGGGAGAAGATCATGAAAGTCGGCATCGTCGGGGCAGGCATGGTGGGAAGTTCGGCTGGCTATGCGCTCGCCTTGATGGGCATTGTCAGCGATATCGTGCTGGTCGATCGCAATGCGGCGCTGGCTGTTGCGCAGGCGGAGGATATCTCCCACGCGGTGCCGTTCATGTCGGCGACCAGCGTCATGTCGGGAGATTATGCCGATCTAGCTGGCGCAGGCGTCGTCATTCTTGCAGCCGGCGTCAGCCAGAAGCCGGGCGAGACGCGCCTTGAACTCCTGGAACGCAACGCTGCCGTCTTCCGCGATGTCGTCGGAGAGGTGCTGCGGGTCGCGCCGGACGCGATCCTGCTGATCGCCTCCAATCCCGTGGATATCATGACCCAGGTCGCGACCCGCCTTTCCGGCCTGCCGCCGCAGCGGGTGATCGGTTCCGGGACCATTCTCGACACGGCCCGGTTCCGCAGTCTGATCGGCCGTCATCTCGGCATTTCCCCGCAATCGGTGCATGCCTACGTACTCGGGGAACATGGAGACAGCGAGGTGCTTGGCTGGTCGAATGCGCGTGCGGGATCGGTTTCGCTCAAATCCTTCGCCGAGCAGATCGGTTCGCCGCTGACGGACGATGTGCGCCAGTCGATCGACGAGGGAGTGCGCAATGCCGCTTACAAGATCATCAACGGCAAGGGCGCGACCTATTATGGCATCGGCGCGGGGCTTGCCCGCATCGTCAAGGCGATTGCCCAGGATCAGCGCGACGTGCTTTCGGTGTCGATCGTCACGCCACATATCGTGGATGTGGACGATGTCGCGCTGTCGGTTCCGCGAATCGTCGGGGCTGGCGGCGTAATTGCCGATCTCATTCCCGAGCTCGATGTCAGCGAATATGCGGCCCTCGGAAGGAGTGCGGCCCTCCTCAAGGAAAGAGTGGAATCGATCAAACTTTGATTTTCGTCAATTTCTGTGGGTTGGACAGGCTCTTTCCCTAGGCGCGGCAGTCGTCTATTTAGGGTTTCGCTGCATTGCGTTATATATGATGCACGGCGATAATTGCCCTTGCGCCCGGATGGTTTGATGAGTGTTCCGACCTTCAGTCCCGATATGAAAGAGAACCAGCTGGACGACTTCATGTCGAAGGCGCGGGCTGCGAGTACCCTCCTCAAGGCGCTGTCGCATGAAACGCGGCTGCTGATCCTCTGCATTCTCAGTCGTGGTGAAAAGACCGTCGGCGAAATCGAGACGATTCTCGGGCTGCAGCAGGCGGTGGTTTCCCAACAGCTCGCGCGCCTCAGGTCCGAACATCTGGTGCGGACGCGCCGCGAGGGGAGGATGATTTTTTACCGGATCGGCGATCCGGCGCTCAACGAACTCGTTTCCGTGCTCTACAAGATGTATTGCGAACCGGACGAGACGATGGCTGCCGCCAACGGCGTGCATGAGGGCGCCTGAGCCCTGTAACGTTGTAGCGGATCTTCCTCGGCTGGCGCATGCAGGGGAGGGCGGCGTTGATCGACAAGCTTGAATTCTTCATTGCGCTTGCAAGAGCGGAACATTTCGGCCGCGCGGCCGAGGAATGCGGCATCACCCAGCCGACCCTGTCGGCAGCGATCCGGCAGTTGGAGGATCAGCTCGGGGTGATGCTGGTGCAGCGCGGTTCCCGCTATCAGGGGCTTACTCCCGAGGGGCAGCGGGTGCTGGAATGGGCGCGGCGCATCGTCGGCGATGCGCGGACCATGCGCGAGGAGATGCGCGCCGCCCGTCGTGGCCTTGCCGGGCATATTCGCATTGCCGTCGTTCCAACGGCGCTTTCCATGGTGCCGCGCATTACCGAGCCTTTTCAGGCCAAACATCCGGACGTAACCTTTTCGATCCTGTCGCGCACCTCGCTGCAGGTGCTGAGCCTGCTTGAAAATCTGGAGATCGATGCCGGGATTACCTATCTCGACAACGAACCGCTCGGGCGCGTGACCAGCGTGCCCCTCTATTCGGAGCGTTACCACCTGATCACGGCCGCAGGGACGCCGTTGTCGGATCGCGAAAAAGTGACGTGGCGGGACATGGCCGATCTTCGGCTTTGCCTATTGACCGCGGACATGCAAAACCGCCGCATCATCAACCAGCATATGGCGGAAGCCGGGGTCACGCCGCACCCGACGCTTGAATCCAATTCGATGATCGTGCTGTTCGCTCATATCCGGACGGGCAAGTGGGCTTCGATCATGCCGCGCAATGTCGCGGAATCCTTCGGCTTTCCCGAAGAGATCAGAATGATCCCCATCGGCGAGCCGGAGGCTGAACACTCCGTCGGCCTTGTCGCCCAATATCGGGAACCTTTCACGCCGCTTGTCTCTGCCCTGCTGCACGAGGCCGGGCGCCTCGCCAATGCCCGGGCATTTTGATAGAAAATTTCTATCAAGTCACATGACTGCTTTATTGACCTTGCCGGGGCCGGAGGATCATTCTTGCCGGAAGTAGGCCGGGAATGGGAAGTCCCGGTCTTCGTCAACGTTTCGGCCAGTTTATCCGACGGCGACGCCCGGGTTCAGAAGTCGGCCAGTTGGCGATGTTCGTGTCGGTTTGGGAGGACTGAACATGAATGTAAGATCATCTTCGGATGATGTGCTATCTCGCACATCTGCGATCATCTGCGAATTGCAGGGTCTTGAAGGACCGCTGCTGCCTATCCTGCATGCCGTGCAGGATACGTTCGGCTATGTGCCGGAACAGGCCAAGCCGCTGATCGCGCAGGCGCTCAACCTTTCGCGCGCGGAAGTGCATGGCGTCGTTTCCTTCTATCATGATTTCCGCTCCCACACCGCCGGTCGCCATGTGCTGAAGCTCTGTCGGGCCGAGGCCTGTCAGTCGATGGGCGGGGATGCGCTGGCCGAGCGGGTCAAATCCCTTCTGGGCATCGATTTTCACGAGACGACGCCCGATGGCGCCGTGACGCTCGAACCGGTCTTCTGTCTCGGGCTCTGCGCCTGCGCGCCCAGCGCCATGCTGGACGGCGAGCTGCATGGGCGTCTCGATGAAGACTGTCTTGGCGAACTCGTTGCGGAGGCACGCCGATGACCGTAACCGTTTTCGTTCCCGGGGATTCCGCCGCCCTTGCCGTTGGTGCCGACAAGGTGGCCGCAGCGATCGAGCGCGAGGCAAAGGCGCGCGGCCTCGATGTGCATGTGGTGCGAAACGGTTCGCGCGGCCTCCTCTGGCTGGAGCCGCTTGTCGAGGTTCGCTCCGACCATCATCGTGTCGCCTATGGACCTGTGAAGGCCTCCGATGTGCCCGGGCTGTTCGACGCCAATTTCCTTGAGGGCGGCGAGCATCCGCTCTTCCATGGGCAGACCAGGGACATGCCCTTCCTGTCGCGTCAGACGCGCCTTACCTTTTCTCGCTGTGGCGTGACCGATCCGCTTTCTCTGGAGGATTATCGCCAATACCAGGGCCTTAAGGGACTGGAAAAGGCGATTGCCATGGCCCCTGCCGATATCGTCAAGCAGGTGGCAGACAGTGGCCTGCGCGGACGAGGCGGTGCAGGTTTCCCAACCGGGATCAAATGGAAGACGGTTCTCGATGCGCCGGGTGATCGCAAATACATCGTCTGCAATGCGGACGAGGGCGATAGCGGCACGTTTTCCGACCGGATGATCATGGAGGGCGATCCCTTCGTGCTGATCGAGGGGATGGCGATTGCCGGCCTCGCGACCGGGGCGACGAGGGGTTACGTCTACACTCGCTCGGAATATCCCCATGCGATCCGCGTTATGACGGAGGCGATCCGGATCGCACGGGAGGCCGGCATTCTCGGTCCTTCCGTGATGGGATGTGGCCGCGCTTTCGACATGGAAGTCCGCATGGGCGCGGGCGCCTATGTCTGCGGCGAAGAGACGTCGCTTCTCAACTCGCTGGAAGGCAAGCGCGGCATCGTGCGCGCCAAGCCGCCACTGCCGGCGCTTCAGGGGCTTTTCGGCTGTCCGACCGTGGTCAACAACGTCATGTCGCTGGCGTCGGTGCCGGTCATCATGGACCGGGGTGCTGCCTTCTACCGTGATTATGGCGTCGGCCGTTCGCATGGCACGATCCCGATCCAGCTCGCCGGCAACGTCAAACATGGTGGTCTCTACGAGACGGCGTTCGGTGTGACGCTCGGTGAACTCGTCTACGATATCGGCGGTGGCACGGCGAACGGTCGCCCGGTCAAGGCGGTGCAGGTCGGCGGGCCGCTCGGCGCCTATTTTCCGCCCTCGCTGTTCGACACGATCTTCGACTACGAGGCTTTCGCGGCGAAGGATGGCCTGATCGGTCATGCGGGTATCGTCGTGTTCGACGATACGGTCGACATGCTGAAGCAGGCCCGTTTCGCCATGGAATTCTGCTCGGTCGAAAGCTGCGGAAAGTGCACGCCCTGCCGCATCGGTTCGACCCGCGGGGTGGAGACGGTCGACCGGATCGCCCGTGGCATCGAGCCGGAGAAGAACAGAGCGTTGCTCGGCGACCTCTGCAACACCATGAAGTTCGGATCGCTTTGCGCGCTCGGCGGGTTCACGCCCTATCCGGTCATGAGCGCCATAATGCATTTCCCTGAAGATTTCGCGCCAACCCCATTCGTTGAAGCAGCGGAGTAAAGCCATGTCTCTCATTCACGAAATCGACTACGGCACGCCAGCATCGAAATCCACCGAGACGGTGACGCTGACGATCGATGGCCGGCAGGTGACGGTGGCTTCGGGCACCTCGATCATGCGTGCCTCCATGGAGGCGGGCATTCAGGTGCCGAAGCTCTGCGCGACCGATATGGTCGATGCCTTCGGCTCGTGCCGCCTCTGTCTCGTCGAGGTCGAGGGCCGCAACGGCACCCCGGCCTCCTGCACCACGCCCTGCGCGCCGGGAATGGTCGTGCACACCCAGACGGACCGGCTGAAGCAGATCCGCAAGGGGGTGATGGAGCTCTATATCTCCGACCATCCGCTGGACTGTCTGACCTGCGCGGCCAATGGCGATTGCGAGCTGCAGGACATGGCCGGTGCCGTGGGCCTGCGTGATGTCCGCTACGGCTATGAGGGCGACAATCACGTCAAGGCGCGCGATGGTGTCGGCGAGGTAAACGCCCGCTGGATGCCGAAGGACGAATCCAACCCCTATTTCACCTATGATCCGGCGAAGTGCATCGTCTGCTCCCGTTGCGTGCGGGCCTGCGAAGAGGTGCAGGGCACCTTTGCGCTGACCATCGAAGGCCGTGGCTTCGACAGCCGTGTTTCTCCCGGCATGCACGAGCAGTTCCTCGCGTCCGAATGTGTCTCCTGCGGCGCCTGCGTTCAGGCCTGCCCGACTGCCACGCTCACGGAAAAATCGGTGATTGCCATCGGCCAGCCGGAGCACTCGGCGGTCACCACCTGTGCCTATTGCGGCGTCGGCTGCTCGTTCAAGGCGGAGATGCGCGGGGAGGAACTGGTGCGCATGGTGCCGTGGAAGGACGGTAAGGCCAATCGCGGCCATTCCTGCGTCAAGGGCCGCTTCGCCTATGGCTATGCCAGCCACAAGGACCGCATCCTCAATCCGATGATCCGCGAAAAGATCAGCGATCCCTGGCGCGAGGTCACCTGGGAAGAGGCCTACGCCCATGTGGCGACCGAGTTCCGCCGTATCCAGTACCAGTACGGCAAGGATTCGATTGGCGGCATCACGTCCTCCCGCTGCACCAATGAGGAAACCTTCCTCGTCCAGAAGCTGATCCGCGCCGGTTTCGGCAACAACAATGTCGATACCTGTGCGCGTGTCTGCCACTCGCCGACCGGCTACGGTCTGGGGCAGGCTTTCGGCACCTCGGCCGGCACGCAGGATTTCGATTCCGTCGAGCATTCCGACGTGGTCATGGTGATCGGCGCCAACCCGACGGACGGACATCCGGTGTTCGGCTCGCGGCTGAAGAAGCGGCTGCGTCAGGGCGCGAAGCTGATCGTCGTCGATCCACGCCGCACGGATATCGTGCGCAGCCCCCATGTCGAGGCAGCTTTCCATCTGCCGCTGAAGCCCGGCACTAATGTCGCCGTGATGACGGCGCTTGCCCATGTCATCGTGACGGAAAGCCTGTTCGACGAGCAGTTCATCCGCGAACGGTGCGACTGGTCGGAATTCGAGGACTGGGCGGCGTTCGTTGCCGAGCCGCAGCACAGCCCGGAAGAGACCGAAGCGTTTACCGGCGTTCCTGCCGATCTGGTGCGCGGCGCCGCGAGGCTGTTTGCGACTGGTGGCAATGGCGCGATCTATTACGGTCTCGGCGTGACCGAACACAGCCAGGGTTCGACCACGGTCATGGCGATCGCCAACCTTGCAATGGCGACCGGCAATATCGGGCGTCCGGGCGTTGGCGTTAACCCGCTGCGCGGCCAGAACAATGTGCAGGGCTCCTGCGACATGGGTTCCTTCCCGCACGAGCTTCCGGGCTATCGCCACGTTTCCGACGATGCGACGCGCGAGACCTTCGAAAAGCTCTGGGGCGTCAAGCTCGACAGCGAGCCGGGCCTGCGCATTCCCAACATGCTGGATGCGGCCGTCGACGGCACGTTCAAGGGTATCTACATTCAGGGCGAGGACATCCTGCAATCCGATCCCGATACCAAGCATGTGTCGGCGGGCCTTGCCGCGATGGAATGCGTGGTGGTGCAGGATCTATTCCTCAACGAGACGGCCAATTACGCCCATGTCTTCCTGCCGGGCTCGACCTTCCTTGAAAAGGACGGCACCTTCACCAATGCCGAGCGGCGCATCAATCGCGTGCGCAAGGTGATGACACCGAAGAACGGCTATGGCGACTGGGAGATCACCCAGAAGCTCGCCCAAGCCATGGGCCTCAACTGGAGCTACAAGCATCCGTCCGAGATCATGGATGAAATCGCGGCTACGACGCCGAGCTTTGCCAGCGTCTCCTATGATTATCTCGACAAGATGGGCTCGGTGCAGTGGCCGTGCAACGAGAAGTTCCCCGAGGGGTCGCCGATCATGCACATCGATGGCTTCGTGCGCGGCAAGGGCAAGTTCATCCGGACAGAATATGTCGCGACCGACGAGCGCACGGGACCGCGCTTCCCGCTGCTTCTGACGACCGGTCGTATCCTGTCGCAGTACAATGTCGGTGCGCAGACCCGCAGGACGGACAATGTTGCGTGGCATCCGGAGGACCGGCTGGAAATCCATCCGCACGACGCCGAGCAGCGGGGCATCAAGGAAGGCGACTGGGTCAAGCTCTCCAGCCGTTCCGGCGATACGACGCTTCGTGCGCTGATTACCGAGCGGGTGGCTCCGGGCGTGGTCTACACGACCTTCCACCATCCCGATACGCAGGCGAATGTGATCACCACGGACTATTCCGACTGGGCAACCAATTGCCCGGAATATAAGGTGACGGCCGTGCAGATCTCACCCTCCAACGGTCCGACCGATTGGCAGCAGGATTACGAGGAGCTGTCACGTCGTTCGCGTCGCATCGCCGGCAAGCTGGAGGCGGCGGAGTAGGAGCCAGATCGCATGAAGACTTCCGTTGCCGCCCGTGAACTGCAGTTCCGCGACGGCGTGCTTGCGCCGTCGTCGAGAGCCGTGCCGGAGGAAACGCCGATCGCGTTTTCCTATGGCGGGTCCACCCATGCGGTGATGATGGCGACGCCGGCGGATCTCGAGGACTTCGCCTTCGGTTTTTCGTTGGCGGAAGGGATCATCACCTCGCCAGAGGAAATCCTGGCGGTCGAACCGCTGGAGGCGGGGGCGGGGCTCGATGTTCAGGTGACGCTTCGGGACGCGACGGCGGATGCGCTGACGGTGCGCCGGCGGCGGATGGCGGGTCCTGTCGGATGCGGCCTTTGCGGCATCGAATCGATCGAGCAGGCAAGCCGTCCGGTGCCGCGGGTGGCGGCCGCAGGCTTGCGTCTTGCGCCTGAAGATATCGAGGAAGCGATGACAGCGCTTGGCCGCACCCAGGTATTGAACCGCGAAACACGCGCCGTGCATGGCGCAGGCTTCTTCGTGCCGGGCGAGGGCCTGCTGGCCATCCGCGAGGATGTCGGGCGTCACAACGCGCTGGACAAACTGGTGGGCGCGGTTCTGCGCGCCGATCGTCGGGGCGAGGAGGGCGTCGTGGTCGTTACCAGCCGCCTCTCGGTGGAGATGGTGCAGAAGGCCGCCATTCTCGGCGCTTCTGTGCTTGTGGCTATTTCTGCGCCGACAGCGCTTGCCATCCGCACGGCGGAAGAGGCGGGAATGACGCTGATCGGTATCGCCCGAGGGCATGATTTCGAAGTTTTCACCGGATCGGAGCGCATCGTCGCCGGAGTTGCCGCCAATGTCGCATGACACCTCGGAAAAGATCGTTCGCATGGCGAACCAGATCGCCACCTTCTTCCTTTCCCAGCCGGAGGACGTGCGGGTGGAAGGTGTTGCGAACCATATCAACAAGTTCTGGGAGCCGCGTATGCGCCGCCAGTTCTTCGAGCATATCGACAAGGGCGGCGAGGGCCTTCTGCCGCTGGTGATCGAGGCCTCCAAGGCAGTCAAACGGCCGGTAGCGGCGTAAGCGGCCTCGTCTGTTCCTGTCTTTCGAGGGTGGTCGAAGCACTCCCCGAAAGACCTTCGCACCATTTGCCGGAGCGTGATTTCCCAAAACTGAAAAGGCAGAGACAAAACATCGTTTGCCTCTGCCTTATTGTGTCGCCAGTACGCTTTACCTATGCCGCGACGAGTGAGTGCCTGACGTCACCGGGTCGGCCTATCCGGAAATCGCCGAGAAGATTGTGCAGGCTTTCCGCCTCTCGCGCGAGCCCGTGGCTGGCGGCCGTGGTTTCCTCAACCATGGCGGCATTCTTCTGGGTCGCCTGATCCATGTGGTTGACGGACTGGCTGATTTCCCGGAGTGCGCCGGACTGTTCGCGGGAGGCGCCGACGATGGCCGTGACGTTGGTGTCTATCTCGCCGACGCGGGAGGATATCTCGTGCAACGCTGCTCCCGTCCTGCCGACCAATGAGACGCCGCTCTTCACCTGCTCGCCGGATGTGTGGATCAGCGTCTTGATTTCCTTGGCTGCCTGAGCCGAGCGCTGCGCCAGTTCCCGTACTTCCTGAGCAACGACGGCAAAGCCCTTCCCGGCCTCTCCGGCGCGGGCCGCCTCGACGCCGGCGTTCAGCGCCAGCAGGTTGGTCTGGAAGGCGATCTCGTCGATGACACCGATGATGCTGGTGATCTGCTTTGACGAATCTTCAATGCGGCTCATGGCGTCGATTGCCTGTTCGACAACCTCGCCCGAGGTTTCGGCGCTCTTGCGCGTCTCGCGAACGAGGCGGCCTGCCTCGTCTGCCCTGCGGGTCGCATCGGCGACGGTGGTGGTTATCTCTTCAAGAGCGGCGGCGGCTTCTTCGAGCGAGGCGGCCTGCCGTTCGGTGCGATGTGCCAGATCATCCGAGGCCTCGCGCACTTCAGCGGAAGCCGACGCGATGCCTTCCGCGTTGATGGCGACCGTCTGGAGGGCGTTGCGCAGCTTGGCGACAGCGCTGTTGAAGTCCTGACGCACCTTTTCCATGGTCGGAACGAACGGCTGGTCGAGGCACTGCAGGAGATCGCCGTCGGCGACGGCGTTCAGCGCGCGGCCCAGAGCGTCGATCGCTGTCATGCGCGGCGTGACATCGGTTGCGAACTTCACCACCTTGTAGACCTGCCCGTTCAGATCATGAATGGGATTGTAGGAGGCCTGGATCCAGACTTCCTTGCCGCCCTTGCCATAGCGAACAAATTCATTGGCCATGAAGCGGCCTTCGGCAAGCTGTGCCCAGAAGGCCTTGTATTCGGCGCTGGCTGCATAAGCGGGGTCGCAGAACATGCTGTGATGCTGGCCGACGATTTCGGAAAGGTCGTAGCCCGTGGCGTTGCAGAAATTCTCGTTGGCTTTCAGAATCCGGCCGTCCGGAGTGAATTCGATCACGGCCTGGGAGCGGGAAATCGCGGAAATCTTGTCGGCGTCCTCGAGGCTTCTCTTCTTCGCTTCGGTGATGTCGGTCGCGATCTTGACCACCTTGTACGGCTTGCCGCCGGAAAAGACGGGATTATAGGAGGCCTGGATCCAGATCTCCCGGCTGCCCTTGCCGAAACGCTTGTACTCGCGGGCGTCGAACTTGCCGGAGACCAGACTCGCCCAGAATTCGCGATACTCGATCGATTCCGCATAGGTCGGATCGCAGAAGATCCTGTGGTGCTTGCCGATGATCTCTTCCCGGCTGTAGCCGACCGTTCGGCAGAAGTTCTCATTGGCATCGAGAATGGTCCCGGTCAGATCGAACTCGATCATTGCCTGGGACTTAGAAAGTGCGGAACGTACGTTGCTGGAGTCACTGCTTGCTGCAAACCATGCCATCCGAGTCGCCCTTCCCCTAGCTGCGGCCTCCTTCCGGTTGTGTCGTCACGTCGACGATCACGCCGGAATACACGTTACGATGGCATTTCTGTATTTAATAATCTTCTAATTACATAAGCAAATTTTGATAAACTTAAATATAGAGGGGAAGTGTGAGACGAAAAAGGCCCCACGAATGGAGCCTTCAAAGCAGTCGTATATATTCTATTATAAAGGGATCAGGCCGCGAGGTCTTCCGCTTCGGTGCCCTTGAACATCTTGGAGAGGTTCAGGAAGCAGATCATGCCGTTCTCGTTGGCGATGATGCCTTCGGAGAAGGACTTGTCGAAGGAGGCGGAAATTTCCGGAACGGGTTGCACCTGGCTCGACGGGATGGTCAGGATGTCGGAGACGCGGTCGACGAGCATGCCGATGACCATGTTGTGCACTTCGGCGACGACGATGGCGGACCGTTCGTTGGCAACCGTGCTCTTCATGCCGAGCTTGTAGGCGAGGTCGATGATCGGGATAACCGAACCGCGGAGGTTCATGACGCCGATGACATCGGCGGGAGCATGCGGGATCGGCGTCGACGGAGCCCAGCCGCGGATTTCGCGGATCGTGGTCGTCTTCACGCAGAATTCCTGATCATGCAGGCGGAAGGCGATGATTTCGAGGGTTTCCCCGCCGAAGGTCGTGGAGTTGATCGTCGTTGCCATCAGAATTCTTCCCAACTTTCCTGTGCCTGGGCAGAAGCGGCTGCGCCGGTGGAGGCGCGGGCGACCTTTGCCATGAGTGTGCGTGCCGGGGATGCGACGGGCGAAGCATCAGGACGCGCTATTCTTACTGTAGCGGAAGAGTGTTGCCCAAATCTAAACTGGGCGAGGAGATTTTTGAGTGTATCGGCTTCCCGGGCAAGACTATGGCTGGCAGCCGATGTTTCTTCGACCATGGCCGCATTCTGCTGGGTGTTCTGATCCATCCCGTTCACGGCGCGATTGATTTCCTGCAGCGCAGTCGACTGTTCGCGTGAAGCATCGACGATGGCGGCGACGTTGCGATCGATCTCCTGCACCTCGGACACGATCTGGTCCAGCGCCTTGCCAGTCTCGCCGACCAGAGAAACGCCGTTCTTCACCTGATCGCCGGAAGTGTGGATCAGCGTCTTGATTTCCTTTGCAGCATTCGCGGACCGCTGGGCGAGCTCGCGAACTTCCTGTGCGACGACCGCAAAGCCCTTGCCGGCTTCGCCAGCGCGGGCCGCCTCGACGCCGGCATTCAGCGCCAGAAGGTTGGTCTGGAAAGCGATGTCATCGATGACGCCGATGATGTTGGAAATCTCGTTCGACGAGTTTTCGATCTGGCCCATGGCACCGATGGCATTTTTCACCACCTGGCCGGAGCGTTCCGCGGCCGTCTTGGTGCGGGCAACCAGTTGGCCCGCCTCGCCAGCGCGCTTGGAACTGTCGGCGACCGTCTGAGTGATTTCCTCCAGTGCGGCCGCGGTCTCTTCGACAGCGGCGGCCTGTTGCTGGGTTCTGGTGGCGAGGCTGTCGGAGGCGACCTGAATCTGTGCCGAACTGGCGGCAATTCCTTCCGCGTTCTCGCCGACGGTACGCATGGCGCCCTGCAGCTTTTCGATCGAGGCGTTGAAGTCGGTGCGGACCTTCTCAAGCGTCGGTATGAAGGGCTTCTCGATGCGTGTCGTCAGGTCGCCATTCGAAAGTGCGGTCAGGCCAATTGCAAGATCATCAACGGCGCGCACACGTTCGGTGATGTCCGTTGCGAATTTGACGACCTTGAAGACTTTCCCGTTCATATCGAAGATCGGGTTGTAGGATGCCTGGATCCAGACGACCTTTCCGCCCTTGCCGATGCGCTTGAACTCCTGGGCAATGAACTCCCCTCCAGCGAGTTCCTGCCAGAAGAGCTTGTAATCGTTACTGTGGACGTAGGCGGGGTCGCAAAACATCGAATGATGCTTGCCGCGGATCTCCGACAGCGTGTAGCCAAGCGTCGACAGGAAGTTTTCGTTGGCCGTCAGAACTTCCCCGCCGGGTGTGAATTCGATGATTGCCTGCGCGCGGGAGATAGCGTCGAGCTTGCCGGAATCTTCCGCCGCCTTCAGCTTTGCTTCGGTGATATCGGTCGCGAACTTCACGACTTTATAGGGCTTGCCGCCGGAGAAAACGGGGTTGTACGAAGCCTGGATCCAGACCTCCTTGCCGGACTTGGCAATGCGCTTGTACTCCCGCGCATCGAACTCGCCCTTGGCGAGCTTGGCCCAGAATTCCTTGTATTCCGGAGAGGCTACATAGGCCGGATCGCAGAACATGCGGTGATGTTTGCCTTTTATCTCCGCAAAATCATAACCAAGTGCTTTGCAGAAATTCTCGTTGGCAAGGAGAATGTTTCCCTGCAGATCGAATTCGATCATTGCCTGGGACTTGCTGATTGCGGCGAGGATTGCCTTTGCATCCGAACCGAATGGCATCAGGATGGTCATATAAGCGCCTTTGCTCCGAGCATCCCGTTTCTCATCACGATGGCCACAGTCAGAACTTGCCAATAGTCAAATCTGACTGAATGTCCTTTTCGGGATTTGTCCCGGGATTTGTTTCACTTTCGGGTCAAAACATATAAGTATTTGAGTTAAAATATTCTTAGTGGTGGTTTTTTGACCTGAATATCAACTATAACGGGTCCAAATAGATTATCCTTGGTTGCATTTTTTATTGTATCAACCATTAGTTATTTCTTAATTGAAGAATTACTTCTTTATCGCCGCCGGAGGTGAATGGGTTCATTCACCCATGATGATATTGTCTCTCCCGGGAATTGTGGAAGGTTGTGAACAGGTGGCTGGCGCTCTGGTTCAACGAAAATACGGCCAGGGCGAGTTGTCGCCCTGGCCGCGTCCGGCAAAATGGGTGTGTTAATCCGCTATCTTCTCAGGCGGCGCGAGTGGGGCGATCCAAGACGCGGCGTCCGAACAGGCTGGCGGCCAGTTCGACCATCACGCGGGCGCTCTTGCCCCGGTCATCGAGAAAGGGATTAAGCTCGACCAGATCGAGCGAGGAAACCAGCCCGCTGTCGTGCAGCATCTCCATGATCAGGTGCGCTTCGCGGAAAGTAGCGCCGCCGGGAACCGTCGTGCCGACGCCCGGCGCGACGTCCGGATCGAGGAAGTCCACGTCGAGGCTGACATGCAGAAGGCCATTGGCGTTCGAGACGTCGGCGATGATACGGCGGATGATGGCGCCGACGCCTTCTTCATCGATGGCGCGCATGTCGAAAACGTTGACCTTGTTATTCCTGATCGCCACCCGCTCCTCTTCATCGACCGAGCGGATGCCGACCTGATAGACGTGGCTCGGCTCGACCAGCGGCCGCCCGGCCGGCAGGATCGGTGTGAATTCCGCCTTTCCGCAGAAGAACGCGACCGGCATGCCGTGCATGTTGCCCGAGGGAGACGTCTCCGGAGAGTTGAAGTCCGTGTGTGCGTCCAGCCAGAGGACATAGAGCGGCCGGCCGAGATCTGCCGCGTGGCGGGCCATGCCGGAGACGCTGCCCATGGAAAGGCTGTGATCGCCGCCGAGCAGGATGGGGATGGTGCCGGCATGGGCCGCCTGATAGGTGCGATCCTCCAGCGTGCGGGTAAAGGCAGCAACAACCGGCAGATGGCGTGCATTCTGGTGACGGGGCAGATCCGTTGCGGGGGCGGGACGCAGGTCGCCGATATCGGTGACGGCATAACCAAGCTCTCCGAGCGCATGGCCGATGCCGGCAATACGCAGCGCAGCCGGGCCCATGGCGCAGCCGCCGCGGCCGGAGCCTTCTTCCAGGGGAACGCCGATCAAGGTTGCCGCCTTCTTCTCCGTCATCCGGATCTCCTTTGGAACTGGCAGGAAAAGCCGGATTGTTATCAAAGCCTGCGTTGGCAAAAAGATGGAAAATTGTCGAAAAGAAAGCTAGATTGAGCAAAACGATGACTTGAACTGACGAAGTGATGGCGATGGATGATCTGGATCGCGATATCCTCAGCGCATTGCGCCACAATGCGCGTATTTCTGCCTCCTCGCTCGCCGCAACGACGGGTGCATCGCGGGCAACGGTGACCGCACGCATCGACCGGATGGTGGCGGACGGCACGATTGCGGCGTTCACGATCAGGACGGGAAGCGAGATACGGCCTGCGGGGGTGAGGGCGATTGCGATGATCGAGGTCGTCGGCAAGTTTGCCGATCGTGTAGCCCATCAGCTGCGCGGCCTGCCTCAGGTGAGGGCGCTCCACAGCACCAACGGGCGCTGGGATTTCATCGCCGAACTGGAGGATCGCGATCTCGCCTCCTTCGACGAGACCCTGCGGCGCATTCGCCTGATCGAGGGCATCAATACGACGGAATCGAGCATTCTGCTGAAGACCAGCAAGGTCAGCTGAGGCGACTTTGTCCTTAGCCTTCAGCCATCTGACGCCCCTGAGGCGTCAGTATTCCTTTTCGTAGAAGATGCCGCCGCCGGCGCCTTCAGCGCCTGCTTCGCCTTTCAGCTTCACGCCGCGGCCGACATCGAGGTTGATGACGGCCTTGCTCTGGCCCGAGCCGCTCTGCTGCAGCTCGATATAGGTGCGGTTGTTGAGGTACTTCCCGGCGCTGACATTGGTCTGGCCGGTCTCGTCGGTCGAGATGTCGAGATCGTCAACGCCGAGCGTGGAGCGCAGGCTTTCGAAGAGCGACCCGGTGCGGCCGCCGGCAAGCTGGCTTGCCGCATCGGCAAGCTGGGCGATCTGCAGAGCCGACAGGCGGGACATCGACTGACCGAAGATCAGTTGAGCCAGGATTTCATCCTGTGGCAGGGCGGGGGATGACGAGAAGGACACCGAGGGATCGTTGGCAAAGCCCGCGATCGTGATGGTGATCGTCGTCGAGCCGGATGTCGTGGTCGCCGTCATGTCGAGGATCGGAATGAGACCGCCGCCGAAGGTGATGTTGCCTTCGGTGAATTCCAGTCGCTTGGTCAGGATGGACATGCGCCCGCGGCGCAGTTCGAATCCACCGGAGACATTCGGGTTCACGGCGTTTCCTGTCACCCGGACTGTTCCGCCGAGTTCCGCGTCGATACCACGTCCGCGCACGAAGATCTGCGAGGGAGACGAGATCGTCAGATCGAGCGCTATGGTGGAGGAGGAGCCGTGTTCTTCGGTCTTCGTCACCTTCGCCATCTGATTACGGACGTTGGCGGGCGCATTCCTGTGCTGGATGTTCAGTTGCGAAAGGCTGGCGGGCAGTTTTTCCGGAATGGTGATCGCTGTCCGTGAAAGGGCGATGGTGCCCGAGAGTACCGGGTTGTTCAGCAGGGGCCCCTTGAGCGCAAGCTTGCCGTCGGCGGTACTCGCAACCATGGTTCCGTCGACATACACGGCCTTGTCCAGCGTAACCGCGATATCTGCCGGCAGCCCGGGCGGGCGAATGTCGATTGTGCCGCTGCCGGAAATGCGGCCGCCGCTGGCGAGCTTGCCGCCGAGTTCGGTGATCTCCGCCCGGTCACCGCGCAGGCTGACGGTTGCCGCAAGCTGTTCGAGCGCCAGATTGCGGCGAACGTCGATAAGCTTGGCGCCGGAGGTTGTCGCGGTGCCGTTGATTTCGGGTGCGCCGGCAGTGCCGGTGACGGTGACATCGGCGTTGGCGCTGCCTTCGAGGATCAACCCCTGGCCCGACAGGACTCCGCTCAAGGCGGCGAAGGGGAGGTTGCCGGTGAACTTCATGTTGATCGGCCGGCTGCCGGCGAGGCCAAGCGTGCCGCCGCCTGCGAAGGTGAGGCCCTGCTGGCCGGTTACCCGGGTGTCGAGAGAGAGGTTCTGATCCCTGAACTCGCCGTTTGCCGAGATCGAGAAGCTGCCGACGCCTGCCGATCTCGTCTGGGCCAGCCCCGCGTCTGCCCAGTTGAGGTTATAGGTCAGCGCAGGTGCTGCTGCCGTTCCCTTGACAGTCACCGTGCCGGATATGACGCCTTCGGGCGAAAGGTTGGGCGCTGCCTTCGCCGCAAGCGAAGCGGGCAAGCGATCCAGCGTGATGGCGAGATCGAGTTCGTGGCCGGCGCTGCCCTTGATATCGACTGTGCCGCTGCCGGCCGATATTGTGGCGGTTCCGATGGTCACGGTTCCATCGCTCAGCCGCAATGCTGCGGGGCGGGCGAGCTTCAGCGCGATGCCGGTGGGGGCTGCGGATGCCCTGTCGAGGGCGATATCCAGTCCGCCGGCGTTCTGCGTGACACTGCCCGCGACGACCAGCGGCGCTGCATCATAACGCGCGTTCAGATCGAAGGCGGTGCTTGCGCCCTGTCGCGTGAACGCAAGTTTCGGCGCTTCTACCCGGTTGGCGCCGGACTTGACCTCGGAGGCTGCGACTGTTCCCTCGACTGCGAAGGCTGCGAGGTCGGAAATGTTCAGCTTGATATCGGGCTTGGCGACGGTGAGGGTGTCGCGCTGGATGCCGTTGCCGGCAGCCACCACCTGGGCCGATAGCTTTCCGTTGTTTTCCTGCAGCGCAAGCGTGCCCTTGAGATCGCCGCTCGCGGTCTGTCCGGCGAAAGCTGCAAGCAGGCCGATATCGGGGAAATCGAAGGTCAGATTGCCGGATGGCAGGAAGGCCGGAGAAAAGGCAATGGTCCCGTCGAGCCTGTTGCTGCCGACGGTGATGTTGAGGGCCGGAATGGCGGAACGGCCGTTTTCCGCGACAAGATCCGCCGTGCCCTGCACCTGCTGCCCGTCGATACGGCCGGCCATGCGTAGGGTGCCCTTCGGGGCGGCCTTGTCGGCGGTGCCTTCGACATCCACCGTGAAGCCCTCGAGCTTGCGGCCTGCGACCGTCGCTGCCTCGCTTCTGAGCGAAAGACGGGCGGCCAGCGCGTCGAGTGGTCCATTGGCGGAAAGCGAGAAGTCGGAAACGCCCTTGGTGTTGTCCATCAAGGCGCCGATATCGGCGATGCGGCCGGCAAGATCAGCCGTCAGCTTCTTTTCCGCATCGAGTTCGATGTTGCCGGAGGCTTCGCCGAGATTGGTGGTGATCTTCAGGTTGTTGAGCTTGATGTCCTGCGGCAGGTTGTAGTTCAGGTTGCCGGAGACGCGAATGGTGTCGCGGAGCTTGGCCGCGATGGTGTCGGGCAGAATGCCGGGAATGCCGAAGAGTTCGAAGCGGCCGGTGAGGCGCTTGTCGGCAAGGGCGTACTGGCCAACCACTGTGCCGCCGATGCTGGCGCTTTCGATGGTTGCCGCTTCAAGACCTACGGCCGTTGCGGCGAGCACGATCGGCGCCTTCAACGTCATCGGGGCCTGCAGGAGGCGGTTGAGTTCGGCATCGGGGAACTGCATCCCGGCGACCGTTACCATCGTCTCAATGCGG
This sequence comes from Rhizobium sp. ACO-34A, assembly GCA_002600635.1. Classification (NCBI taxonomy): domain Bacteria; kingdom Pseudomonadati; phylum Pseudomonadota; class Alphaproteobacteria; order Hyphomicrobiales; family Rhizobiaceae; genus Rhizobium; species Rhizobium sp. ACO-34A. The sequence continues at coordinate 4,425,123 of CP021371.1, read as the reverse complement.
CCGGTCTGGTTTGCCAGATTGAAGGCCTTGCTCTTCGCCTCGATGGCCAGGCCATCGAATTCGCCCTGTGCTGTTTTCACCTTGTCGAGCTTGGTGGACATTTCGAACAGGGCGGCGTCGGCGCGACCGCGCAGCGACAGGCTCGCCTCGCGAATGGCGAGCGTGATGTTATCATTACCGCTTGGATAGTTGAAATCGACGGGACCCTTGAGGCCGGTCAGTTCGGCGGAAAGGTCGTTTTCGCCTGACGGGTCGTAGCGGCCGGAAGCCGAAAGGGACAGCGCCCCGGTGGACAGGCTGCCGCGGTCGATCTGGATCGCGCCACCGGGCGCGAGGCTCGCATCGATATCGATAGCGGTTTCGTCCGCAAACGGCGGGCGAAAGCCCGGCGGAAGCATAGCGTCGAAACGGCCACCGCCTTCTACGAGAATGCGGCGTGTGCCATCGGCGGATTGCTTGTGGGTCGCATGGATCGCAAGCGTGGGTCGGCCGTCGAGCGCGGCGGCAATCTTGCCCTGCCAGTCTGATAGCGGGCCGTCGCCTTCAATCGTGAGGTTGATGGCTGGCGTGCCAGGCAGTTTGAGAAGACCTGCCAGCAGGCCGCCGGTCGGCTCCACGATATTGGCGGCAATCTGCAGCCGGTTTTTGGATGGAGCATAAACGAGATCCGCGCGGGCGCTGGTCTCCGGCGAATCGGGGCGCTGGGCCTCGATATTGGCGGTTATGGTGTCGCCGGAAGCCTTGCCGGATCCGGTGAGCGAGAGGCGAATTTCGCGGCGCGCCAGCTCCGTGCCGATCTCGACCGAGGGAAGCTCCAGCTTCTTGACGTTGATTGCAATCGGCAGGGAAAATCCGTCGCTGCTCTTCGTCTGCTCGATGGTCGTGACCGGTGTGCGGTCGAGCCTTACCCGGTCGGCTGCCAGACGCTGGGCGCGGAACGTGCCGGAGAGCAGGTCGAGCGGTGTCCAGTCGAGTGCGAGATTGTCGATCTCCGCATAGACGCCTTCGGTATCGGCGACCGCCACATGCTCGACGCGCAGTGCGCCCGTCAGCAGTGGTCCCGCGCCATCGATGGTGATGCGCCGGTCGGGGTTCGACAGCAGGGTGGACAGCCAGTGGGTGACAAAGCCGGCGCCGGTCGTGGTGAATCCGCCGAAAAGGATCGCGACGACCGCGAGCGCGAGCGCTCCGCCCGCCGTGTAGGCGAACAGCCGAAGGATCCATCTGGTCAGGCGCTTCAGCATCAGGATCTCGTCTTCCCGTCTCGGCTATCCATCAGAAACTCTGTCCGATCCCGGCATAGATGCCGTACTGGCTGCCCCCGTCATAGCGGTCGAGCGGCATGGCGACGTCGAGTCTCAGCGGTCCGAATGGCGTCATATAGCGCAGGCCGACGCCCGCTCCCATTCTTAGATCGGAGAAATCCGGAAAATTTGCAGTCGAGACGCTGCCGATATCGAGAAATGGCACGATGCCGATCTTTTCCGTGATGCTCACCCGCGCTTCGAAAGAACCCAGGGCATAGGAGCGGCCGCCGGTGGCGTCGTCATCGTCGTTATAGGGCGAGACTTCCTGATAGGCGTAGCCGCGCACCGAACCGCCGCCGCCGGCATAGAAACGCCGCGTAGCCGGAATGGCCTTGAGGTCGCCGGCGCCGAGCAGGGTGCCGGCCGCAAGCTTGGCGGCGAGAACCACGCGATCCTCCGCGCCGATACCGTAGTAGCCGGAGACCGAGCCTTCGAAGGAGGAGAAGATGGTGCTGCCGGTGATCTCGTAGCTCGGGATCGCGCTGACCGATGCATAGTAACCTTCGGTCGGGTTGAGCTTGTTATCGCGCGTATCGCGGATGTAGCTCACTGGAACGCCGAAGGTCAGGTAACTGTTGTTGCCGAAGGCGTCATCAATGTCGTCGTATGTCAGCGAAAGACCGCCGCTGACGGTGTCGTGGTCGCTGATCTCGTAGGCGAGGGTGACCTTGCCGGCGATGGAGTTCGCGTCGTAGGAATCCGTGGTCAGCGTCGTGCCCTTGATGCTGGCTTCCAGTGTCGCAGAGGGGAAGAAGGCGCCGGGCTTCACGAAGGTAATGCCGGCGGAATAATCGAGATTATCGACGATATTTCCGTCGCCGAGGCCGCTGACCGTTCCTTCCAGCCGCAACGATTCCGCCTGACCGAAGAGGTTACGGTGACCCCAATAACCCTGCAGGCCGACACCGTCGATCGATGACCAATTGGCGCCGAAGCCGAAGTAGCGATGCTTGCCTTCCGAGACGACGATGCCGAGCGGCAGCGAGCCGTCGCTCGAGAGCTTGTCGGCTTCCTCGATGGTCACGCTGGAGAAGACACCGAGTGCCCGCAGGCGCTCGCCGGCCTTGCGCAATTGCTCGGGCGAATATTGCTGGCCCGGCTGGAGACGCGAATAACGGCGGATGAAGGCCTCGTCGACCTTGCGGGCACCCTTGACGGCGATGGGCCCGAGTGGCGCCACGGGGCCGGCTTCGGCCGCAATCACCACGTCGATCGTGTTCGTCTCGTGATCGGCGACCACTTCGCGTTTCGTCAGGTGCACCAGCGGGCGCCCCTCGGCCTTCAGGTCGTCGACGATCTTGCTGCCGGCCTTCAGGACCACCAGCGAACCCGCGGGACCGCCGGGGCGGAGATCGTAAGCGCGGGGGTCAAGCCTTGCGGCATCTCCCTCCAGCGTGACGTCACCGATGGTGAAGAGAGGACCGGGATCGATGCGGACGGAGACCGGGACTGGTGCCGATCGATCGAAGGCGGGGTTCGGAGGCAGGGCATCGAGGTTCTGGCCCGCGATAGTCACGGTCACGACGCCACCGTAGCGGGCATTCTCGTAAAGCGTGGCGATCAGCCGGTCACGGTCGTCACGGGCCTTGATGACGACGCCGAGATCACCGGACACCGGCTTCTCTTCGTCGCTGACGAGAAGCGAAGTCCGGTCCAGGGAATCCGCAAGGTCCTTGTCCGAGCCATCGGTGTCGAAGGTGACGGTATAGCGGACGGGATCGATGACGGTGACTTCCGTCTCGTCGTCGCCGAAGATGGTGATGCCGAAGATCTTGAAGGCATAGGCTTCGTCGGCAAAAGCCAATGAAAAGCATAGGCTTGCAGCAAGCGTAAATGCAGTGCCGGCCGTCCGAAACGCAATACGTCCAATCGGGGGTCTCAATTTACTCGGCATGCACTACTTTGCTCGACAACGGGATCGGCCGTACGGACAATTCCGCTCAACCCTTTCCAGTTTAGACGTAAAAAACCGGATAGGACACACTTTTTAGATAAAAACGAATCAAAGAGAGGGACCGGCTGTGCCCGGACCCTCCCGAAATCGGGTCTCAGTAGCCGCCGCGCGGGCACGAGTCGATGTAGCGACGGCCGTAGCGGTCGCGGTAGTAGCACTGGCCAGGCTGGTCTGCGACGTTGCCGATGATGGCGCCGGATACACCGCCGATTGCAGCGCCCACGGCCGCGCCACGGACGTTGCCGGTTACTGCTCCACCGATGATTGCGCCCGAAGCCGCGCCGATGGTGGCGCCCTTTTCGGTCTGCGTGCAGCCTGCGACCGAAAGGCCGAGCAGTACGAGCACAAGAGCTTTTTTCATGCGTTTCTTCTCCAATGGTTATGCGTCCGGCAAGGCCGGGCCGGCATCGGTCGTGCCTGCCCCGCAGGCATTGTCACGACGACCGTATCGGCAGAATAGCCAGCAAATCGGGAAAGTCCATGGAGATCAAAGTCGATGACGCGTCTCCAGTATTGATTGCGCTTCGAATGACAATAATGACGGTGATTTTTTGCTGCGTCGCGAAATATAAATTTCAAACATGCATGAAAGTACAGGTTGAAGATGATGTGAAAAAGTCAAATGATGCTCTTCGTGTCCGGGAGAGACACGAGGAGGAACGATATGGCAAAAGTAACGCTGACGGTGAACGGCCGTTCGGTGAGCGGCGACTGTGAGGATCGCACGCTGCTCGTGCATTTCATTCGTGAGAAACTCGGCCTGACCGGCACGCATGTCGGCTGCGACACCACCCAGTGCGGCGCCTGCGTGGTGCATATGGATGGCAAGTCGGTGAAGAGCTGTTCGATCCTGGCGGTGCAGGCCTCCGGCTCCACCGTCACCACCATCGAGGGGCTGGCGGGCGGCGGAGACCTGCATCCGGTACAGGCGGCTTTCAAGGAACATCACGGCCTGCAATGCGGCTTCTGCACGCCGGGCATGGTGATGACCGCGGTCGACATGATCAATCGCCATGGCGGCCATCTCGACGAAGCGACGGTTCGTCATGAGCTCGAAGGCAATATCTGTCGTTGCACCGGCTACCACAACATCGTCAAGGCGGTGCTGGCAGCCAATGCGGAAATGCATGGCAGACGACAGGCTGCCGAGTAATCGTTTCATCCTCCGGCCGGACGTTGTGGTTGAGGAGCCGCGGCGGAAGGATTGCCGGGCCGGAAACGCCATCGGGAGGAAATCATGGGTGTCGAGGGAATTGGTGCGCGCGTGGCGCGCAAGGAAGACAAGCGCTTCCTGACCGGCAAGGGCCGGTATACGGACGACATGGTCGTGCCGGGAATGAAATATGCCTATTTCGTGCGTTCGCCCTATGCCCATGCCAGGGTTAAGGGAGTGGACGCTTCCGCCGCCAGGTCCATGCCCGGCGTGATCGATGTGCTGGATGGCAAGCAGCTGCTTGCTGACGGCATCGGCAACCTGATCTGTGGCTGGATGATCCATTCCAGGGACGGCTCGCCGATGAAGATGGGCGCGTGGCGGCCGCTGGCGCATGACACGGTCCGTTATGTCGGCGATGCCGTCGCTGTTGTCGTGGCCGACAGCGCCGCGGAGGCCCGTGATGCCGCAGAGGCGGTGGTCGTCGATTACGAGGAGCTGCCGGTTGTGACCGAGGCCACCGAGGCTTTGAAACCCGGCGCGCCGCAACTGCATACTGAAGCACCCGGCAACCTGATCTTCGACTGGGAGATCGGCGATAGCGCCGCGACCGACCGGGCCATCGCCTCGGCCGCGCATGTGACCGAGATCGAGATCCACAACAACCGCCTCTCGCCCAATCCGATGGAGCCACGCGCGGCACTCGGCATCTATGACGCGGCGGAGGATCATTACACCTGCTATACCACGAGCCAGAACCCGCACGTGGCGCGCCTCGTGATGAGCGCCTTCTACAATGTCGCGCCGGAAAACAAGCTGCGCGTCATCGCTCCCGATGTCGGCGGCGGCTTCGGTTCGAAGATCTATATCTATCCTGAGGAGATCGTCTGTCTCTGGGCGTCGAAGAAGACCGGGGTGCCGGTCAAGTGGACGTCCGACCGCACGGAGGCCTTCCTGACGGATGCCCATGGGCGCGACCATGTCTCCAAGGTCAAGATGGCCTTCGATAGCGACAACCGGATCATCGGCCTGAAGGTGGATACCATCGCCAATCTCGGTGCCTACATGTCGCTCTTCTCGTCGGCGGTGCCGACCTATCTCTATGCGACGCTGCTTTCGGGCCAGTATGCGATCCCCGCGATCCATGCGAATGTCCGTACCGTCTATACCAACACGGTGCCGGTCGATGCCTATCGCGGTGCGGGGCGACCGGAAGCGACCTATCTTCTGGAACGGACGATGGAGACGGCGGCGCGTGAGCTTGGGGTTTCGCCTGCAGAGTTGCGGCGTCAGAACTTCGTCCGCACCTTCCCGCACCAGACGCCGGTGATCATGACCTACGATGCCGGCGATTACGAAGCCTCGCTGGAGGCCGCGATGGCGGCTGCCGACTGGACCGGTTTTCCTGCCCGCCGCGCCGATGCCGCCGCCCGGGGCAAGAAGCGCGGCATCGGCATGAGCTGTTACATCGAGGCATGCGGTATCGCCCCCTCGCAGGCGGTGGGTTCGCTCGGTGCCGGCGTCGGCCTCTGGGAATCGGCCGAAGTGAGGGTCAATGCTGTCGGTACCGTCGAAGTGCTGACCGGTTCCCACAGTCACGGCCAGGGGCACGAGACGACCTTCGCCCAGCTCGTCTGTGACCGGCTCGGTGTGCCGATCGAAAACGTTTCCATCGTTCACGGCGACACCGACAAGGTGCAGATGGGCATGGGAACCTATGGCTCCCGCTCAGGTGCGGTTGGCATGTCGGCTATCGTCAAGGCGCTCGACAAGGTCGAAGCCAAGGCGAAGAAGATTGCAGCGCATCTGATGGAAGCTGACGAACGCGACATCATCATCGAAAACGGCGAGCTTAAGGTTGCCGGCACCGACAAGACGCTGCCGTGGTTCCAGGTGGCGCTTGCCGCGTACACGGCGCACAACCTGCCGGCCGGCATGGAGCCGGGGTTGAAGGAGGGCGCGTTCTATGATCCGTCCAACTTCACCTTCCCGGCAGGATGCTACATCTGCGAGGTCGAGATCGATCCGGAAACAGGCAAGACGACGATCGTGAAGTTCGTGGCGGCCGACGACTTCGGCAATATCATCAATCCGATGATCGTCGAGGGACAGGTGCATGGCGGCATTGCCCAGGGCATCGGGCAGGCTCTTCTGGAAGGCGTTCACTACGATCCATCGAACGGCCAGCTGTTGACGGCAAGCTATATGGACTATGCCATGCCGCGCGCCGACGACCTGCCGTCCTTCGAAGTGTCGCACCAGAACACGCCATGCCCAGGCAATCCACTCGGCATCAAGGGTTGCGGCGAAGCCGGCGCTATCGGTTCTCCGCCGGCGCTCATCAATGCGATCACAGATGCCATCGGAAACAACAGGCTCAACATGCCGGCCACGCCGAATGCGGTCTGGTCGGCGTTGCAGGCCGCGGAATAAGAGGGAGGATGTGTCATGCAGCTTTATCCAACCAGCTATCATCGCGCCTCCTCGCTGGAGGAGGCCGGCCGGCTTCTTTCCGGGGCCGATGACGGCAAGTATATCGCCGGTGGCCAGACCCTGATCGCGACGCTGAAGCAGCGTCTCGCCCAGCCGTCCGACCTGATCGACCTCCGGCACATCGCAGCCCTCAAGGGGATTGCGGTCGATGGCCGGACGGTGACCATCGGTGCCGGCGTCACCCATGCCGAAGTGGCTGAATCGAGCCTCATCCGCTCTGTTTGTCCGGCAGTCTGCTATCTCGCTTCGCTGATCGGCGATCCGCATGTGCGTCATCTCGGAACGATCGGTGGCTCGATCGCCAATGACGATCCGGCGGCGGATTATCCGGCGGCGATGCTCGGGCTCGGCGCGACCATCGTGACCGACCGTCGCGAGATCGGCGCGGATGATTTCTTCGTCGGCCTTTTCGAGACGGCGCTCGAGGAAGGCGAGATCATCCGGGCGGTCCGGTTCACCGCGCCCGAGAGGGCGGGCTATGCCAAGTTCGCCAATCCGGCGTCACGCTTCGCCATGACCGGTGTCTTCGTGTCCAAGGGGGCATCCGGCGCGCGGGTGGCGGTGACCGGTGCCGGTTCGGACGGTGTCTTTCGTCATGAGGGGCTCGAACAGGCTCTGTCGCACAACTGGTCGCCGGCGGCTGTTGCCGACGTTACCGTGGATCCGTCCGACCTGATGGCCGATCTTCATGCGACGGCGGACTATCGTGCCAATCTTGTGAAAGTGATGACGAAGCGGGCCGTTGCCGCATCGTGAGTCGCCTTAAACTGCGATATCGGGAAAGGGCGGCTCCGGCTGCCCTTTTTTATCCAGCTTGATACAGATCAAGTTTGAAATGGAGACGATCGATTAGCACTTCTCTGGAAAGATTCCTCAAACCGCGCCTTTTGTCGCAGTTTAGAATGAATTTACAATACCGGGGTTGACCGTTGGCGCGCAGGATCCCAAAAGAGAAGCAGCAGGCTGGAGTTTTGACGATGGATTTCGAAGCGTTTTTCAAGAGCGAGCTGGAAGGCCTTCACGAAGAAGGTCGCTACCGGGTTTTCGCGGATCTTGAACGGCAGCAGGGCAATTTTCCCCGCGCCACGCGCTACACCAAGGATGGTCAGCACGACGTTACCGTCTGGTGCTCCAACGACTATCTGGGCATGGGCCAGAACGCGTCCGTGATCGAGGCGATGAAGTCGACCATCGATCACTGTGGCGCGGGTGCGGGAGGCACCCGGAATATTTCTGGCACCAACCACTACCACGTCCTTCTCGAGCGCGAACTTGCCGACCTGCACGGCAAGGAATCGGCGCTGATCTTCACCTCCGGCTATATTTCCAACTGGGCGACGCTCGGTACGCTCGGCCAGAAGATCCCCGGCCTCATCATCTTCTCCGATGCGCTCAACCACGCCTCGATGATCGAGGGCATCCGCTATGCCAAGTGCGAGCGGGTGATCTGGAAGCACAACGACCTCAAAGACCTCGAAGCCAAGCTGGCGGCAGCCGATCCCAAGGCGCCGAAGCTGATCGCTTTCGAATCGGTCTATTCGATGGATGGCGATATCTCGCCGATCAAGGAAATCTGCGATCTCGCCGACAAGTATGGCGCGATGACCTATCTCGATGAAGTACATGCCGTCGGCATGTACGGTCCGCGTGGCGGCGGCGTTGCCGAACGCGAGGGCCTGATGGATCGCCTGACCATCATCGAAGGTACGCTCGGCAAGGCCTTCGGCGTCATGGGCGGCTACATCACGGCGTCCACCGCGCTTTGCGACTTCATCCGTTCCTTCGCATCCGGCTTCATCTTCACGACGGCCCTGCCTCCGGCGCTGGCTGCCGGCGCTGTTGCCTCGATCCGTCACCTGAAGACGAGCCAGATCGAGCGCTTCGCCCATCAGGAGCGTGTCCGCCGCCTGCGTTCCATGCTCGATGCCCGCGGCATTCCGCACATGCCGAACCCGAGCCACATCGTTCCGGTGATGGTCGGCGACGCTTCTAAGTGCAAGTGGATCTCGGACATTCTGCTCGACAACTTCAACATCTATGTCCAGCCGATCAACTATCCGACCGTGCCGAAGAAGACCGAGCGCCTGCGTATCACGCCGACGCCGCTGCACTCGGATGGCGATATCGATCATCTGGTGGGCGCATTGCACCAGCTGTGGTCGCGTTGTGCGCTTGCCCGCGCCGTGGCTTGATTGCCGGCACAAACGCTGTCATTCCGATGCGGACCATGGAAACATGGTCCGCATTTTTCGTTTCGGGGGTTTTCAAGGATGACTGTTGCAGACCGCGTCAACCGGATGATCGATCAGGCCGTCGAGCAGGAGCGCAATACCGGCGCCGTCGTGCTGGTCTATCGCAACGGCGAGCCGCTGCTGAGGCGTGCTGCCGGGTTCTCCGACCGGGAAGCCGGTATCCCGATGCAGATCGACAGCATCTTCCGTTATTCCTCCATCACCAAGCCTATCGTGGCGGCAACGGCGCTGGCGATGATCGATGCGGGCCTGTTCGGGCTCGATGACCGGGTTTCGCGGTATCTCCCATGGTTCCGGCCGAAGACCGCCGACGGGATCGAGGCGCCGATCACCATCCGGCACCTCCTCACCCACACCTCCGGTCTCGTCTATGATCAGGGGCTGGAGCTTCTTCCCGATGACAGGGCGATCACGCTCGGAATTGCCGACACGGATCTCGGGCTGGAGGAGAACTTCGCGCGTCACAACGATATTCCGCTCGCCTCTGCGCCGGGCGAGCGTTGGGCCTACTCCTTCGCGACGGATATCCTTGGCGGCGTCGTGGCCGCCGTGCATGGCGACACTCTGGAAGCGGCTGTGGTTCACTACGTTGCGGGCCCACTTGGAATGCGGGATGCGCGTTTTCATGTCACCGATCCCGAACGCCTGACGGTGGCCTATGGAGATGGCGCGACGCGGCCGGTCCGGATGCCGGATCCCTGGGTTGCCGGGGAAGATGCCGGCTGGAGGGCCGTCTTTTCTCCTTCGCGGATCTTCAATCCGAAGGCATTCCAGTCCGGTGGCGCCGGCATGGCGGGCACGGCGGATGATCTTCTCAAGCTTTTGGAAACGCTTCGCACCGGGGGTGCGCCGATCCTTAAATATGAGACCGTCGAGGCGGGCCTCTCCAACCAGATCGGGGATATCGAGGGCGAACCCGGTGCGCGGTTCGGCTTCTTCGGGGCGGTGATCACGGATTCGCGGGAGGCGGGAACCGCGCTGCCGCCCGGCGCGGTGCAGTGGGGCGGCGTCTACGGCAATAGCTGGTTCATCGATCCGGCCGAGGGCCTGACCGTTGTCAGCATGACGAACACGGCGCTGGAAGGCTGCATGGGGTTCTATCCCGAAATGCTGCGTCGCGCCGTCTACGGGCACCGCTGAGAGCGGGCTGAAGGCTTGAGATTCAGGCTGCCTGTTCCCGGATCGCGATAACCTGTGCGGCGGTTCGTCTCGCCTCCGAATCCGCGGCGAAGACTTCCGTGATGGTTCTTGCCGGGGGCAATGAGATGAGCCTTTCCATCACGTCTTCGACGATCTCAGCCATGCCGAGGAAGCCGATCCGGCCGGCGACGAAGGCGTTGAAGGCGGTTTCTTCCGCGGCATTCATGACGGCGGCCTGAACGCCGCCGCGCTCCATCGCGGTACGGGCAAGCCGTAGCGCCGGAAAGCGCTTCTCGTCAGGCGCTTCGAAATCGAGCCGCGCCAGCTTTGCGAAGTCGAGCCGCTCCACGTCCAGCTTCGGACGCTTCGGATAGGTCAGTGCGTAACCGATGGCGGTGCGCATATCCGGCGCGCCGAGCTGGGCGATGATGGAACCGTCGCTGTAACCGACCATGGAATGGACGATGGACTGGGGGTGGACGATCACCTCGACCTGATCGGGACGAAGGCCGAAGAGATGCTTGGCCTCGACCATCTCCAGCGCCTTGTTGAACATCGAGGCACTGCCGACGGAGATCTTCAGGCCCATCGACCAGTTGGGATGGGTTCTGGCCGTCTCGACGGTGACATTCGCCATCTGCTCGCGGGTATAGGTGCGGAACGGGCCGCCCGAGGCGGTGAGCACGATCCGCTCCAGCGCGTGTCGCTGGTCGTTGTCGAGACACTGGAAGATGGCGCTGTGCTCGCTGTCGACCGGGATCAACCGGCCGCCGCCAGCCTTGACTGCCTCGACGAAGAGTTCGCCTGCGGAGACCAGGCATTCCTTGTTGGCGAGTGCGATGTCGGCGCCACGGCTTGCGGCCTTCAGCGTCGGGGCAAGCCCTGCCGTGCCGACAATCGCCGCCATGACCCATTCGGCTTCCAGGCTTGCGGCTTCATCGAGCCCTGAGACTCCTGCTGCTACATCGACGCCGCTGCCGGAAAGCGCATCCTTCAGCGTCATGTACTGGCTTTCGTCGGCGGTGACCGCGAGCTTCGCGCCCGTCTCGCGCGCCTGCTGTGCCAGAAGCTCGATGTTGCCGTTGCCGGTGAGTGCCATCACGTCGAGGGCATCCCTGCCACCGAGCTGGCGGACGACATCAAGCGTGTTGACGCCGATCGAACCGGTTGAACCGAGGATTGTGAGGCGCCGCGGCCTGCCGCTATCCGTCGTCATCTGTATTTGTCCGGAGATTGCTTCATTTGCCGATCCGTCTACAAGGGAAAGTGGCAGGCGGCAAGTATTGCTTACAATGCCGAAGCCGCTGGACTATCGCTGACGAAAGCCGAAGCGGGGGGCGATGAGAACCATTTCGACGTTCGTGCGCGACTATAGTGCCGCAGTTCTGGCCGTGCTGGCGCTTTTCGCGCTTGGCGGCGGCGGACTTTTCCTTTTCCTTGGTCGACCCGATCTTGCATCGCTTGCCTGGTATGCGGGAACAGGAATTGTTCTTGCCGCACTTGCCATGGAAATCCTGCGATCGCTGGCCAAAGGGCATTTCGGTGTCGATGTGATCGCCGGGCTTTCTATGTCTGCCGCGCTTGTCTTCGGGGAGCCTCTGGCCGGCGCCATCGTGGCGCTGATGTATGCCGGCGGGCAGCAGCTTGAAAACTTTGCCGAGGGGCGTGCTCGGCGCGAAATGACAGCGCTTCTCGGCCGTGTGGCGCATACCGCCATGCGTTATGTCGACGGGCGGCTGGAAGAGGTTCCTATCGAGGATCTCTGTCCCGGCGACCATATCCTGGTGCGCCGTGGCGAAGTCGTGCCCGTCGACGGGCTGCTCCTGTCCGAGCGGGCGGATATCGACATGTCGGCGCTGACAGGGGAGGCTCTTCCCGTCCGGCTCGCCCGGCGGGCCGAAGTGGCGAGCGGCGGCACGGTGGTCGGCGGCGCCTTCGATGTCGAGGTGTTGCGGCGCTCTGACGAGAGCACTTATGCCGGTATCGTGCGGCTGGTGGAGGGTGCCCAGCAAAGCCGCGCACCAATGATGCGACTAGCCGATCGCTATGCCGTCTGGTTCCTGTTGCTGACGCTTGCGATTGCGGGCGCGGCGTGGTGGGCGAGCGGCGATGGGACAAGGGCGCTTGCGGTTCTGGTCGTCGCGACGCCCTGTCCGCTCATTCTCGCCGTGCCTGTTGCGATCATTTCGGGACTGTCGCGGGCGGCTTCCCGCGGTGTGCTGGTCAAGAGTGGTGGGGCGCTGGAAACGCTCGCCAGAATCCGGACGGCAGTTCTCGACAAGACGGGTACACTGACCAGCGGACAGGCAGGAGTGGTCGCGATCCGCACGACCGGTGTCGTGCCGGAGGGCGAGGTCCTGAGGCTCGCGGCGTCGCTTGACCAGGCGTCAAATCATGTCAGTGCCGAAGCGCTGGTGCGCGAGGCCCGGGCACGCGGCATGACGCTTTCCACCCCCTTCGATATCGTGGAGACGCCCGGTTCCGGCCTTGAGGGCCGGCTCGATGGGCGTTCCGTAGTGGTCGGCGGAAGCGACTTCGTGCATGAGAGATGTTCGGTCGGCGATCCCTATATGCTGGGGCGCGACCTGCCGCCCGGAACCGCGGTTGTCGCGCTGGGTGTCGATGGCAAGGTGGCGGGCATCATTCTTCTCTCGGACCGTCTTCGCGCGGATGCGGGCTCGGCGATCAAGGCTTTCCGTGCTGAGGGCGTCCGTCGCTTCGTGCTTGCCTCGGGCGACCGTACCGATGTGGTGGAGGCCGCTGGAAAGCTGTTGGGCGTCGATGAGATCCGCGGCGACCTGCTGCCGGGCGAGAAGGTCGAGATCGTGCTGGCCGAGCGAAAGAACGGTCCGGTGATGATGATCGGAGACGGCGTCAACGATGCTCCGGCGCTGGCTGCCGCCGATGTTGGCGTGGCCATGGGTGCCCGAGGTGCTGCGGCATCTTCCGAAACCGCCGACGTGGTATTGCTGGTCGACATGCTGGATCGTCTTCCGCAGGCATTGGCGATTGCCCGAAGGGCGCGACGGATCGCGCGGCAAAGCGTTCTGGCCGGTCTCGCCTTGTCGCTGGCCGCGATGGTCGTTGCCGCTTTCGGTTATCTTCCTCCTGTCCAGGGCGCGCTGCTGCAGGAATTGGTCGACGTCGCGGTGATCCTGAACGCCCTGCGGGCGCTGCGCGGTTGATATATTCGCGTTTTCTTGTTTTTCCGGAACAAAGCCGTCCCTGCGTGGTTCTGAAACTGTGATTTTCAACGCGATGAGGAGATAGCGGCGATGACACAGAAGACACTGGACGATCTGTTTCACGAGACCCTGAAGGACATCTACTACGCCGAGCGTAAGATCCTGAAGGCCTTGCCGAAGATGGCGCGCGGTGCGCAGGATCCGAGGTTGAAGGCTGCTTTCGAGAAACACAAGGAAGAGACCGAAGGTCAGGTCGAGCGCCTGCAGCAGGTCTTCGAAATCATCGGCAAGCGCCCCCGCGCCAAGACGTGCCCGGCAATTGACGGCATCATCGAGGAAGGCGAAGAAATTCTCGATGAGTTCAAGGGAACGCCGGCCCTCGATGCCGGCCTGCTGGCGGCGGCGCAGGCGGTCGAGCATTACGAGATCAGCCGCTACGGCACCTTGCGGGCCTGGGCGAGGCAACTCGGGCACCGGGACGCGGTGACCCTGCTCGATGCCACCCTCGAGGAGGAAAGCGACACGGACGACGCCTTGACCAAGCTTGCCGAAAGCGCGGTCAATGTCGCCGCGCGCAAGAAGGCTGCCTGACAGGTTTCGGACGTTGCGAGGCCCGGTCGCAAACCGGGCCTCGTTGCTGCATAGCCGGCAATGCATGATGTTGCATAGCCGACGCTCTTTCGGCCGGCGGCCATTCCGTGACCAGGCAGTCGCCATCAGAGATAGGGTCGGCTCATCTCTTCCGGTCGCTCACCCAGTTCCCTTCGCAACTGCATGCGTGCGCGGTTGAGACGGCTTTTCACGGTTCCCATGGGACATCCACAGATATCGGCCGCATCCCTGTAGCGCTCTCCGAGCATGACAATCAGGATCAGCATTTCCCTGTGATGCTCCGGCAGACGGTAGAGCGCCCTGCGCACATCGTCAGCCTGTGCGCACCAGTCCTGACTTGCCTCGATTGTGAGGTGTTCGGCAATATCGTCCGGCAGGCCGACACTCTCGCGGCTGCGGCGACGAATGCGCGTGCAGAAGCTGTTGCGCATGATCGTGAACAGCCATGATTTCAGCCGCGTGCCGGGCTCGAACTTGTCGAGGTTGGCAAGTGCGTTCAGCAGCGTTTCCTGTACGAGATCGTCGACGTCTTCCGCTTTCGAGCAGAAGGTTCTGGCGAAGGCCCGCAACGCGGGGATCAGGTCCACCACTTCCATTTGCGCATCGCGCCGTGTTGTGCGGGTTGCCAATGTCGTCACCCTCCATGGCAAACGGATGGACGAAAGATCCTCCCTTAACGTCTCCAGTGCTGGGTGGTTCCTGAGAAAACGGCGACGTTTCATCATGGAAACGCCTGCCGTAACGGCAGGAACGTCCGGTCGCGTCTGGCGTCGCCGAGGGCGGAAAACTGCGGCTGTTTCCAGGGGCTGGGCTTGCTTGCTTGCTGCCGGAAAGGCACTTGTTCAGGCGCATGGCAGGGAAATCGTGCAGATAGATTGCATTTTAGCAATCGACTTAAGCGGACTCAAAAGCATCCGCGTCATTCTGTTCCTGACTGATCCAGGAGCGACCGACCATGACCACGAGGATGAAATCCCTCATTTTCGCAACCAATATCTCACTCGCCATGTGGGCGTGTCTGATCGGTATCGGTGTGTGGGCCTTTCAGGACAACACGCCACATCTCGACGGCCAGCTGACAGCCAGCATCGGCAGTTTCGAAGGCACCAAGTGCTATTGAGTTTTGGCTGAGATAACCCGTCTCGGGTTGTTGTATTCTTTTTGAAGCCGGAATGACCTCAAGCGCGCCGCGATCTTTCGGATTCGCTCGTTGCGCTTTTCTACCCGTTTCATCGTGTCGTTACCGCAAAACCGCCGCACACTTTTACGCGACATTCTTTTGTGATCAGACGGCGCGATCAGGCCCGCACCAGGTCCGGGTCCACTTCACGCAAAAGCTGCCGCATCGCGTCCTGTCTGCAGCAATCGTGCTTTCCCATGTAATACTCGATGATGGATTCCATCATATCGTCATCCGTCAGGCAGAAGGTGCTGCGGAAGGTGGCCTCGATGTTCTGGGGCTTTGAGGTTAGCCGGCCCAATGCCGCCAACAGGATGACGAAGGCGGCAAGGGAAAGCAGCCATAACGGCCACCCCAATTTTTGCAGGCTGTGGATTTCGAACCCAAAGATGCTGATTTCGTTCTGCATTGCGCCCCCGCAGCAATGGTTACGTATTCATTATGACCGAATGAACCGTTCGATATCAAGATGCGAGGCCACCCTGGAGCAGGAGGATCCGGAAAACTGGTAAATATTTCCATGCCGTAAGACGTGGAGCCATCCATTCCGCATTTTCGAAAAATGGTGATCCCGGCGCGATTCGAACGCGCGACCCCCAGATTAGGAATCTGGTGCTCAACTAGGGGCGAGATATTCCTTACCGGTGTTTACCGTTACACGTGGACTGGTCCCTGTTCGATCTCTCTAGGAGATCGAACACTCGCCGCTAGGCGGGGAAGAGTCATGCGAGCAAAGCTCGCATTCCGCTATTGTCAAAGGGCCGGTGATCGGGCCATCGCCACATGTACGGCCCGAGATCACCGGCTACCTTTGGCCTAAAAGACTCCGGCCGCAGGCCGACCGTCTCGGCGAAGCCGATTTGGACCCGGCCATGGGCCGGGCTTGTAGAGTAGCTTGGCAACCGAGACTGAGTTCAATTTTGCCGCGGCGCGTGTGACGGCGACTTTCAAGTTGGCTCACTAGGGTGGAAGAAGTGGCTACCACCTTACGTATTCAACTCCGGGAAGGGCCGATGAGGCAGGCTCCTTCTTCGCGGGACGCACGCCAGATCAACGCCGGAGCGTCCAGCTTGGTCTCTCCCTCAGAGGCTTCAAGAACTCTACCCCTTGCTCCTCGATGGCTCGTTGTAGCAAGTAGACTTTTTCAGCACCGACCTTTCCTCCTCTCTCAAGACGGCGCACAGTCGTATGGGCAATACTAGAACGAGCGGCGAGCTCAGCTTGAGTTAGCCCTGCCAGTACGCGCGCCGCTCTGAGAACGCGGCCGGGCACTGGGTGGTAAAGATCGTCTGCAGCATCTGGGCTTGGCAGAGGCGCGAGTTCGGTGCTGAAAGTGATAGCCCATTTTTCCCGCTCTACCGGTGCAACCAACGTCACCCCGAGACTTTCAAAATGGCTCCGCAATCTGCCCAGGATATCGAACCCAACGATTCCTTGTTCACTCTCCATTCTGTGGATGGTGCGCGTCGATATGCTCGTCGCTTTCGCGACGTCAGTCTGACTGAGGTCAAGGGCTTCCCTTGCCGCGTGAAGAAGGCGGTGCACGGTCTCCATCCGCCATCAATTTCAGGATTCAAAACTGTTGACAACACGCTCGTAAATCAGACATCAATAGGCGAAAATATGATTCGAATCGGCGTCAATATGCAATAAGGCGCTGATCGATATTTGAGAGAGGGCGAATCATGTCAACCCGAATCCTTGCACGCACCCGCTTGGCCAAGCACAGACGGTCATAAGAAATGAGGCACAGGATCACCGCTGGTGCCTTCAAGGAGCTCCGTAAGCGGCCGGGAGTCATGCTGAGCTATTTTGTGCTCCGTCGAACCCTCCGCCATACTGCCCAGTTTCAAGGCGACCTGCCCGGCCTGATCGTCGTCATTGTTGACAAGCAGTGGGTTGGACGGTTTCATCGAGCGGGAGAGCTTCTCCTCTCCGGTCAGCGTCAAGCGTTTTTTAATGCCGAGACGTCGAGGCATCGCGTCGTCACGATTGAGGGCGGAGCAAAGAGGAAGGTAGATCTCGACGTCCTCCGATACTCGGCACAGACGATTGTGATTGCGGATAGCTTCGACGTTCTTCCAGCCAAGGCAAGGATGGCAGCGGACGAAATCCTGTATGTTGACAATCCAACATCACGGCATGTGCAGGCTATTCGAAAGCTGACCGGGCGGAGCAAAGTCGATGCCGAGACAGCGCGCCGCGTGGCGAATGGAAGCTGGGACGAGATCGATGCTCTGCTCTGCCGTCAGTCACTGGACAAGGCGACCTATCAGACACCGAAGGGAGAAAAGGAATCAAGCGTCTCGGTCCCCAAGCTTTCGGAGCTGCCGGGCTTCGTCTCGGTCCGTCTTTGGGCGTCAGAACTTGCTACCGATCTGGCTGCCTGGCGGGCCAGAAAGCTCGAGTGGTCGAACGTCGACAGAGCGGCGGTTCTGATCGGTCCGCCTGGCGTGGGCAAAACGATGTGCGCAGCAGCACTTGCTGCCGAACTGGGACTGGCTTTCGTCTCGACGTCGGCGGGCCAGTGGCAGTCGGCAGGAGGAGGCTATCTAGGCGACATGCTTAAATCGATGCGTTCCTCTTTCGAAAAGGCTGCCGCGTCCACGTCCGGTGCGCTCCTATTCATCGATGAGCTCGACTCGATAGGGAACCGCGAACACGACAGCAGAAATGCTTACTATGAGACTCAGGTCGTCAACACGTTCTTAGAACTGACGAGCCGAGATATTCCTGGAGTCGTGATGCTAGCTGCGACAAACAGAGTCGACGACATCGAACCCGCAGTGCTCCGCTCCGGGCGCTTCGAACGCCAGATCTTCGTGGGTCTGCCGACGCGGCAGGAGCGAGCAGATATCCTCTCATATCATCTCGGAAACTTCGGCTCTGAAAGAATTCGTCGCTGGACAGACCGGCTCGAAGACTTCAGCCCGGCGGATCTGGAGCGCGTCGCAAGGGCGATAAAGAGGTCTGCTCGTTCAGCGGGCCGTGAGGTGACCCTTGTGGACGTCGAAGCGGGCATGCCTGCGAAGGTCAGTATTCCTGAAGACGTGCTTTATCGCATCGCTGTGCACGAGTGCGGGCACGCCATCGCTGCCACGTCATGCGACTTCATCAAAGAGGTGACAATTGAACTGGCCGATACGATCTTTGAAGATCGGAGGGTTCAGCTTGGGGGCCAAGTCCGCTACGAAACGAAAGATCTGGTGATGCCCACCGAAGATGTTCTGCGAGCGCAAATCAGAATTTCTTTGGCGGGTCTCGCTGCGGAGGAAATGGAGCTAGGTAACAAGAGTACGGGTGCGGGAGGCCACATTGGATCAGATCTCGACTCCGCGACGAAGACCGCCCGATTGATGGTCGCCACGTGGGGAATGGGACGGGTTCCGCATTTCCATGCTGACCGAAGACAGCTAGAGCGAAGTTACAGACTGTCAGGCGAGACCTCAGAAGAGATAGGAAAAATCCTCCTTGAGGAGTGGAGAAATGTTAAAGATCATCTGAGGCTTGAACGGGAGAAGCTACTTCGGTTGACGTCCGAGCTGCTGGTCAGCCGGACCGTTCGGCTAAACCCTGACGGTTAGCGCCGAGGTATGTCACAGTGAGTTGGTCGCTGACGAGAGCCAGGGTTGACACGTCTTCATCTTTATCCATCTCGAGAATGTCCGCCGGTGCACAGCGGCCATTAGTTCCGGTGGGGGCAACATCAGCCAGACCGCACGACGGCGCCGCGAACAGGACGGAACTGATCATCCGAAGCTGTCGACCAGCAGCAGTCCGGCGACGAAGGCGCCGGCTGTGATGGCCACTGGATCAGCGCGACCTGCAGCGCGCCGCCCGACTCGACGTCGTTCGGGACCTTGTCCATCTAAGCAGGCCATGTCGTGGCGAACGTCGTCACTTGCGCTCTCCACATAAGCATCGGGACCCCGGTCAGGAGCGGCTGTGGCCTGCGGCGATCAGGCAGGCAGCAACCAGGCCGAGGCGCCAAGAGGAATGCCGATCATCGCGACGATAAGGCTTTTCTTTAGTAACCGGTGTTCGCGGACAATCGGTGACGTGTCGAAGAACTACCCAACGGAAGCCCGACCTCATTTTCGATATAGTATCACTCATGTACCTTCTTCCATCGATCTCCAAAATCGCCAAGTAGAGGCCTCATTCGATTTAAAAGAGGCTAAAACTATGAATGAACCCCTTTCCGGCGTGAAGTCACGCAACATCCTAGTGCTAGGTGCTGGTGAGCTTGGAATGCCTGTCCTGCGTAATCTGGCTCGTCGCTCGAAGGACATAGAAGGAGCAAAGATAAGCGTCCTACTGCGCGCAAGCGCCGTAAGCTCCGACTCTTCGTCCAAGCAGCGTGATATTGCCGAGATTCGTGATTTAGGCATTGAGATCGTCGTGGGCGATTTGGTGAACAGCTCCATCGACGAACTGGCATCCTTATTCGCGCAATACGACACGGTCATCGGTTGCACAGGCTATGCAGCGGGGATCAACACCCCGATGAAGCTTGCCAGAGCGGCTTTGGAGTCTGGGGTTCCGCGCTATTTCCCGTGGCAGTTCGGTGTCGACTTCGAAGCGATTGGTCGAGGTGGTCCGCAGGATATTTTCGACGCTCAGCTCGATGTGCGTGAACTTTTGCGCTCTCAGGATAAAACCGAATGGGTCATCATCTCTACCGGTATGTTCATGAGTTATCTGTTCGAGCCCGAATTCGGAGTCGTTGATCTGGAAAAAAGCACTGTCAATGCCCTTGGCAGCTTCGATACCGCTGTCACGCTGACGACTCCCGACGACATCGGCATGCTCACTGCAGAAATTGTCTTCTACGAGCCGACCATCAGCAACGAAATCGTCTTTCTAGCAGGTGATACGGTCACCTATGGCGAGCTCGCGGACAAGCTTGAAGCCGGTTTGAGCAGGCCATTCAGCCGATCCGAATGGACAGTTCCAGTCCTGATGGAAGAGTTGGCAAAGGACCCGCAGAACATGATGCGCAAGTACCGCGCAGCGTTTGGTATCGGGCGCGGCATGGCATGGAACAAGGCCAGCACCTTCAACGTGCGCGAAGGCATCGAGGTTACGGATGTATCCGATTGGATTAACGCCAATCTTCGCGGCAAGTAAGTAACCCTGAGCACCGGTCCGCATATCTAACGGTCCCAGCGGAGCGGTGCACGCCCTCATCATCAGAACGTCTGCCAGGAAGGCCTTTCTGGCGGACGAGAATCATAATCTTCGCGTGATTTTCTAAACAAGTCGGAATTCTCCACAACCCATGTCCACAGCGGGATCATGCGGATGAGAAGACCCATACCCAATTCGGTCAGCTCATATTCTACGCGAGGTGGCATCTCAACAAGATCGTGGCGCGTGACGAGGCCATCTCTTTCGAGCTGGCGTAGGGTACGGGTCAGCATCCGTTGCGTCACACCATGCATTCGCCTTCCAATGTCCGCGTGTCGAAGCCTGCCATAAACCCCAAGAGTGTGTATCACGCCAAGCGACCACCTGTTGCCCGCGTGCGTCAGAACCTCTCGTCTAAACCCATCCTCATCCTCGCGAAGGCCGTCGCAGACAGCTTGAGAGTAGTTCAGGATTTCTTCTCTGGTCATTTTCTTGTTTCCGGCAAGCTGCTGTGCGTCTTATCAGCACTTTCGAGTGCGCCACACGTGTTTCGACCTACAAATATTTGGTTACGCTCAATCCTTCATGTCCGCAATTGGCGCATTGTTGCTATCGATGTTGCAGCGGTAGCGTTCGGAACGTCCTACCGCGCTTGGTCAATGTGCGCGGGAAACACCGCCTACTTTCTTTAGAACGAAGCCAATCAACAGGGTTCCCACAAAGTCCGCGGCGCCGTTCCCGAAGAGGTTCAGAGAGATCCGGGTCACGTCGAGGCGAGTGACGGTCTTCAGGAACTGTCGCATCTATGTCGTTAACGCGAACTGTCTGACGAAGTTGAACGTAATCGCCAGCATTTCGGAAGCGAAGATTCCGATTCTGGGCACTCCGACGACCTTTCTCACGGACGTCGCCCTCGAGGCGGGAATTCGAGGCAGCGCTGCAATCTGCCGGAAAAAGCCACGAGGTAACGAGGCGCCTACTCGCGATAAAACACGCCGCTGCTGCTATGCAAGGCGGCTAATCCTCCATCGAAGTCGCGCGATTTCGATCCTAGGAGATACGTTCCGACGTCGGCACCTGCATACTACCCGACGAGCGGGCTCTCCGAACAGACGACCAATTTCCTCGAGCCCCTCGTAATCGCGACGTAAAGGTTCTTCATGTTCCTCTTGGGGACATTGTCGAACTCGAAAGCATCCAGGATGACGGCAACGTCGGCCTCCAGTCCCTTGAATAGAAGTGGGCTGCCAACCGCGCGTGGCGGCACGCGCCGTCCCAGCATCCTGCTCTGCTCGCGGATGCGGATGGTCGCAGCGAGAAACGCGTCCGGTTCATTCGGAGCGGACGAACGTAAAGCGTTGATGCAGACACGGAGAATCTCCGGCCGGTAGGTTCTTGCCCCTGGGTTGGTTTCGAGCGCTTTGAAGAGATCGATGAGATGCTGCGCAGAGCCCGTCGCTTTGTAGTACATAGCCGCGAGCTCCGAAGCGGTCGCATCCTTGCGCCCGGCGCCTCGCTCGAGGACGGCGACCCGCCTGATCAGCTCGTCCTTGGATACCTGCGTGGTGAGTTGCGAGGCGAAGGACAGGACGTGTTGAAGATCACCGGGCCGGTCGAGGACGACACCCGCGGCGAAGTCTGTCAAGTCGGTGAGGTCCACCGCCTCTACGGTGACCGCTCCGGGCGTCTGCATGGCGATCCGCTGCTGAAGCCTCTTCTGATTTCCCGCGGCCATAATCAGGACCTCGCCTCCGCGCTGCGGTGATCTCGCGTTGCAGGCCCGGCGCCGTTTCTCTTCGTCGTCATCACCGTCGAGATGAACCCACTCGACCTCCGCGGGGGCGTCCCGAAGGTCAATCTGGTTTCCTGCCAGAAGGGTCTTGCGAGCATCGAGCAGCCACTCTCCGAAATTTTGTGCGCCCGCGTTGATCCACCGCCATGGCGTCTTCAGTTCACCGACCTCGAAAAAGTTGGAGCAGACGTCGTCGTTCCAGTCCGGATGTGCTCCTTGCCAACTGAAGATCTCCTGCATCGGATCCCCAAGCACGACCGTGGGGAGGATGCTGGAGAGATGACAGGCGATGGAATGTTGTGCCGGGCCGCAATCTTGATACTCGTCGACGATCAGCCTGCTGTAGCTGGCGTCCAGAATATCGTCGATGTGCTTTCCATGCAGGAGCCCTACCGCCGCATTTTTGATCGCCGGATAGTCATGCTTCGGAGCTGTTAGGTCCAGATGTCTCACATCGATCCCGGAACGGCCTGGAAACGTCTTCAGCATCCTGAGCGCCCATCCGTCAAGCGTGGCAAGCCGATACGACGACGCACGAACTTTGGCACGTTCCAATCTGGCGCGAAGTGCGGCGACGCCTGCATTGGTGTGCGTAAGGATCAATACCGGCTTCTTCCCGGAATGCCTCGCAAGGGAATCTGCAATGAGCTGGGTCTTGCCGCATCCCGCCGGCGCCGTCACCGAGCCGCAACCGATATCAAGAAGGTCGATCTCGTCATCAGCCATTGATGGTCCAATCCCGAAGTGCCTTCACGATCTTGCGGAACTCCCTGTCGATTTCTGTCCAATGGGGTACGACGACGTCCCGACCAATTTCCTCCATTTCGGTCACGGTCTTGAACCAGCTTTTCTTGCCCTCCTTGTTGCCGCCGGCGGCACTTCCGAGCGCAAGCCTAGCAGCCGCACTCAGATCGCCTTGGTCGATCTCCTTGCGCACCAACTCAAGCGTGAGCCGGTTACCGGAATAGCTTTTGAGCTGGC
The DNA here is from genome assembly GCA_002600635.1 of Rhizobium sp. ACO-34A. Classification (NCBI taxonomy): domain Bacteria; kingdom Pseudomonadati; phylum Pseudomonadota; class Alphaproteobacteria; order Hyphomicrobiales; family Rhizobiaceae; genus Rhizobium; species Rhizobium sp. ACO-34A. The sequence continues at coordinate 4,401,944 of CP021371.1, read as the reverse complement.
TGTCGACTTCCTGCTCCGACCGGTTCTCCAAGGCTTTTTCCAGAAGGATTTTGACCGCCTTCACGGGCAGGCTCTCGAACAGTTCGACCTCGAGCTTCTTGTTGTCACGCCACTTGAATATATTGCCGCCCAAAGCTTCGAAGGCCTTCTCTTCCGATTCTTCGGGACGGTAGTCGTCGTCGCGGAACGTCGCAGTGCGGTATCCCATCTTCTGGAACGCCTGGGCTCGAGACATGATCTTCGTGTAGCCGCCCGCGTCCACCAGGCAGGTACCCTCGGCATGCATCGACTTTTTCCCGGCATCTGAACGGTGCTGGTCGACGCCCCGTATCAAGCCGATCTCGCTGGCCCCCTCGCAGACCAGCACGGACCGCGCCAGGAAAGCTTCTGGATAGACCCTTAGAGTACCCTGAAGATCCGGGTGCTCGCCTGCCCATAGCACTTCATGGCCGTGGTCGCTCTCGCGCACGATGGATAGCTGCCCGACGGCAAGCTCTCGCACAGCGATTGGCGAGTGGCTCGTTACGAAGACCTGAAGCTTCGAATCCTTGTTCTTGGCGCCGAGGTTGCCGAGGAAGCGGATGATCCGATGAGGCTCCAACCCGTGCTCGAGTTCGTCCACGAGGAGGAGCGAGGATTCGCTCGCGTTCCTCTGCTGCAGCCCGGAAATCATCAGGCGAGACGAACCGATCCCCAGCTTCCTGAGCGGAACGCCCACCTCGTCGTGCAGCGAGATCGTGCCGGCGGTCACAGAGACCGCGTGCGCTTCCAGCTCCGCGCGGGCCTTTTCACCGACGTCGATGCCAAGCTCTCCCGCCACCGTGGTGACGATGTCCAGCGCCTTGGTCAGGTTCTTGTCGGCATCTTTGCCAAAGACCTTCCTCGCCTCCCTCGCAGCGGCCAGGAGCGCCGTCGAGGCGTCGGCCGTCTCGTCGGAAAGCTTGTTGAGGATGGAACCTCGACGCCATGATAGATTATGGTCGGACAGCGCTCCGATGCGAACGGGCGCGAGGTCGACACGGTCCGACCACGAAAGATTCCTGCTCTGGCCGGCGGCCGCGGCACGATCGGATAGGAGCGACCAGACAGGCTCGAGATCGCTCTCCACGCGTAGGTTCAGCGTGATGACAGTTTCCAGACCGACCGTTGGCTCGTCGTGGATCTCCATCTTGTCCTTGTCGAAGCCGCGAAGATAAATCCCATAGGTCTCGACTGACATAAGGGATGGCGCGAGGTCGCCCAGGGTGATGGAGATGTCGATCGGGGCATCCACCTTCAGCGCATGGAAATCTGCATCCGTGAACTGGGCCGTCCGTCTCGCACCTACGCAGAGGTCGATCGCGTCAAGGATGGTGGACTTTCCGCTGTCGCCAGGGCCGATCAGGCAGTTCAATCCCGGTTGCGGATGCCACTCCAAAGATTGGATGCCACGGAAATTCAGTATTTCGATCTTTCGGACCGTTGCCATGTCTGCCTGCGAGAATCATTAGGGTCAGCCGCAGTAGTTCATGCCCGACGTCGAGCCGCAACCTCGACAAGAGCAAAATATATCCGAAACTTTAGGAGGCATGCGCGTGCAAGTTTAAGGCCTTCCGCATACACTTCTCGCCGAATCATATTTGGATTTCTATTCGAGTGACTGCATCCAACACAGATCTTGCGGCGGCGCTTGAGACGTTGCTGAATCCTTCGAAAGTTGATGATTACATCCGCTGCGTGGTCGAGCATGTCTTCGACCCCGATGCGTTGCCGCCGACGTCGTTGCTGCATCCGCGCTTCAACGAAGACGTTCCGCTCGTTGCTGATCTGGCTACATTCTTATGGCGGCAGTGCTTTTTCTACGCCCTGCCTCGCCGCAAGCAAAAGAAGTTGAAGGAATCGTTGGACACTGATCCTTCGATGTCGCTGGAGATCTGGCGCATCGTGAAATCGGCGTTCATGGACTACTCCATTAAGAACCCTTCGAGGTCCAGCGAGATCGGTGAAGTTATTGCCTATGTTCTCGTCCAGTACCTCCTGAAGGCTCCGCAGGTTGCGGCGAAGATGGCTTTGAAGACGTCGGCGAACATGCCCGTGCACGGACTGGATGGAATCCATGCGACCTTCGAGGCAGGCGCGATGACGATCTACTTTCTCGAAGCGAAGCTTTCATACTCCGCAAATGCAGGCGCGAAAGCTTACGCTGAGTCCGCAAAGGAGTTCCTCAGCGACCGCAAGCAGTACCTCCGCGAATACGAGATCGTTTCCGACCTGGGAAATCTGGACGCCCTCTCTGGGGACGAGCGCGAGGCCGCTCTCGACTACTTCAACATCTTGGAACAGCCGCGTCTGCAGCGACGGGAGAGGTACGTCGGCGTGGTCTGCTATTCCGAAAAGAAGAACTATGCCAACAAGATCCCGGTCAGTCCCGGCCCGATTGAGATACATGAAGATCATTTCGCAGGCCTTCTCCAGTCCGAACTGGAACGGTTTCGCAGGGCCGCGCTCAGGCATCTGCAGCGAAACGATGCGGATCCTGCCAAATGTTTTGTGTTCTTCCTGGCCGTCCCCGACGTCAATCAGCTCCGGTGCGCCTTTTAACAGGCGATGGGATTACCGCCGCCTGCAGATATTCCCGATGACGACGACGTCGAGATCGAAGAGGAAGAGGAGAACGCATGAGCTTTGCACTCGACCTTGCTAGGCGCCTTTTCAGTCATAAATCCTTTGGGGCGATAATGCTGCGTCTTGAGACGTCAGCAGCGGCGTCGGCTATCAGCGCCGAAAACTTGGAAGACCCGGAGCCGAGCCACGAGGAGATGGCGAAGCTTCATTACTGCGCAAGGGTGTTTGCCCAGACCGAAGACACTTCCTACCGCCGGATCGCGCAGTCCATCGCCCTGAATACGCTTCTCCTGAAAAACCACCCGGATCTTGCGGACCGGAGTATCGCGCTGCTTACGGACCTGGGCAACTTTCCAGCGGCGGATTACGCACACCGGCATTTCCCCGATCAGCCCGTCCCACGGTTGCTCGACGGTATTGGCAGAGGTCTCTCTCGAGCAATGAACAGCATCCGGATCGGATCAGACCGCATTGCGCTCACCGACTTCCAGAAAGAGGCTTGGGACAGCCTGCCGGCGAATACGGCGGTGGCGATATCGGCCCCGACCGCAGCGGGCAAGTCCTTCCTCGTCATCGAACATCTATCCAGGCTGGCCGAACTTCGAAGGGAATTCTGTGCCGTCTACATAGCGCCGACGCGCGCTTTGCTTGCGGAGGTCCACGAGAAGATCAACAAGCGCCTCGCACACCGGACAGACGTTCGCATTTCTACGGTGCCGACGGCGGACCCGTCATCGCGCAAGCAAGTCTATATCCTGACACAGGAAAGATTCCAGTTTCTCCTTGCCGCCGATGTCAGCTCCTTCGATCTGGTGGTGGTCGACGAAGCGCAGAACCTGTCGGACGGTCCCCGCGGCATGATTCTACAGGAGTGCCTCGAGCAGGTCTTGGCAAGGGACGAGCGGACAAGGATGGTGCTCCTCGCCCCCGGCGCCGGCGGGTTCCAGAAGCTTGCCCAGTCGCTCGGCAAGGACGATTTCCATGAGCAGCGTTCGCAGTTGCCAACGGTCTTGCAGAACAGGATCGTCGTCCGCAAAGGAAAGGACGCGCATTCTCTGAACCTCCAGCTCCTGACGCCAGAAGGGCCGGCGCAACTTGGATCGCGCGTAAGTGACCGGAATTTCGACCATCCTTCGTCACGTCTTGCTCAAATCGCGCTCGAACTCGGAGCTACCGGCGGATCGTTAGTCTATGCGACAGGGGCGGACAAGAGCGAGACCGTCGCGTCCAGGTTGGCGGACGGCCTGCCGATGGTCGAGGACAGCGCCGTCGACGACCTCGCCATGTTCATTCGAGACCACGTCCACAAGGAGTACGGGCTTGCCGAGCATGTGCGGCGAGGTGTCGCGTTCCACTACGGGAAGATGCCGACGCTTCTCCGGGAAAGCATCGAGGGCGCCTTCAAGGCGGATGTCATCAAGTTCCTTGCTTGCACTACGACCTTGTTCCAAGGTGTCAATCTGCCGGCACGAAACGTCTTCATCGACACCCCGAAACGCGGAAACTCGGGCCTTCTCGATCCAGCGCAGTTGTGGAACTTTGCTGGTCGCGCCGGCCGGATGAACAAGGACATTGTCGGCAACGTGTTTCTTGTCGACTACCAGGACTGGGAGGTGAAGCCGCTAGATGTCTTCGTGCCGTTCGAGATCGCTCCTGCCTTCGAACGTGTCGTCGAAGAACGCTTTCAGGACGTCGTGCGTGCCGTACAGGGTGAAATGCCCAAGTTGGGCAGACGTGACGAGGTTTCTCCTCGTGTCCGGGCTGCTGCTGGCCTCCTCATAACGAAGTCTGCGATCGGAACTGTATCCGAGTTCGTAGGAAGAGCCCTTCCTGACGTTGCCGAAGACGATAAAAAGAGCCTTGTGGCTGCTGCCTTTGAGGCGAATGACAGGATCGAGCTGCCTGCGACACTGCTGACCACCAACTGGACGGTCGATCCGTATGGTCTGCGTCGCCTCTATGACTTCTTCATCGAGCAAATCGAACTGGGAAATGTCGACGGCCTCATTCCGCCGGAGCCGCACGACGACGGCGCCAAGGACGTCTACAAGGAGATATTCAAGGCAGTGCAGCGAGAGGTGAACAGGACGACGATCGCAGCAGGCACCTACCATGCCGTGGTCGGCGGGATGGCCGTACTCTGGATGAAAGGCGTCCCGTATCCGAAGCTAATCTCACTTCAGCTCCGCCGTGCGAGACAGTTGCGAGAAAAGAAGCTTGCTCAAGGCCTGCTCAACGCCCACGACTTGACGCCAAAGCAGCGCGCCAACCTTGAGCGTCCGGTGGACGTCGATGCCACAATCCGCCGCACGTTCGATATGATCGAGGATGAGGTTCGATTCCAGTACGTGCAGCTCGGAAAAGCGTACGTAGACGTCCTTAAGTTCGCCCTGACGGAAAACAACATGGCGAGGCTTGCGGCGAAGATCTTCGATTTTCCCGTAGCCCTCGAACTCGGTGTCGCGACTCGGTCAGGATGGTCCTTTATGGAGCTCGGTCTGTCTAGGATATCCACAGCAGCATTGGAACCGCATTTCCGTAAGTATGATTCGTACATGAATGTCGGCGCCGCAAGACGGTGGCTAGCAGATGCGCCTCTTGCCGACTTCAAGCTTAATCCGATTATCATCGAAGAAATCAGACGTCTCGGCCTAGTATCGGAAGCAGCGTAGTCGCACTGCCACGAGACCTGAGTGAATTGCTGCTCGTCAGCGGCCTTAGGTCGACTACTTCCCCTGAGCGTCGCCCTCATCCACAAGAGTCCAGCCCTCATTCTTGATGTGCTTGAATTCCTTGCCTCGGCGGAGCGCTGCGCGAATGAGCTCGATGAGCCGAGTCGAGACGATGTGGATGCCCCTGTTCTTCATTTCAGATTGGATTTCCGCCTGCATCATGGGGCGGCCCGTCTCTGAGAGGATGATCCTCGCAGCGGCCCGAATGCGCGCCGACTGGCTTGCCTCATCACTGGTGTTGTCAGACGGAACGGCAGGCGTCGGACGAGCCGTAGGTATGAAGTCGAATGGTCTGACCGGGCTGGCTTCCGTCTCCATTGCGGTTATTTCATTCCGGAACAATTCGATACGCTTCCTATTTCGAGCTAGGTCCTCTTTCAGGGCGTCGATGTGCTCCTGGGCGCGACGTTCGAACTCAGCAAGTTCTGCTTCCTTCTCGCGTACTCTCTCCTCAAGCCGTTCTACCAGTTGTAGCAAGGCGCTTTCCGGCTGCAGCATCGGATCTCCAGGTGCGTGCGTTAGGGGTTGTACGCGTACAGAACGGCCGGTATGTTCGACCTACCGCATGATTCGCGGGCAATGAAATGGGGGGACGCGCTGGAACGCAACCCCCCGACAGTAGACACCCAAACCTACGACGGAAAGGAGGCCACATGCGATACTCTTAGCATCCCTCGACCAATCGTGCCACTGATTTGATCGGACATTGATTCGGCTCCCCGTACGCCCGCCTTACTCTGCATTTGCAGCCTTTTGCGCGGCCGTAGTCTGGGGTCTGCCGCCGTGAACGGTCGCACGTCTTAGATGACAATCTTTCAGAACAACGCTTGTTGGACACCGCCGAACCGAATCAGCGGGTCGCAGCACGAGCGCGGTAGCTCCCTTCGCAACTGATGCAAAACATCACCGATCACCGGTGGAATGCCGTTGTGGAGTTACGTACGTGCGCCCTTGGCGCCCGTACTGCGTCCGTCCGCGAATGTCTGGAGCTACTTTCGTGAGAAATGGAATGAAAAATAAACCCACCGTCAATTCACGTCGGAACCGGAATCTCGATCTGACGAACATCGAACGTGGACTGTATCACCTCATCGTAAAGCAGATGGTAAACACCGAGAGCGGCCCCCGTAAGCTGCCCAAACTTTACGTTCTCGTACCTGATGCCGATCACGGAGTTCGACCAGAGACCTTTGAGCCTATCCTCGATTACTTCGAGGAACGGTCGGCTCTGTCATATCACTGGAAAAAGAATGCATCCCGTGCCGTAGGACTCCTTATCGACTTTGGAATGGCAATGTCCGCAACCGGACGGTTCAAGAGATGGGAGGAGAGCGGAAGGCTCCAGCGCAGCCTATTCCGAAGCCTCGCGACAGCGTTGGTCCGTGGGACGGGAACTATCGGACCTGACGGGCGTCTGCGAGATGCAAGTAAACTTACTGGAAACCGCTCGGGCGCCGTCAGGCGGGCGTACTGCTTTCTTCTCTCACCCTTTTTTTTAAGTGGCTAGGAGAGGACGATGCGAATTCGAGCTGGGCATCGGCGGGCTCTACCGAGGGCATCGGCAATCACCCGGTCATTGCGCTGCGGCTTGTCACCGAGCTACAGTTACGCAAGCAGGCCTCCCTGCTGGGGCACCTGAAGGGCATCCGGAAGGATCCCTCGCATCCGTATCCCTTCATCACCGGCAAGGCGCGGAGCGCCGAAAGCGCTGTCCCTACATTTCCGGCACGGCACGTGATGTCATTTCTACGGCGAGGATTCCTGGACCCGGCGGGAAGCCGAAATGAGGAGGCGGAGCTGGCGGCGCATCTAGCCTTCGGTCTTGGCGTCCGGGAAAGCGAACCATTCCACCTGTTCGTCACAGACGTCCAGTTCGTGAAAGGGGTGCCATGGGTGTTCTTCCACCATCCGTCTGATGGAAAGGTCGCTGATAGGCAAGGCGGGCTGATCACGCGTAGGGAATATCTCAGCCGGTTCGGACTCTTGCCTCGCAACGAAGATGAAGGCCGCAACAAAGCTGGTTGGAAAGGCATGCACGGCGACGGCGATGGAACTCCCGGTTTTTGGCTTCCTGTGGACCCCATTCGGAATAAGGCCGCCGAGCTGCTGAAGCGTTACCTGTTCGTCACGAGACCTGCCATTATGGCGGCTAGACCCAGGTCTGCAGGAGACCACCCGTTCCTCCTGGTCAATCCGCGAAAGGTCGTCGGCTGGAATACGGGCGAACCGGGCGATCCCTATACGATCGAAGCCTACGAGGCCGCCTGGGAAAGAGCCGTAAGGCGTATTGGTGGACTTTCTCAAGATCCAGCTATGGCGCGGATGAAATGGGGATGGGGAAATACCCCCCACGGTGCCAGACATTTCTTCGGCAAATTCCTGTTTAGCACGGGCGTGGATGGGACGGTGATCCAGCGGTGCATGCACCACAGAACCCTCAGCGCTCATCTCGCTTACACCCGGCTCACACCTGCGGAAATCAACGACATTCTCCAGAAGGCAAGTCGCGGCGATCAAGGTGATACCCCTGCTCGCGATTTCCGGGAAGATTTCATGTCGCAGTTCGAAAATGTCCCTACGGCATCTTGAGGAGTGGAGATCATGACAAGACCGAATGAAGGCATGCGCTTTTCGCAAGCTGTCGACGACATTTTTGGAGATATTGTAAACTTTTCAATAGGCTACTGCCGAGCGCCGGGGCCTTTGAGCGTGCCGATGGAGCCGGCGTGCCAATGCTATCCGACATCGGTCAGGCGTTGTCTTCCAAACAGATTTCCCCACCAGAGCCTCGGGAACCAGGAGGATGGCCTATGAGCGCATTCTTCACGTCGAACACCGGTAACGACGTCTTCCTGAATCTGTCTCGCATGGATCGCACTTCTGACGACACGACGGATATTTCGAAATCTGGCAGCGACGCTCTCGCTCTTATTAAGTCGGCGCCGCCAAGCGTTCCACTGTCGGCGACCCATTTCCTCGCAGCCGACAAGATATATGATGAGGGGATTTGCATATCCCCGTACACGATCTTCCAGCACCCCGTCCATCGCGACATATGCACTCATATCAACAACATCTCCGATTTCGGCTGGAGCGTTCGCGAGGCGTTGGACGAAGCAGGTGCGTTCGAATTCATTGAGAAAGTGCAGAACAGGTCTTCGTACGACTCCTGCATGGAACGTATCCTGTCCGTGTTCACCATGTCAGCCACTGGCCTTGCCTGCATCACAGACGCTCCGAAGAGTTTCTTCCACGCAGTTGTCGACGTCTTTAGAACGTCGGACGGGGCAGACTGGAACCGCGAGCTTCTCGGTAAGAGTGAGGTCTATGTGCAGTGCGTATCAAACTTGATACGCGGCCTAGCCAAGATCACCGGCGACGACACACTCCTGGAAAAGGCTCGGAAACATCGACGAGCTTCCGTCGGCCAGCTTCCTGGGTTCCACGCCTTCCAATATTCGAAGGTCCCTTTGGATCAGGAACTGCTCCGGCACGTCAAGTTGTTTCTGAAGGAATCGAAAATGAGGCCGGCGGACGTCCAGTCGGCGGCCCGGCACATGTCTGCTTGGCTGGCTAAAGAGGCGCCCGGACGGTCCTTGGAGGAGATGGTCTTCGACACCAATCGCCCCAAGACATTTGCTGATCATATACTGGAGAAGAATGGAGGAACGTTTTCCCGAGCGACATTCGTGATTGTTGATGCCGCTCGTAGGCTGTCGATCAGCATCACGGAACAGTTCGTAGGTAAGGCCTGCGGGCGAACGATGTTCGATCTGGTCACAAAGAAGGAGCACAGCAAGCTCAAAGGTAAGCTTAAGACGCTTCCGAAGCCAGACATCTCCCGTGCGCGGCCTCTGTCGGAGAGACTCGTTCCCATCGTGCGGGAGATACTAGAAGAAGGCGTCAACGGTTGGCCAGGAAAGTCAGGTCGGTTTAATGAGCGCGTCGTACGCGATGGCAAAGAGTACTCGATCTTCTGCCCCGTGATCCCGACCTTGCTTCTTGTTATGCTCGAAATCCCGTTACGTATGGGGCAGATCCGTCGACTCGATACCGGCGAAGGCGATGCCTATCATTTCAACGCCGACAAAATGGAGTGGGAGAAGAACGAGGGCCCGCTAGCGGGATATTGGCGCAAAAAGCTCAAGGTCGGAACGAGCACCACGGATACTTGCGGCTACGCTCGTGAGATTGAGGACGAGGTCAAGCCCGTTGTCGGAATGAATATTACTACCAACAAAACTGGCAAGCCCTACGTGGTGCCGTGGTTCCTACCCAGGGTGCATAAGCTGCTTTGGGAGCTTAGGAAGTGGCAAGAAAAGCACAACCCGATAAGTGTTCCTATCACTTCTAAACAGTACGTAGACAGTTTGGAAAAGGTTCCCGCCTCAACTCTCGAGGCGATGCCAGATATATTCCCGATCGCCCGTCTCTTCAGAGGTAAATACCATACCCACGACGGCCGTGTCGTCACTCATACCCAGATGCATCGCGCCTGGGGTTACGTTTTGCAGGAAACGCAGAAGCGTTGGAATGCGAGACATCCTGGAAATCAGGTAAAGCTGGTCGAAATACATCCTAAATCGAAGCAGCCCGGTAAGTATCTATACACGATCCATGGCCTTCGTGTCAGAGGCCTCACCAACCTTCACCGCGGAGGAATGCCTCTCGAACTTCTGAGCAAGTTCGTCGCCGGTCACGCGACTGTTCGTATGACCAGTTATTATCTAAAACTGCACGCGATTGAGGTTTCGAATATAATCGAACGCGCGGCTGCCAACATGGATGCGCAGCGAAGGTTTATCGATGACCTTAAAGCGGGTGGCGTCGATCGAGCGCATGAGATGGCTGTCTCTCTATCGCCGGCGGCAGTGTCAGATGCATACGAGGACGAGTCCCAGTTCTCTTTCTGCAACGTCACGCTGGGCGTTTGCCCCTACGACGGCAGCCGATGCAAGGACGGAGGCGAACTCCTTCGAAAGGAAGGGAAAGGTCAAGCATCAAAGGACCACTATGGAGAGGTTAAGAACCGGAACTGCGTGATGTGCCGACACTTCCTGACTGGTCCACCTTTCCTGATGGAACTCGTCGCCTACGGCAACAAATTGTGCGAACGCCGCCAATTTCTCGCGCGCGAGCAGGATCGGATTCTTCAGGAAGTCTCGGGATACGAGGTTGCCCACAAGAACGGTGATATCACCAGGGCCTATTTCGAGAACCGATACGATTCATTGCAGACTGAGGCGATCCAGGTTCGGGACGAACTTGAGGAAAACGAGAATTCGATATTCAACGTCGAAGTCCTCTGCAATGCGAGCCAACGTCTTTTAGATGAGGCGGAGCAGGGTGAGAAGAAAGTCCTTCTGGTTGCTAGCCCTCGTTCATCTAATATTGAATATGAGGAGATTTCGGAATTCAACCAATCGGTCTGGATCACGGCGCATGGGCGTATCCACCGGATACTCGGTGATGAACGAGTCGAAAGAAAACGGGATAGGTATCTGAACCTGATCGCTGAGAATTCAGGTCTTATGCCGCCGACCCTGTTGACTCGCATTACGGACGAGCAGCGGCGAAGGGCGATGGATCAATACGCCAATTTCATCGACGCGAGAGTGCCCGCCGACGACGTCACACGATTGATCAACGGGAACCTCCGTCTTCAAGACCTAGGCCTGGAGAAGCAAGTGCGGGAGCTCATAGACTCAGCACTGTCCAGCGCGGTGCCTCTTCTAGGGACTGCTCGAATTGAGGCTCAGGTACCGGAAAGGACATCCCCGTGAAGACGTCAAGAACCGGGCGCATCATCCTTGCCGCTGAGAACAGGGTTGCAGAAATACTCGACGTGATACCTGGCGACAAAGCAAGGCGAAGTGCTGAAGGCGTCAACGTCATATGCGCCACGCTGGTCAAGCGTCGTACGCCGATCTTGCCGACCGCGCACTCGGTCTCAGAAGAAGGTCGTAACCAGTCCGACAGCTTTCCTTCGCACCAGACGATCTACAACAACTATGCTAAAATCCTGAAAGTGTGGCGAAGGGCGTACTACGATGTCGTGAACATCGACGCCGAAGCTCCTCTTTCTGGTGATGACGTACAGAAGATCGACACCGGCCAGATGGAGGTGGGCACAGCCAATATCGTAGACCGTCTGAAGGTGATCATCTTTGAGCTTACGCAGCGCAACAACGTCCTTAAGCAAATCATCGACGATGTAACGCCTGCGTACGGCGGCAAGAATCCGCCTATTACGGAGCATGAGGAGGTGATGGTTCATTTCGGAAGGTGGCTTCGTAACCTAGCTGACAATCCAGCATTTCAGCTTGACGAGTTCGCGTTGAAGGTCAGCCGCAGGACACCGCCTGGCACAAGGATTATAGACGTGGAGCTCCTGCAGAAACTGCTGACCTTAACAGAGGAGTTCGAGGCAGCCATGAAGGCAAGGCAGGTAGCTGGCTGACCGCTGACAATCTCGGTGAGACACTTGGCGGTGATAGGCTTGATACTGGAACAAAATAAGAACATCATAGGGTGACGCCACGTTATCCACTGCCTTTCCACAGGTCTCGCACAAGGAAGGTGTGGAAATAGCGGGTAAGTGCGCTTGGGACTCGCTGCGCGCGTTCGCTGCGTTAGAACGTCCTTTTGTCGGCCGTTCGAAATGGAAAAGGTTAAAGGGACCGCAATGCAGTTCGATCTGTTTCCAGAGGTAGATATGGACCTCGAAGTTGCAGCCGATGCGTCGGCCCTTTCTGCCTCGCCGCGCTTTGTGTGCTGGACGAAGATGCAGGCTGAAGCAGGTCAGAACCTGTCGGACATCTTCCGCAGGAAAGAATACGAACGGAAGGCCGGCAAAGGCGTGTTCTTCTGGGGCATCGGAAACCCGCTGGATTTTTCCAGGCTCGGATCGAGTGACCATGTCGATCTCGTGTTCTCCACTATGCTCTCTGCGCCGAAATTAGAAGACAAAGATCCGGAGAGCGTACTCGTCTGGCGCAAGTACGTGGCCGCCAGCGGACGGGAGCTCGATCTGCCGCCGCACGTCCTGCTTATGAGCCGGGCGACAACGAAGCTCGGCCCTAAGAAACGCCACTACGCGCTGGTCTGCTTTTCGGAGCGAGAACTGGCGCTTTCAGACGAGGGCGAATTCGATCCGTCCGCTTATCGAAACGCCGGGCCGAACGGCGGGAAGGTGGGCTTCTCGCAGGTGACGTCGCTGCTTGAGAAAACGTCGGAAAACTCAACGCTGTCTCGGTACCGCGTCAATTTCCGCGCCGAATTGCGGCGGCCGTTTCTTGTCAGGCTTTGCGATCCCGTGCTGCTCGAGCCGGAAGACCGCCGCCGTGTCGACGATCACCAGGCAGGGGAGACTGCCACTTGGCTGCGGTTCGCAACCCAGATCCGGGCGGGCTCCCCTTCCGCGTTCAACGAGCCGGCCGTTCTCCTCTGAGCAGGACGCCGAAAGGCTGCGCGAGCTTCGCGGAGTAGGTCGACTTCACAATACGCGGCGAGACTTCGTTCGCCGGACCGACATAATCGAGAAGGCCCTTGTCTACTCGACCCTTGATATAGCCGCCGGCGTTTTTACCCTCGCTCGGGCCGATACCCACGACATAGCGCGTAAGGTCAACCTGGAGATCGCCTGGAACAATCTCGTTAAGGACGACAGCATACTTCGAACCACGGACCTCGATGCCTTCCGGTATCGGCTTCCAGTTCTCGCCGTCTTCGGAATACTCGTCGGCAATCGCCGACATAGAGTGGTTCGACTTGATCACCTCCATGATGAGCCGGACGTCGCGGCCCTGCTGAACTCTGAACTTTGCAAAGGGCTGCAGCTTCGAGATTGGGTGCATCGTGCCGCCGCCGTATCCCCAGAAGCTCATTCCGGCGCGATCAAACTCCTTGTTCTTCCGCACCAGGATATCCTCAAAGGATTCAGACGCATGCATTCCGACCTTCATGAATACGATCGACTCCATCCCGTTCATTCCGCGATCTCCCTTTCGATCTTATAGTCCCGTGGATCCGCCATGCTGCGACCGATGCGCTCGATTTCTCGCACATACCGAGCCTCAAGGTGCTGGTCGCGACCATAAAAGTCCTTCTTTTCCTCGGTCGTCAGTGGCTCGTTCTTCAGTTCGAATCTCTCCACCTTCCGGAAGATCATCGCGCAGGATGCCAGTTCAGGCGCATCTTCGAGATGGTAGGTATGCATGTGCGGCTGCATTTCCACTACAGCCATGCCGAGCTCGATCGCCGCTTTTTGGGTCATTCGCAGCACCAGACCCGGCCATGTCTTCGTGTCGTCATCGGCGATGGCGACGACGCCCAGACCCTGATCTTTGAGAAGCTGGGCGCCGCGGTGAAGGAAGGAGACAACGCTCTTGCCGTCGTTGTACTGGCCCCACGGTGGGTTGATGTGAAAGGCATCGAAAGATTCGAGAAGGGTAGAATCCAAGGCATCCGCGACGTTATAGAGCCTCGCTTCCATCTGTTGAGAGAATTCGTTGTCCTGCGCGAACCGGTTTACCGAGTTTACCATTCGCTCGTCGAAGTCGAGTAGCAGAAGCCTGCTCGGACCGTAGTCAAGAATCCCCTCGTTCATCAGGTGGGCGATGGATAATCCGATGGCGTCGCCGTCGCCTACGAAGACTAGCGAACGGCCGTCGAGCTTGCGGCAGAGGTATTCGGCATATACGACCATGTCGCCGACCTTCATGTATATCTGGTCGAATTCGCGGATCGGCGGGGGACGATTCTGGACGACGTCTGATAGCGCGTTGAGTGCCAAGCGCAGGTCGAGAGCCCTGCGCCTCGGCTGGCCATTCCGCCCGTTCCCGTTCTTCTTGCGCTCGTCGTTCTCGCTCATGGACTCCTCGATGATTTCTTTCGCTGCGGAATTTCGGAGATCGGCACCGAGAGCTGCTTGCCGAAGAGATATCGAGTAACCAGGTAGCCGAGGCCGAACACCTGTGCCAGGACGCTGGGAAACAGCACCTTGAGCAGGGTTACGTCGAAGTGGAGGATTTCGGCTCCGACGAGCACCATGAGCAGAAATGCAAATGCGACTTCGGCGCAGATCAACGAGAAGATCATCTTTGCATAGAGCGACCGCATCTTGCGTTCGTCATCCGTCTGGTGCGACCACACGCGAAGATATGCTTGGAGCCGCTCGCGGGCTTCCCATTCGGCGAAATTGTTCGGCTCCCATGACGAGCCGTCCTGCGGCTTGACCTCGCCCAAAACATCGACGACCGATTTCGGCTTGGGGGCGAGGTCCGTTTCGCTCATTCAAGAAGTCCCAGACTATCGAGCCGGAACGTCATCGCCTGCTGGGATACTTGGAAGAATGCGGCCATTCCCTCCGGATCGGCGATCTCTTTCCACGCCCGAACGACGGCCTCCTTGGGCATCAGGAGCGCGGCCGCGAAGACGTTGGCTTCCCATTCGGCACGGCGGACATCGTCCCAAGGAGTGTCTGGATCCTGTATGGTGCGGAAATTGTCCTGGGTATCGATGAATTCTCCTTCACCTGCAGCGAGATGAAGGACAAAGTGGCCCAGTTCGTGAGCGACTGTGAACCGCTTCCGAACAGGCCGGTCGTTGACATTGACGTATATGCTGGTGTTGGACGGCCGCTTTGCGATCAGTCCATGAATTCCTTCGTCGTCGAAGGTAGCATTGTAGACCTTAAGTCCGAGTTCGTTCGCAACGGCGACGGGATCTACCGGGCCAGTCGAATCGAAGCCGATCCGCGAGAGTAACGCGCTCGCTTCCTCTTCGATCGTCTTGCGCTTCGCCAAGTCTTGCTCCTGAAGAACCGTGCGAATGCACGTGAAAGCGAATCAAGATTTCAAACAGAAATACTTATAGATGGGAGTTCATGCTTCATCAATTGAGGACTGCGTGCTACCCAGTGCAGAACAGAGGACAGAAACAACAGTCCGCATCGAGAAGCAACTGGCTTGTGCGAGGGGTCTATATGTCGGCGAGCCGTTGACCATGAGGGGCGCCATTTCACTAACTGGTTAGCCAGGCTAAAAGATGCACTTTCACGGCTGGAACTGCTCGGAACAGAGCAGGCCTCCAGCCGTTCGTAGGTTCGCCAAACGTTGAGCTACTACGCGCATCTTCCAGTGTTTTGTCGACGACTTGCCAGTCCATGCCGGTCACGTTCTTCTTAAATGCAGCGAGATAACTCGCTGCTCGCCGTGCATAACGGTCCGCCAAGTTAAGACGTCCGAAATGTCTTTCAACAATCCCCCACTCAGTACCCGGCATCCCAGGGTTCATGAGGTCATAAGTCACTGTCAACCCTTGCCCTCCGGGAAACCCCAGCGAGGCTCGGAGAACAGGCGTGTCGACCGAGGGTTCATGGCTCGGGTGCAAAAACATCCGGTCGCCGGTGGCGGTCGCGAATGAATTCAGCTTCTTCCTATTGCAGGGCGTACAGATCGGAACGAGATTGGTCCCATGGAGTGAGAATTCCGGAAAGACCGCCTTGGGAAGGAAGTGGTCAAGATCTGGATTGGTATCAAGTGAGCAGTAAGGACATAGGTCTGCGTTTTCCGGAGCGAGCGTATCGCGCATGGACGCCAGCCGACGTTTGATTGCAACCGGCCTCCGATCATAGGATTCGATCAGGTTTTTGCGCTGACGCTTCGTAACCGCGATAGCCGCGCGGGTGTGCACCTCGGGGGACAAGACGTCGTAATCGCTACAGGCTGTCCCGACCTTGGCCTTGATCTTTCCTAGCACTGCTTGAAGATCAGGTTGAAGGTCGCCAAGCATCGTATCGAATGAAGCGACGCTAGCAGCGGTATAGGGGCCGATCCGCCTCACCCGTTGGCCTCCCCTTCGTCGTCGGTAGCCAAGCTAAAAAGGTGGGCCATCGCAGGCACTCCCAAGGGATAGGGAAAGAGTTCCTGGACAGCTTCAACACTTCCGTGGCGTTCATACAGGTCATTAAGCATGTGGGTGAAGTCGCGCTCCGGATCTGCAAGGCCGAGCACTCGCCTTGAAAGTTCACCGAGGTCCTCCCCAAAGCTTTCGAAGCCGAGTGGTTTAATCTTGGGCTGATCCGTGCTGTCGCGAGTGAAAACCCTCACATAGGGGCTTGGTATCTGCTGGAGAAGGATGGGGGAGTGAGTGGCAACAATCGCATAGGAGTCGAACTCCCTCAGTGTCTGGTTCAGAGCGGCGACTACGCTCGTGAGCAATCCTGGATGCAGATTGGTTTCCGGTTCGTCGATCAGTAGAAGCGAGCCTTCTTCGATAAAGCCAACGATATTGCTGAAAATCGCCGCGACCAGTCGCTGGCCCGCGCTCAAGCCCTTGACTGCTAGCCGTCGCGGCTCCTCGTCTTCCGACGTCAAATCAACGGCTCGATCGGGATCCAGCAGGGTAGCAAGTATGCGCCGCAGCACGTCAAGTCGATCACTCTGAACAACCGGCTCAAGCGCTTCCGCCAGCATCTTCTCAATTTCGTCGACGTTGATTGTACCATCGGGAGTTCTCAGGCCGCAGTATTTATAGGAAGCCCGAGAGCGGTAGGCGATGCCGGTTGATCTTGGGGCACGCGAGGGTTCCGCCGGCAAGGGGAATTCATCGAACGCATTGTAGGAGATTGTAATGACTCGGCTCACTTCCGGGGGTGGGCTCACCACAGAGCTGGGCATCCCTTTGCGAGACGCCTCGGTGAATACCTGCGGGGGCATCACCGCCGCGGCTAGAGCGGAAAGTGCGCGGGTCTTACCTGTTCCATTGCGCCCGATAAGCAAAATCGTGCGATTAGGGAGCCCATCGCGCGTCGAGAAATCGATGTCAAATTGATGCGATCCGCTTGCACCCTCTAGCCGCATCGCGAAGTTAAACGCTGGTGGCTCTACCTCCTCGACTTCGGCGCCGATATAAATGCCACCACGTTTCAGAGCGTGCCTCGACGAGGCCTCTCTTTGAAAAGAGTCGTTCCAGAGCTTCTCGCTCGTGATCCGATCACGCCTCTTAGGCTTGGCCACGATGTCCGCAACTGCTCGCAGGTATGCATTGCGGAGCCGCAGTGGCATGTCTCCAATCCGCCGGTAATATGCGATCGACTCGCCAAGAGAAGCGGATCGAGCGGGAAGCTTTTCAAGGACCGCTGGGAGATCCCTCTGCGGCACGCGAAAGGCGTCTCCATCCGTCGCGATCCGGATCGCTCCGAGATCCACGTCGTCGTCTTCGTCATCCGACCGGTGAAGTGTAGCGATAAAGCGGCATCTCCACCCGAAGTCGTCCCAGTTATCCTGGAAAAGACTAACGTAGGGGTAGGATAAACCGCGCGGCAATGGCGGCCGTGTTGCACGGTACACAAGGAATTGCATATTAAATCTCGCAAACTGTGGTTGCAGTCTGCAGAAAGCCGAGGTTCGTGTCTACCGTCTGGATGTTCTGTGCATTAATTTTCAGAGATTCTTGACGCAAAAACCTGACCCTCGCGGGATGGCCACTGGATATGCTTGGATTCGGGTCGAGCTATAAGGCGGAGAATCTGCAAGGCCTGCGCTTTCAGGACCTAGACGGTATGACTAGGCGGCAACGCGTATGGCGCCGACCATATTCCAGGAATGGTGTCCACGAGAGGATTCGAACCTCCGACCCCAGGATTCATACCACTTCGGCTTTCGCCGCCGCTTCCGCGTTCGTGGTCTGGACTGTCCCTTCACCATGGGCCTGAAGCCGTTAGGTGCTGCCCGTCCAGTCTCTACACACTTCCCCGAATTTCTCCGGGGCTTGGCTCGGGATTGGCATGCTGGAAGTCCAGCGAAGCGTCCCCCGACTTTGAGCAGTTTGATTGTATAGGTTTCCCAGTACAACCCCCAATTGAGGAATCCTGTGCTCTATCCTGCTGAGCTACGTGGACATTCTCCTGTATTCGCGCCTCCAGTGCTACCGGAAGCGTCGGCATTTATCAATCCAAATGAACCGGTAAGTTTACCGACCACCTGAACCTAGGTTTCCCAATGGCTATGTGCCAATCGGTAAGTTTTTTGCCCCTAAAGGCGCTCTATCCTGCTGAGCTACGGGACCACTTGACGCATCCATACAAAAGGCCGGGCGGGAAGCCAAGCCCTTTTCCGGAGGCGGTGCGGCTTCAGTCGGTCAGCCGCTGCTCGGCGAGCTTGACCCAATAGGATATGCCGTAGGCCAGAACCTCGTCGTTGAAGTCGTAGGCCGGGTTATGCAGGCCGGGGGTGTCGCCGTGGCCGATCATGATGTAGGCACCGGGTCTCGACTGCAGCATGAATGCGAAATCCTCGCCGGCCATCGAGGGGTCGACCTCGGTATTGACCTTGTCCTTGCCGGCGATATCCATGGCCGCGCGTGCGGCATGTTCGGTCTCTTGCGGATGGTTGACGGTGACCGGGCAGGCGCGTTCGTAGACGACTTCCGCTTCCGCGCCGTTGGCGGCGGCAAGGCCCTGGGCAATTTCATGGATGCGCTTTTCGGCGAGGTCGCGGACGGCCTCATCGAGCGAACGGACGGTGCCGGTCAGCGAAGCCTCTTCCGGGATGATGTTGTGGGTCGTGCCGGCGTTGAAGCGGGTGACGGAAACCACGACGGAACGGATGGGGTTGGCGTTGCGCGCGGTGATCAGTTGCAGGTTGGTGACGATCTGGGCGCCGATGGTGATCGGGTCCACCGTGTTATGCGGTTCGGCCGCGTGGCCGCCGCGGCCCTTGATGGTGATGAAGAACTTGTCCGGGGCGGCCATGATGCCGCCCTTGCGGATCGAGAAGGTACCGACCGGCTGGCCCGGCATGTTATGCATGCCGTAGACTTCCTCGATGCCGAAACGTTCCATCAGCCCGTCCTGGACCATGGCGAGCGCACCTGCGCCGCCTTCTTCCGCCGGCTGGAAGATGACGATGATCCGGCCGTTGAAATTGCGGGTTTCGGCGAGATATTTTGCCGCACCCAGCAGCATGGCCGTGTGGCCGTCATGACCGCAGGCATGCATCTTGCCCGCGAACTTCGATGCCCAGGGCTTGCCGCTGATCTCCTCGATCGGCAACGCATCCATGTCGGCGCGCAGGCCGATGGAGCGGTTGCTTTCACCGCGGCCCTTGATGACGCCCACAACGCCTGTTCTGCCCAGCCCGGTTACGATTTCGTCGACCCCGAATTCCCTGAGCTTTTCCGCGACGAAGGCCGCAGTGTTCTCGACATCGTAGAGAATTTCCGGATTGGCATGAAGATGGCGACGCCATTCGCTGACCTCCGCCTGGAGTTCGGCAGCGCGGTTCAATATCGGCATGTTGCTTTCCTGCTCGACGATTTCAGAGTATTGCTTGGTCAGGCGCGGGAATGTGCGCCTCAAGATTGACGTATTCAATGGGCTTTGCCATTGCTTGAAGTCATAGGGCAAATAATTGCCGTTTGCGAGACTCATCCGCATCCGAAGAGGACTGATCGTGTCGACGAAGTATTCCACTGTGCAGAAAACCCAGTTCAGCGGTCGTAAGCTGGCAGCTTTTTTCTGTGCGCTGACCGTGGCGTTTCCGACGCTCTCCCATGCCAATCCGACGATGGTGGTCGATGTCGCCACCGGCCGGGTGATCGAGCATGAGGATGCGTTCCGCAAATGGTATCCCGCTTCGCTCACCAAGATGATGACCGCTTATTCGACCTTCAAGGCGATTCGCGCCGGCGAGGTCTCCCTGGAAAGCGTCGTGACGATGAGCAAGGTTGCCGCCGATCAACCGGCGAGCAAGATGTATTACAAGCCGGGTGCCCAACTGACGCTCGACAGCGCGCTGAAGATCATGCTGGTCAAGTCGGCCAATGACATCGCCGTCGCCATCGGCGAGCGGGTTGGCGGGTCGCTCGACGGCTTTGTCGCGCGCATGAACGCGGATGCGCTGAGCCTCGGCATGACCTCCTCGCATTTCATCAATCCCAACGGTCTGCCGGGCAAGGGCCAGTACACGACGGCGCGTGACCTTGCGATCCTCGCGGTCGCCCTGCGGCGGCAGTTTCCGGAATATGCCGGCTATTTCTCGCTGGAAGGCATCAATACCGGCAAGAAGGACATTCCCAACTACAACCTGCTGATCGGCCGTTTCGATGGCGCGGACGGAATGAAGACCGGCTACATCTGTGCTTCCGGGTTCAATCAGGTTTCATCGGCCACCCGTAACGGCCGGACCGTCGTTTCCGTCGTGCTCGGTGCCGACAGCCTCGGCGGGCGCGCCGACGTTTCCGCCGAATTGCTGCAGAAGGCGTTGACGACATCGGGCAGTTCCGGCCCGCGTCTCGATACCTTGCAGCCGTATGGTGATGCATCGGCCGGAGTGACCGACATCAGCGCCGAAGTCTGCAATCCGAAGGCTCGGGTCGAGCGTAGCGAAGGCCGTGACGAGGACGGGCGCATGAAGCTGCGCTCGCCCTACATCCATGAAATGGGCCGTCCTCCGCGGACCGTTTACGCGGGTCTCATTCCCGGCACCGAAGCTCCGTCCAAGACGCCTGCGGGCTCTGCCGTTGCGGAAATCGCCAACGTGCCGATCCCGAAGCCGCGGCCGACCTTCTGATTTCGAGAGATACCATGTCGCTTGCAAAAGGCCGGATTCCGGTCTCGATCATTACCGGCTTCCTCGGTGCAGGAAAGTCGACGCTCCTCAACCGGATCCTGAAAGATCCGGAGATGAAGGACGCCGCCGTCATCATCAACGAGTTCGGCGAAGTCGGGATCGACCACATGCTGGTCGAGGCCTCGAACGACTCGGTCATCGAACTTGCGGATGGATGCCTTTGCTGCACGGTGCGCGGCGAACTGGTCGAGACGCTCGCCATGCTGATCGATGGCATGCAGACCGGAAAGCTGAAACCGATCTCGCGGGTTGTGATCGAGACGACCGGTCTTGCCGATCCGGCACCCGTCATGCAATCCGTCATGGGACATCCGGCGATCAGCCAGCATTTCGACCTCGATGGCGTGATAACCGTCGTCGATGCGGTCAATGGCCTGAAAACGCTTGAAGGCTTCTCCGAAGCCTTGCGACAGGCGGCGGTCGCCGACCGGCTGATCCTGACGAAGAAGACGCTTGCAGACCCCACGGCGATCGACGCACTTGTCACCCGGCTGAGAGAACTTAATCCTCGCGCCGTCATCACCGATGGAGACAGCGAAGGAGCCGGAAAGGCTGAGGTTCTCGTCAACGGGCTCTATGATCCGGCGACGAAGATCGCAGATGTCGATCGCTGGCTGAAGGACGAAATCGCGGCGGAGCACGACCACGATCATCACGACGACGAGCACCATGGTCACGAGCACCATCATGACCACGGGCACCACCACCATCATCATGGGCACCATCACCATCACGATGTGAACAGGCACGGCGATGACATCCGTTCCTATTCGATCATCCATGACCGGCCGATCGATCCGATGGCGCTGGAGATGTTTCTCGACATTCTCCGTTCGACCCATGGGGAGAAGCTGCTGCGCATGAAGGCTGTGGTGGCGCTGACCGACCGGCCGGACCGTCCGGTGGTGCTGCACGGGGTGCAGTCGATTTTCCACCAGCCGGTCCGCCTGCTCGCATGGCCCGACCCGTCCGACCAACGCACGCGTCTGGTGCTGATCACCAAGGATCTTCCGGAAACCTACGTGAGGGAATTGTTCGACGCGTTTACCGGACGCCCCGCGATCGACCGACCGGACAGGGCTGCATTGGAAGACAATCCGCTGGCCATTCCGGGCCTGAAGATCTGACAGGCGCAAACGCGCCTGGTAAAGCGGGTAGTTGCTCTTCGAGTTTCATCCGCGATGCCGCCTACGGAACAGCCGGAAGCCTTATGGCGTTCCGCGCAGCAGGTCTCAGCGTTTCTGACCCTTGCGGATCAGGAAGCGGTGGCCAGTGTCGATCTTGATGCTTTCCAGAAGGTCATGTCCGTCTTCGTGGCAGAAGTGCGGAATGTCGATCACGGCCAGGGGATCGGTGGTCTCGATGGTGAGCTCGGTGCCGGCGGCCAGATCGGCCATCCGGCGACGGGTCTTGAGGACCGGCAGGGGGCATTTCAGCCCCTTGAGGTCGTAGACCACGGGCTCGCTCATTGCGTTTGCCAGAACTTCCAGAACGGCTTCTTTTCAGCCTGAGCGGTTTCCTGTGCCGGCGCGGTGGCGTCCGTTACCGTGTCCGCTGTCGCGGTCAGCGGACTGGGCTGCGGCACGGGAACGGCGACCGGCGTGCTCTGTGGCGCGGTTGTAGCGCCGGAAGCCGCGGCGCCAGCAGCCGCAGCGGTCTGCTGTGGGGGCTGCGCGTTCGCCGGGGCGGGCGTGCTCTGGTCCGGCTTTGCCGCCGCCATGCGGGCAATCGCAGCCGGAGCCGATGTCGGCGCGGCGGACTGCGCGGTCTGCATTTTCTCGGCATCCTCGAGAGAGACGAGCTTGCCTGCCTTCAGGGACGAGCCGGTTGGCGCATAGGCGAGGTCGTGACCCTTGCGCTGGTCGGCGACGATCGCCTTGCGCTCGGCTTCGGACGGGTCGTACCAGACCTTGTCGCCCAGCTTCTTCAAGGCCTTGTCATAGGCCATCTGGTAGGTCTTGTTATAGGAATTGAGCGCCATTTCGAGCGCTGGCGGTGTCGACATGGGCGGGCAGGCCGCACCGGCGCTGATAACCTTGCCGCCTTCCACCTGCTGGTTGAAGACGTATTTCTTGCCGCAGACGGCAACTTCGGGCGGACGCTTGGTCACCTCGAAATTGTCGTAGCCGGCCTTCAGCATCTGCCAGAATTCGAAATGCTGGCTGGCGCGATGGCGCGCCATGTTTTCCGCGGTCATGCGGAAGGGGAAGGCCTGCAGCTGGATGGTCTGCTGGCCGCCCTTGAAAGCGTCGCGGGCGAAGGCGTAGATCTCGAGGATCTGTTCGTCCGTCATCGAATAGCAGCCGGCGGACGAGCAGGCGCCATGGATCATCAGGTTCGTTCCGTTACGGCCGTTGGCGGAGTCGTAGCGGTTGGGGAAGCCGGTGTTGATGGCGAGGTAATACTTGGAATTCGGGTTCAGATGCTGGGGCGAGAGCGGGTAGAAGCCCTCCGGCGCCTGCCGGTCGCCTTCCTTCATCTTCGGCCCGAGTTTTCCGGACCATGCGCAGATGGCGTATTCCTTGATCTTCTCGAAGCGGTTGTCCGTCTTCGCCTTCCAGATCTCCAGAACGCCCTCTTCCTTGAAGATGCGGATGGCGATCGGCGAGTTCCGCTGCATGCCCTTCGCCTGCATGTCGGCGAGGATCTTGGATGACAGGGGATGGTCGACCTTGTCCTTGACCTGGGACAGATCGACGGTTTCAAGCGTTTCGTTGACTGTGCAACCGGCCAGCAGTGCGGCCATGGTCAAAACGAGGACAGACGATTTCCAACGCATTCCGGACGGCTCATCTCGAAAAAAGATACAAGTGCTTTCGTCGGAAAGCGCCATGCTGCCAATTTATGGTTTCAATCTTTATAAATCATAAACCAAAGGCGCCAGCCCGACCAGTATATTGCCGCCGATACCGCTGCAAAGCAGCAGCATTGTGGCCGATCTGCACTACAAGCCTCAGAGATTGCGCCCGATGTTGAGGAATTTCTGACGGCGGTCGTTACGCAGCTTGTCGCCCGGCTGGCCCGAAAGCTCGGCAAGGGCGCCAGCGATGACGTCGCCGGCGGTGTCGATGACCCGCTGGGGATCGCGATGGCCGCCGCCGACAGGTTCGGGAATGATGCCGTCGATGACGCCGAGCGCCTTGAGGTCGTCGGCGGTGATCTTCATGTTGGTCGCCGCTTCCTTGGCGCGGGTGGAATCGCGCCAGAGGATGGAGGCAGCACCTTCCGGCGAAATGACCGAATAGATCGCGTGTTCCAGCATGTAGACGCGGTTGCCGGTGGCAATGGCGATCGCGCCGCCGGAGCCGCCTTCGCCGATGACGACCGAGATGATCGGCACGTGCAGCGAAAGACACATTTCCGTCGAGCGGGCGATGGCTTCCGCCTGGCCGCGTTCCTCGGCGCCGACGCCGGGATATGCACCGGCCGTATCGATCAGGCTGACGACCGGCAGGCCGAAGCGGTCGGCCATTTCCATGATCCGGATGGCCTTGCGGTAGCCTTCCGGACGGGGGCTGCCGAAATTGTGCTTGAGGCGGGACTTGGTGTCGTTACCCTTTTCCTGGCCGATTACGGCGACGGGCTGGCCGCGGAAGCGGGCGAGGCCCGCCTGAATCGCGGCATCCTCGGCAAACTTGCGGTCGCCGGCAAGCGGCGTGAATTCGGTAAACAGCCGCGCGGCATAGTCGACGAAGTGCGGACGCTGCGGATGGCGCGCGACCTGTGTCTTCTGCCAGGGGTTGAGCTTGGAATAGATCTCCACCATGGCCTCGCCGACGCGGGCCTCCAGTCGACCGATCTCCTCGGAGGTGTCGATGCTCTGGTCTTCCTCGGCAAGTTTCTTCAACTCGTGGATCTTTGCCTCGAGGTCGGAGATTGGCTTTTCGAAGTCGAGATAGTTGTGCATGAAATCCGTTCCGATCTTTCTGCCCTGGCCATTCAAACGCCTGTCAAATGCCGGGCGCTGGCATTGCCAGTCTGGAGAGCCGAGGCTCTAATCGTGGTTTTTAGCCTGTTTTGCAAGGGGGTGATGTGTCTGGACCAGCTTCTGAAGCCTTTCATCCAGCACATGCGTGTAGATTTGTGTGGTGGAAATGTCGCTGTGACCCAGCAATTCCTGCACGACACGCAGGTCCGCACCGTTTTGCAAGAGGTGGCTGGCAAAGGCGTGGCGCAGCACATGTGGAGAAATGGCCGACGCCCTCAGGCCGGCCCTGATCGCAAGATCCTTGAGGTCACGGGCGAAAACCTGCCGGGGGAGATAGCCTTCCTTGCTCGCGGCGGGGAAAAGGAAGGGGCCGGTTTCTCCGTCAGTCTCCGCAGCAAGTTGTTCGCCATAGCGGGCGACAGCGGCGATTGCCGCCTTGGAAAGCGGCACGAGCCTTTCCTTGTTTCCCTTGCCGCGGATCATCAGGAAACGGCCTTCCTGCGCCAGAACCTTGACCGGCAGGGCTACCAGTTCGCTGACGCGCATGCCGGTGGCGTACAGCAGTTCCAGAAGAGCCAGCATGCGCAGCCGCGACAGGCGTCCGGGACCGGCAAGGGCCGCCTCCTGCTCGGCGAGCGAGAGCAGCCGGCTCACCTCGTCTTCGGAAAGTGTCTTGGGGAGAGGCTGCGATTTCTTCGGAGAGTCCAGAATGGCCGTCGGATCGTCACCCCTCAGGCCCTCGGCATAAAGAAACTTGTAGAACTGCCGCATGGTGGAGAGACGGCGGGCCTGAGACGTCGGCTCGTATCCCCTTCTGGCGAGATCCGAGAGATAGGCGGAAAGCGTCTGCTGGTCGGCCGCGTCGAGGCCGATCTTCCGTGAGCTTAGAAAGTCGTGGAGGTCGTCGAGATCGCGCTCATAGGACGACAGCGTGTTGGCGGCGGCTCCGCGCTCCGCGCTCATCATCTCCAGGAAGGCCTCCATGCGGGCCCGGCTCAAATCGGACAAGACGGCCTCGGCTGGTTATTGTACGGGCGGATTGACCCGCTCGGAAGGGATGCGAACGGTGACATCCCGTTCCCTGGGTTCGACGAATACCACCAGCGACCACATGATGCCGTAGACGATCGCGACGGCGGTGGCGCAGAAGAAAGCGAAACGGAGCAAGGTAGGCATGGCATCGTCCTTGAGGCAGGCCGAAAGCTGATATGACGACGCATCCTGCGCATTGCAAGGCGCGCGGCCATCGCTTTCCTTCATGCGTATGGCTTGACGCTTGCCCTGCATTTGTAAATACCGTGTTAAAACACTTGCGAACAGGCCTATGACCGATACGATTTTTCCCGATGTCCCGACTTTGGGCGAGCGTGCCCGGGCCGCACTGGGGCGCCGCAATCTCGTTTTCGTCGGATTGATGGGCGCTGGAAAATCCGCGATCGGCCGCATGGTCGCCGGGCAGCTCGGCCTGCCCTTCGTCGATACCGACGTGGAAATCGAGCGCGTGTCGCGCATGACGATCAGCGAGCTTTTCGCCGCCTATGGCGAGGACGAATTCCGTGCGCTCGAGACTCGGGTGATCAAGCGCCTGCTGAAATCCGGGCCGCGCGTGGTCTCCACCGGCGGCGGCGCTTTCATCAATGAAAAGACCCGCAGGCAGATCGAGAAGGGCGGCATTTCGCTCTGGCTCAACGCCGATCTCGATGTGTTGTGGGAAAGGGTCAACAAGCGCGATCACCGGCCTCTTCTCAAGACGGAAAATCCGAAGAAGACGCTGGAAGACCTGATGCAGAAACGCTACCCGGTCTATGCGCTGGCCGATATCTCCATCATATCGCGCGACGTGCGCAAGGAGATCATCGCCAACGAGGTTCTGGCGGCGATCATCGACCATACCGCAAAGGCAGCAAGCAAGAATGACTAGTTCAGACAATACCGAACGGCTGGTGCATGTTCCGCTCGGCGAGCGCGCCTATGACATTCTGATCGGACCCGGTCTGATCGGTCGTGCCGGCGGAGAGATCTCGACGCGAATCAAGGGGCGCAAGGCGGCCATCATCACTGACGAGCATGTCGGAAAACTCTATCTCGACCCGCTGATGGACAGCCTGCAGACCGATGGCATCGAAGCCGTATCGCTCAGCCTGCCGCCGGGAGAGAAGACCAAGAGCTTCGACAGCCTCACCAAGGTTTGCGACGTGCTGCTGGAGGCGCGTATCGAGCGCAACGATACGGTGATCGCGCTCGGCGGCGGCGTTATCGGTGATCTCACCGGTTTTGCTGCGGGTATCGTCCGGCGTGGGGTGCGTTTCGTGCAGATCCCGACATCGCTCCTGTCGCAGGTCGACAGCTCGGTCGGTGGCAAGACCGGGATCAACACGCGCCACGGCAAGAACCTTGTCGGCATCTTCAACCAGCCCGACCTCGTGCTGGCCGATACCGATGTGCTGAATACGCTGAGCGAACGCGAATTTCGCGCCGGCTATGCCGAGGTCGCCAAATACGGCCTGATCGACAAGCCCGATTTCTTCGAATGGCTCGAGAAAAACTGGAAGGAAGTCTTTTCCGGCGGTGCGGCCCGCATCGAGGCGATTGCGACGAGCTGTCAGGCGAAGGCCGACGTGGTTGTCGCCGACGAGCGGGAAAATGGCCGCCGGGCGCTTCTGAACCTCGGCCATACCTTCGGCCACGCACTGGAAGCCGCAACCGAATATGACAGCCGCCGCCTCGTGCATGGCGAAGGCGTCTCGATCGGCATGGTGCTGGCGCATCAGTTTTCCGCGCGGCTCAATCTGGCGAGCCCGGATGATGCGGGTCGGGTCGAAACCCACCTCAGGGCGGTCGGTCTGCCGACCCGGATCGACGAGATCCCGGGCGAGTTGCCATCGACCGAATTCCTGATGGACGCCATTGCCCAGGACAAGAAGGTCAAGGGCGGGAAGCTCACCTTCATCCTGACCCGTGGCATTGGCCAGTCCTTCGTCGCTGACGACGTTCCGGCCTCCGAGGTCTTCAGTTTCCTGGAGGAAAAACGCGGAAAATGACGTCCGGGGATGGCCTGCTGTCGCGTGCTGTCAATGCAGTGGTCCGCAGTCTCCTGCGTGCTACCGGTGTGCGCCTTTCGGAAGATACGCTGACGCTTGCCACTTCCGACGAGCTTCACGCGGCGCTTCAGCTCGTTCATCGCGACGCCTCTTCCGACAGGCAGGAGCGCGACCGGCTGAGCGGTCTCTTCGAACTCGATGAGCTCGAAGTTTCCGACGTCATGCGGCATCGCACGGCGATGCGGGGCGTCAATGTGGACGATCCGCCGGGGGTAGTTGTTCGGGCTGTTCTGGAAAGCCCTTATACGCGCATGCCGCTGTGGAGGGGATCGACGGAAAACATCGTCGGCGTAGTGCATGCCAAGGACCTGTTGCGGACGCTTGCCGAGCCCAGCGTCGATCCGGAAAAGCTGGACATTACCGCGATTGCGCAGAAGCCGTGGTTCGTGCCCGACACCACCAGCCTTCGGGATCAGCTCGGCGCCTTCCTGCGACGCAAGGTACATTTCGCCGTGGTCGTCGATGAGTATGGCGAAGTGCAGGGCATCGTGACGCTCGAGGATATCCTCGAGGAAATCGTCGGCGACATTGCCGATGAACACGATCTGGAGATCCAGGGTGTTCGGCAGGAAGCGGACGGTTCTATCGTGGTCGATGGCTCCGTGCCGATCCGGGACCTCAATCGCGTGCTCGACTGGAGCCTGCCGGACGAGGAGGCGACGACGATCGCCGGCCTCGTCATCCACGAATCAAAATCCATTCCGGAGGAACGTCAGGCGTTCACGTTCCACGGCAAGCGTTTTATCGTGATGAAGCGTGAGAAGAACCGCCTGACCAAGCTCAGGATTCGTCCGGTCGAGGATATCGCGAAAGCCGAATAACGCTTGAAATGGCCCCGTCGCGGGCCCATCTGGAGTTCGTTCCCAAGATAATGGCCCACGGTAATGGATCGTCTGGCGGTTACCAGCGGGTCGCTTCGCCCGGTGCGGCTGGTTCTATTGCCAGCGCATGCAGGCCTGCGTCGAGTTCCGGCTTGAGCAGCTCCGTAATCGCCCGGTGGCGGGCAAGCCTCGTCATGCCGTTGAATTCGGCGGCTACGATCCTCACCCGCATGTGGGTTTCGCCCGTGCCCGTGATGTCAGGCTGATGGCCGGCATGCTGGGCGCTCTCGTCAATCACAAGGAGCCGTTCCGGCGAAAAGGCCGCGCGCAGTTTCGCCTCAATTGTGGTGCGTATGGCCATGCTTTCCCAACCTGCTTCGGCAGTCCTCGAAAAAGCCCCCACAAAGCTCCGAACATTCGCGTTTGTCAATTCTTGTCGTCATTTGCCGGAGGCACCATAATCACCGGATGAAACTCGATTCAAAATATTTCGATCGGATCCGGACGCAGCGGAAAAAAGCGCCGGAAGCCGAGCCCGCACCCGCGACCTGTCAGTGGGACGGCTGCGACAAGCCGGGCGTGCATCGCGCGCCTGTCGGTCGCAATGCCGAGGGCCAGTTTTTCCTGTTCTGCTTTGAGCACGTGAAGGAATACAACAAGGGCTACAATTATTTCTCCGGCCTTTCGGACGGGGAGATCGCTCGCTACCAGAAGGAAGCGATTACGGGGCATCGCCCGACCTGGACGGTCGGGGTCAACAAGGCTGCGCGTGCAAGCCCGCTGCATTCGACCGCGCGGTCGGGTTCGGCTGCTTCGCAGGCACGTGTGAAGGATCCTTTCGGCTTCGTGCAGCAGAGCCGCGGCAATGGGCCGCGCTTGCAGCCGCAATTGCGAAAACTGAAAAGTCTGGAGGCCAAAGCCTTCGATACGATGGGGCTTCCCGGCAATTCCTCTCCTGCGGAGATCAAGACCCGCTACAAGGAGCTTGTAAAAAAACACCATCCTGACGCAAATGGCGGCGACCGTGGTTCGGAAGAGCGCTTTCGCGCTGTCATTCAGGCGTATCAATTGTTAAAGCAGGCTGGTTTCTGTTAATCCGAAGCTTGGCAAGAAGTTTCATTTTTATGCGGCCGGGTCCGGGGCGTCCGGCATGGAGACACGATGAGCAAAATTGAACTTGATATTACCAATCTCCCCGACACGACTGTGTCGGTCCGCGAAGTCTTCGGTATCGACACCGATCTGCGCGTTCCGGCCTACAGCAAGGGAGATGCCTATGTGCCGGATCTCGACCCCGACTATCTCTTCGACCGCGAGACGACGCTCGCCATTCTTGCAGGCTTTGCCCATAACCGCCGCGTGATGGTTTCCGGTTTCCACGGTACCGGCAAGTCGACCCATATCGAGCAGGTTGCAGCCCGGCTGAACTGGCCTTGCGTGCGCGTCAATCTCGACAGCCATGTCAGCCGTATCGACCTCGTCGGCAAGGACGCCATCGTCCTCAAGGACGGCAAGCAGATCACCGAATTCAAGGACGGCATCCTGCCCTGGGCCTACCAGCACAATGTCGCGCTCGTGTTCGACGAATACGATGCCGGCCGTCCGGATGTCATGTTCGTCATCCAGCGCGTGCTGGAATCCTCCGGTCGCCTGACGCTGCTCGACCAGAGCCGGGTCATCCGTCCTCACCCTGCTTTCCGCCTGTTTGCGACCGCCAATACCGTCGGCCTCGGCGATACCACCGGCCTCTATCATGGCACCCAGCAGATCAACCAGGCGCAGATGGACCGCTGGTCGATCGTCACCACGCTGAACTACCTGCCGCACGACAAGGAAGTCGATATCGTTCTCGCCAAGGTGAAGGCCTTTGCAGGCAACGACACCGGCCGCGACACGGTTTCGCGCATGGTTCGCCTTGCGGATCTCACGCGCGCCGCCTTCATGAACGGCGATCTTTCGACCGTCATGAGCCCGCGTACGGTCATCACCTGGGCGGAAAACGCCGTGATCTTCGGTGATGTCGCGTTCGCGTTCCGCGTGACCTTCCTCAACAAGTGCGACGAGCTCGAGCGTACGCTGGTGGCCGAACAGTACCAGCGCGCCTTCGGTGTCGAACTCAAGGAGAGCGCCGCCAACATCGTTGTAGGCGCGTAAGAAGGCGATCGGAATGGCAGGTCGCGGCGACAATGTGAATGCGAAGCCCGGCGTGGGCGTTGATACCGAACCGATGCGGCGGGCGATAACCGGCTGCGTGCGGTCGGTTGCCGGCAGTGCGGAAGTCGAGGTCGTGTTCGCCAATGAGCGACCCGGCCTCGCTGGCGAGCGCGTGCGCCTGCCGGAACTCTCCAAGCGGCCGACGGCCCATGAGCTGGCCGTGACCCGCGGTCTCGGGGATTCCATGGCGCTTCGCATCGCCTGCCACGACCAGAAGGTCCATGCCGTCATGGCGCCGCAGGGCACGGATGCCCGTGCCGTCTTCGACGCCGTTGAACAGGCACGCGTGGAATCCATCGGTGCGCTCAGAATGAGCGGCATGGCCGCCAACATGAGCGCCATGCATGCGGAGAAATACGCCAAGGCGAATTTCTCCGGCATCAGCCGGCAGGAGGACGCTCCGATCCAGGAGGCCGTTGCCATGCTGGTGCGCGAGAAACTGACGGGCGAAAAGCCGCCTGCCAGCGCCGGCAAGGTTCTCGATCTCTGGCGCCCCTTCATCATGGAGAAGGCGGGCTCCAGCCTCGATCAGCTGAACGGGACGATCAACGACCAGCAGGCCTTCGCTAAGGTCATCCGTCACATGCTCTCGGCCATGGAAATGGCTGAGGATGTCGGCGAGGACCAGGAGGAGGGCGAGGACGACCAGTCCACGGACGAGGATCAGCCGCGCAGCAACGAGGAAGAACAGGAAAACGCCGAAGAGGAAGCCGGTTCCGAATCCGCGCCCGCCGAGGAAAGCGAAGCCTCGCAGGAGCAGATGGAAGACGGTGAGATGGACGGCGCCGAAATCTCCGACGACGACATGTCGGATGAAGGCGACGACGATTCCGAAACACCCGGCGAGATGCGCCGCCCTGCAAGCCCCTTCGACGATTTCAACGAGAAGGTCGATTACCGGATCTATACTCAGGAGTTCGACGAGGTCATCACCGCGGAAGAGCTTTGCGACGAGGCCGAACTCGACCGCCTCAGGGCCTTCCTCGACAAGCAGCTTGCGCATCTGCAGGGTGCCGTCGGGCGGCTGGCAAACCGGCTTCAGCGCCGCCTGATGGCGCAGCAGAACCGCTCCTGGGACTTCGATCTGGAAGAAGGCTATCTCGACAGCGCCCGGCTCACCCGGCTGGTGATCGACCCGATGCAGCCGCTGTCCTTCAAGCGGGAGCGCGACACCAAGTTCCGCGATACCGTGGTGACGCTGGTCATCGACAATTCCGGTTCGATGCGTGGCCGACCGATTACCGTTGCAGCCACCTGCGCCGACATTCTTGCCCGCACGCTCGAGCGTTGCGGCGTCAAGGTCGAGATCCTGGGCTTCACGACCAAGGCCTGGAAGGGCGGTCAGTCGAGGGAGAAGTGGCTGGCGAGCGGCAAGCCGCCGACACCCGGCCGTCTCAACGACCTGCGCCACATCGTCTACAAATCGGCCGATGCGCCGTGGCGCCGCGCGCGCCGCAATCTCGGCCTGATGATGCGCGAAGGCCTGCTCAAGGAGAACATCGACGGCGAAGCCCTGATGTGGGCTCACAGCCGATTGGCGGCCCGGCAGGAGCAGCGCAAGATCCTGATGATGATTTCGGACGGTGCGCCGGTCGATGACTCGACGCTGTCGGTCAATCCGGGCAATTATCTGGAGCGGCACCTGCGCGCCGTGATCGAGCAGATCGAGACGCGTTCGTCGATCGAACTTCTCGCCATCGGTATCGGTCACGACGTGACACGCTACTATCGCAAGGCGGTCACCATCGTCGATGCCGACGAACTGGCGGGCGCGATGACCGAACAGCTTGCAGCACTTTTCGAGGATCAGAGCGAAGGCGGCGGCAAGCGCGGCAGTCGCATGCGTCGTGCCGGCTGAAGGCGTGCGGGCCGGAAGAGTTCGGTCTGGCCGCCTGCTCGCGGCCGCATTGATCGGCATTTCCGTTGGTTGGGGTGATGTCGGCGCTGCGAGCGAGATCGTGGCCGCGCCTATCAAGGCGACATCGATCGCCACATTCCGCCCCGGCTCGACCGATACGCGTTTCGGTTCGCTGGAGTTTCTCGGCGGGCTTGAGCTTTCCTCTTCCGAGCGGCTTTTTGGAGCATGGTCGTCGATCAGGCTGACCGATGGGGGCAAGAAATTCATCGGCGTTCTCGATACCGGCCATTGGCTGACGGGTTCGATCACCAGGGGCGCCGGTGGCCGCCTTACCGGTCTCGATGACGTGACCATCGCGCCGATGCTGGATGCCGCTGGCCGTAGCTCGGCGCCGAAGCGTACGGTCGATGCGGAAAGCCTCGCCTTGCGCGGCGATGAAGCCTTTGTCGGCTTCGAGCAGATACATCGTGTCACGGGTTATTCCCCGCTTTCGGACATCGAGACCTCACGGCCCTTCCGGCTGGCCCTGCCGTTGCCGTTTCCTGTCGGCAGGTTGCGCAGCAATGGCGGTATCGAGACCCTGGTCACAGCGCCGCTGGACGGCCCCTTGAAGGGTGGCCTTGTGGCCATCGCCGAAAAGAGTGTCGATAGCGACGGCAATCTCCTTGCCGGTATTCTCGACGGTCCTCTGAAGGGTGGCTTCCGGGTCGTGCCCTATGACGGCTTCGACGTGACCGACGGGGATTTTCTTCCCGATGGCGACCTGCTGTTGCTGGAGCGCCGGTTCACGATCGCCACGGGTGTTGCGATGCGGCTGCGCCGGATCGATGGCGCAAGCCTGAAGCCCGACGCCATCGTCGAGGGCGAGGTCATTCTCGAGGCGAATGGCTCCTCGCAGATCGACAACATGGAAGGTCTCGACACCTTCGTCGCCGCGGATGGATCGACGCACGTCATCCTCGTTTCGGACGATAATCATTCGATCCTGCAACGGACGGTGATGCTGGAATTCCGGCTCGTGGACTGACGAGCCGGTCTTCGTCTTTCAGCGACTGAAAGATCAGGCCGAGCGGGCGGGAACCGTCGGCTTCAGAACGCTCATCAGTGCTCCATAGGGAAGGAGCATGACGAGGCCGACCAGTATCTTGACGCTGAGATCGCCCAGAGCCCACGAGATCCAGCGCGGAGCCTCGGCGGAGAAGACGCCGAGGACCGGAGCCCATGCGATGGCGAAATCGTCGTTGGGGCCGATCATCGAGAAAACTGGGGCAAAGGACAGCGAGAAGAAGATCGCGGTATCAAGGGCCGAGCCGATGAGCGAGCCCATCAGCGGCGCCTTCCACCAGTCGAGCCGGCGCAGGCGATTGAAGACGGAGATGTCGAGCAGCTGCCCGGCCAGATAGGCGGAGCCGGATGCGATCGCGATGCGGGGCTGGGAGGTGACGAAGGAAAGCACGACGCCCACCACAAAGCCCATGAACACCACCTTGCGGGCGGTCGAGGGGCCGAACTGGCGGTTTGTCAGGTCGGTGATCAGGAAGGCGACCGGATAGGTGAAGGCACCATAGGTCAGCAGATCGCCGAGATTGATGCCTGCGAGCTCGCCCGAGAGCGGGTACTGGACGAGAATGTTCGAAGCGACCACGACGGCCGTCATCAGCAGGGAATAAACGAAAATAGCGCGTGTCATCTGCATTTTTTTATCCTGGGTGATGCCACCAGTTGACGGGACAAAGGAAAAGGCCTGCCGGGGACCCGATCAAGCCTTCATACCTTTACAGCGATGTAGCGCAGAAGCTTATGCAGCTTCTGCAGTCTTCTTTGCGATCTGGCGACGCAGAAGGCGAGCGCGCATCGAAAGTTCGTTTTCGCTGGCCTTCAGGAGGAAGGCATCGAGGCCACCGCGATGTTCAACGGAGCGCAGAGCGGCAGCGGAAACGCGCAGGCGGAAACGCTGGCCAAGTGCATCCGAGATCAGCGTGACGTCGCACAGGTTCGGCAGGAACTTGCGCTTGGTCTTGTTGTTCGCGTGGCTCACATTGTTGCCCGACTGGACGCCCTTGCCGGTCAATTCGCAACTGCGGGACATGGTACACCTATTTTCTTCTTTGCCATTGCATTGCTTCCGGACAACAGCCGGTAAAGCAATCCAACGGCGCTTGATTGGAAAGTTGCGGTTCTATAGTCAGACTGGCGGGCCGCGTCAAGCCAAAGCTTGGATTTTCCTTCATCGGCAGGCCATTTCCGCTATGTTCTTGCCACAGTCCGGTTGGAGGATGAAGGTCCAAACAGTTTCCGGAACAGACATTTTCGAATTTGAGGGTCCCAATCTTGCGTTTCGCCAGCCTCGCATTTGCTCTTGCGGTGTCGTTCGCCACATCCGCTGCCGGGGCGGACATCCGCTATCGCACGGATTACAGCGTTTCTCTGGGTGCGCTGCCGATTGCTAAGGCCTCGTTCCTGACTGAGGTCAACGATCAGAACTACAAGATTTCGGCCAATTTCCGCTCCTATGGTCTCGTCGATATCATTTCCAGAATATCGGGCGAAAGCACCGTATCCGGTCAGTTGAGCGGCCAGAGCATGCGGGCGCAGCATTATCGGCTGGTCTATCAGGCCGGCAAGAAGACCAGCATGTACGATGTCAGCTACGATAACGGCAATGTGACGAAGACCACCGTCGATCCGCCGCCGAAGCCGCGGTCGGCGAGCTGGATCCCTGTGACCGATGCCGATCTGAAATCCGTGTTCGACCCGATCTCCGGGCTGATCGTTCCTGATGGCGAGGCTGTCTGCCCCCGGACGCTGCCGATCTATGACGGCGAGAGCCGCATGGATATCGTCATGACGCCGAAGGGGACGCGCAGCTTCACCGCCGGCGATGTTGAAGGCGAGGCCGTCGTTTGCAGTGTCCGCTATGTTCCGAAGTCCGGCTTCCGCAAGGGGCGCAAGGATATCGAATACATGCGTAGCGCGACCGGCATGGAGATCTGGTTTGCCAAGACGGCGCAGCTGAAGGTATACGCTCCGGTCTACGCTCGCGTGCCGACACGCATGGGAACGCTGTATGTAACCGCCGTAAAATTCGACGGCTGAGGACGCGGGAGATCCTTTGTCCCGCAATGGGGGATAGAGGGTGAAGATCAGGGCGACGCTTATCGGGTTCACGGCCATTCTCATGTGGTCGTTTCTGGCGTTGCTGACGGCCGCCTCCGGCAAGATGCCGCCCTTCCAGCTTTCGGCGATCACCTTTGCGATCGGCAGCCTGCCGGGCATCATCACCTTCATTCTCCGGCCTGAGCGTATCCGGGAGTTGCGGCAGCCCGCCAAGGTCTGGCTCACCGGCGTCATCGGGCTGTTCGGCTACCATTTTCTCTATTTCACTGCGCTGAGGAACGCGCCGGCCGTCGAGGCCGGACTGATCGCCTATCTCTGGCCTCTGCTGATCGTCGTCGGCTCGGCTCTGTTGCCGGGTGAGAAGCTGCGCTGGTATCACGTCCTTGGCGCGCTGGCGGGGCTTTCCGGCACGGTGCTGATCGTTGCCAAGAACGGCATTTCCTTCGATCCCGCCTATGGCTTCGGCTATTTCGCCGCCTTCCTCTGCGCTTTCACTTGGTCGGCCTATTCACTGATCACGCGGCGTTTCGAGGCCGCATCGACGGATGTCGTGACGGGTTTCTGCCTGGCGACTTCGATCCTTTCGCTTGCCTGCCATCTGGGACTGGAGACGACCGTCTGGCCGGAATCGGTTCCTCAATGGGCCGCCGTTGTCGGGCTCGGCATCTTTCCCGTCGGCCTTGCCTTCTATGCCTGGGATTACGGCGTGAAGAACGGCGATATCCAGATCCTTGGAGCCTCGTCCTATGCCGCGCCGCTGCTCTCCACCCTGATTCTCACGCTGTTCGGTTTTGCCGAGCCGAGCCTGAGGATCGGCCTTGCCTGCCTGCTGATCACGGGTGGCGCCATGCTCGCTGCCCGGGACATGATCCGCCGCCGGCAATCTACGGAAAAAGTGGAGGCTTGACGGTTTCGCGGCGCATGCCAAAGTAGCGGCATGACGATATTCTATCTCGCCGTGCTGCTGGGCCTTGCCTATTTCGCGATATTGCCGCGTCCGGAAAGTTATTTCCGGACGGTGGCGAAGACATTGCCGATCATTCTTCTTTGCGTTTTCGCCGCTCTTTCCGGCGCGTGGTGGCTGGTTGTCGTGGCGCTGGGCCTGAGCGCTGTCGGTGACGCGCTGATCTCCCGCAGTGGCGAGGTGCCCTTCAAGCTCGGTCTCCAGGTCTTCCTGACCGTGCTGCTGATCTATGCCGCGATCTTCTACCTGTACGGTGATCTCGACATTCTGATGGCCGAGCCGTGGCGCTGGCTGGCGGCAGTCGCGCTTGTCGTTTTCGGCGCTTTCCTGCTGCGCATCCTCTGGAAACCGACCGGACCGCTGGCGCCCGCCATCGCTTCCTATATCGCCGCCATGCTGGTGATGGGGCTGATGGCGCTGACGATGCCGTCGCCCCT
Organism: Rhizobium sp. ACO-34A; assembly: GCA_002600635.1. Lineage (NCBI taxonomy): Bacteria > Pseudomonadati > Pseudomonadota > Alphaproteobacteria > Hyphomicrobiales > Rhizobiaceae > Rhizobium > Rhizobium sp. ACO-34A. The sequence continues at coordinate 4,364,533 of CP021371.1, read as the reverse complement.
TGTCTTCATCGGCGCGGTGGCCTTCCTGATTTCGGACGCCCTGATCGCGCTTGAGAGCTTCCTGCTGAAAGATGAGGGGCGGAAGAAGATCGCAAGCTATGCGGTCTGGGCTTTCTATTTCTTCGCCCAGTGCATTTTGACGCTTTCGCTCGTAAGCCTTTAGATTTTACGCATTTCCGGACGCAAAACCGCGGCACACTTTTGCTGGAAATGCTTTAGCCAATCAGGCGCCTGCGGGCTTCCAGTCCGGCGGAGCCATCTCGAAGGACGAGTATTCGAAGCCGGGTGCCACGGTGCAGCCGACGAGGGTGAAGCCGCCGAGGCTTTCGGCGGCTTGCCAACCTCCGGCGGGAATAATGGCCTGTGGCCTTTCCCCCTTGGTTAGGTCCGGGCCGAGCACGATGGTCTCGACCGCATCGCCATCCGGGGAGGAGTGGAGCGCCAGCGGTGCCCCGGCGTAATAGTGCCAGACCTCGACCGCATCCCTGACCCGGTGCCAATGGGATCGTTCGCCTGCCTCAAGCAGATAGTAGATGGCAGTCGAGTGGCCGCGCGGCGCGCCTGCGGGATCGCGGTAGGTCTCGACGAACCAGCCGCCCTCCGGATGTCGCTGCATGCCGAGCGTCCTGATGATCTCTTCCGCCTGCATCAGAAATGATCCTTGCGCGTGCGGATCTCGGCAAAGACTTCCTCGTTGGTGCGTCCTTCCATCAACAGGTTGCGGCGGATGGCGGGGTCGGCTGCCCTGAGGAACGGGTTGGTCTCCTTCTCCAGCCCGATGGTCGTCGGAATGGTGAATTCGCCTCTCTGACGTTTCTCTTCGATTTCCGCCGCGCGGCTGACCAGTCGCGCATTGTCCGGGTCGATGGTCAGGGCGAAACGGGCGTTGGAGAGCGTGTATTCATGGCCGAAATAGACGGCGGTCTCGTCCGGCAGGGCGGCGAGCTTCTGCAGCGAATGCCACATGTCGAATGCCGGGCGTTCGAAGAGGCGTCCGCAACCCAGCGCAAAAAGGGTGTCGGCGGCAAACAGGATCTTGCTGTCGGGAAAGTGGAAACAGATGTGTCCGGCGGTGTGGCCGGGTGTCTCGATCACGCGGACTGGCCTCACGCCGAAATTGAAGCTGTCGCCATCGCCGACGGCCCGGTCGAGCCCGGGAATCGCAACGGCTTCGTTGCGGGGGCCGATGATCTCGCAACCGAAATGCTCCTTCAGGGCCAGGTTCGCCTCGACGTGGTCGCCATGATGATGGGTGGTGAGGATGTGGGTGATCGACCAGCCGCGCCGTTTTGCCGCGGCAAGGATCGGCGCCAGTTCCGGCGCGTCGATCGAGGCGGTGACGCCGGATTCCTCGCAATGGATGAGAACGCCGAAATTATCGCTTCGGCAAAGAAAGACTTCGATTTCGAGGGGTTTCATCAGACCGCAGTCCCTTCCAGATGGTTCGCCGGAATGTAGCGTGTTCGGTCTTGAAGTCCAATCGCCGCCTGCTATCAATGAAGCATGCACGTCGATATCGTCGATCTCCGTCAGTTCTATCATTCCATGCTGGGGCGCGTGGCGGAGCACTCGATTGCCATGGCGCTCGCTTCTCTATGGGCGCGAATGCCGGACGAGCGTCTGGTCGGCCTCGGCTATGCGGTTCCCTTTCTTGATCGCTTCCGAACCGATACCGAGCGTACCTTCGCCTTCATGCCGGCAGGGCAGGGGGCGGTGAACTGGCCGGTTGGGGAACCGTCCGCGACGGCGCTGGTGTTCGAGGAGGAGATGCCGCTACCGGATGCCTCTATCGACCGTGTCCTGATGGTGCATTCGCTGGAATTTACCGAAAACCCGCGCGAGACGCTGAAGGAAATCTGGCGCATTCTTGCGCCGGGTGGCCGGCTGGTGATCGTAGTGCCGAACCGTCGCGGAGTCTGGGCGCGGATGGAACACACGCCGTTCGGCTCGGGGCGCCCTTATTCGCGTGGGCAGCTGACCACGCTGCTCAGGGAAACCAATTTCACGCCGGGCGCAAGCGCCGAGGCCCTGTTCTTCCCGCCATCGAAGATCCGCGCGGTGCTGAGGCTCAGGAGCGGGTTCGAGCGGATCGGGCGCATGCTGTGGCCCGCCTTTTCCGGCGTCATCGTCGTCGAGGCGCAGAAGCGGCTTTATCAGGGGCTGCCGGTTGCGGCGCGTGCCTCCCGCCGCGTTTTCGTTCCGGTCATCGCACCGCAAGGCATCCCCACCACCCGGCAGTCTGCGAAGCGCTGACGCTTCCCGGGTTTTCTGCCTGAAGTCTCGACAAATCCGGCGTTCCGCTTTATTGGCATTCGCCAACAGGGCCGGGCGCTTGCCCGGATTTTTCGAGACAGAAAGCCAGTTTGATGAACATCGAAGTGAAGCCTACTCCGCGTCCGGGTATTCTCGACATTGCGGCCTATGTGCCGGGCAAGGAGCATGCGCCGGGGGTTGCCCGGGTCTTCAAGCTGTCCTCCAACGAGTCGCCGCTTGGGCCCAGCCCCAAGGCGATCGGTGCCTTCCAGCAGAGCGCCGGGCATCTCGAAATGTATCCCGACGGGCAGGCCCTGGCGCTTCGCGAGGCGATTGCCGACGTCCATGGCCTCAACGTGCACAACATCCTGTGTGGCAACGGCTCCGATGAACTTCTGGGTCTGCTCTGCCATGTCTACCTTGGCGCAGGCGATGAGGGCATCATCACCGAACATGGTTTTCTGGTCTACAAGATCCAGATCAAGGCTGCTGGCGCCACCCCCGTTGTGGTGAAGGAAAAGGATTGCACCGTCGATGTCGACGCGATCCTCGCCGCCGTTACCGAGAAGACCAAGATCGTCTTCCTTGCCAATCCGGGCAACCCGACGGGCACCTACGTGCCGGCAAGCGAAATCCGCCGCCTGCATGCCGGGCTGCCGGGCAATGTCATTCTCGTGCTCGATTCCGCCTATGCCGAATATGTCCGCCGCAATGATTACGAAGCCGGCGTCGAGCTGGTATCGGGCAACCGCAATGTCGTCATGACGCGCACCTTCTCCAAGGTCTACGGGCTTGCCGCGCTGCGCGTCGGCTGGGCCTATGGACCGACCGAGATTCTCGATGCGCTCAATCGCGTACGCGGTCCGTTCAACCTCAACGCTCCGGCAATCGCTGCGGGTGCTGCCGCGATCCGCGACCAGGAATTCGTCGGCAAGGCTGTCGAGCACAACCTCGTCTGGGTCGAGAAGGTTACCGAGGCGCTGACCCCGATCGGTATCAGGGTAACGCCTTCCGTCGCCAACTTCGTACTGATGCATTTCCCGGATGCCGATGGCAAGCGCGCTGAGGAAGCCGATGCGTTCCTCACCAGCCGCGGTTACATCCTGCGAGCGGTGCGCGGTTACGGCTTTGCCAATTCGCTACGCATGACGATCGGCAGTGCAGAGGCCAATATCGGCGTTATCGAAGCGCTCACCGAATTCATGGGTCGCGCCTGATGCCGGAAGCCATGTTCGACCGTATCGCGCTCATCGGCATCGGCCTTATCGGCTCGTCGATTGCCCGTGATGTCAAGGAGCTCGGGCTGGCCCGCGAGGTGGTTGTCTCGACGCGCAGCGCCGATACGCTGAAACGCGCCGAGGAGCTTGGGCTCGGAACGTCCTACACATTGTCGGCGGCGGAAGCCGTCGAGGGCGCCGACTTCGTGATCGTTTCGGTGCCGGTCGGTGCTTCCGAGGCGGTGGCGAAACAGATTGCGCCACACCTGAAGCCCGGCGCCATCGTCACCGATGTTGGCTCCACCAAGGCTTCCGTCATCGCGCAGATGGCGCCGCATATGCCGGAGAACGTGCATTTCATTCCCGGCCACCCGCTGGCCGGGACGGAAAAATCCGGCCCGGATGCCGGTTTTATCGGTCTTTTCAAGGGGCGCTGGTGCATTTTCACGCCCCTGCCGGATACTGATGCCGAGGCACTGTCGCGGCTCAAGGCTTTCTGGGAGGCGCTCGGCTCCCGGGTGGACGAGATGGATCCGCAGCACCACGACAAGGTGCTGGCGATCGTTTCCCATCTGCCGCACATCATCGCCTACAACATCGTCGGCACCGCCGACGATCTTGAGACGGTGACGGAATCGGAAGTCATCAAATATTCGGCTTCTGGTTTCCGCGACTTCACCCGTCTTGCCGCTTCCGATCCGACCATGTGGCGTGATGTCTGCCTGCACAACAAGGATGCGATCCTTGAAATGCTCTCGCGCTTTTCGGAGGATCTCGCCTATCTGCAGCGGGCGATCCGCTGGGGCGAAGGCGACAAGCTGTTCGAACTCTTTACCCGCACGCGCGCGGTTCGCCGCTCGATCATCGAGGCCGGTCAGGACGTCGACGTACCGGATTTCGGTCGCCACGCCCTCGACAAGAAGGCCTGATCCTCAGGAGCTTGCTGGCGGGCGAATCTGAAAGATCGCGACGTGTTCTATCCCTTTGTTTCCCCGCAATTCCGGACGCAAAACCGGTTCCCACTTTTACTGGAATTGCTCTAGATCGGCGGCAGGACGCCGATCGGGATGAAGCCGCCGAGGATGACGACGCCGTTTTGGATCTTCAGATCGACGCCGCCGTTCTGCTGGCCGGAGAAGAGTGCCTTGAGGATCTTCGCGCCGCTCTTGATGTTGTCGGCGTCATCGGGGAAGGCCTCGGCAAGGGTTTTCCGCCACGCGTCGATACCCTCGAGGTCAAGGCGCAGCTCGCCGGAAATCAGACCGTCGGTGCCGATGGAGAACGGTCCGTTGGCGGAGAGGATCCGCCCTTCGCCGAGGTCGATGGCGATGCGGCGGATTTCGCCGCTGCTGCCGTAAAGGCCTTCGCCGCGGTCTCCCTGCATGTCGAGATATTTCGCCTTGCCGGCAAGGGTCAGGTCCACGGTCGTCGAGGACGGCGGGATGACAGGCGTTCCGCCTGGCAACTGGAATGTGCCGTTGCGGATCATCAGGGCGACATCGAGATCATCGCCATTGCGGCGGGCATGGGCCTCCAGATGGTCCGAGGCGGCATCAAAGGTCTGGCCCGTGGTCATTACGGTCACGGTTGCCTTGGATCCCGTCGCCTCCAGCGAGGTTCGGTCTACACCGGAAAGGCCGGAGTTGACGCTCGATCTGAGCGCCTGCCACTGCAGCGCCGCGGAAAAACCGAGGGCCGAGCGCACTTCGCCGGGGCTGTCGAGTTCCCAGACCACATGGCCGGGCGCATAGATCTGGGCTGCCGAGCGCAGTGCGCCGAACGAGGCGGAAAGTCCGTGAAAACGGTCGTCGAGCCCGACCTTGGAGCAGAACAGGCCAATGCGGAACGGAAAGCCGCGGACGGCGGTGTCATCGCAACTGATATCCACCTCTGCCGGATTTTCGCCGCCAAAGAAGGTAAGAAGGCTTTTCTGGAGCGAATTGGCTGCATAGAACCACGCACCTGTATAGGCGGCGATGCCGACTATGATGAGAATGCCCAGGCGCATAATCTTGCGACTGACGGCACTTGTCTCGGGCTTGTTCGTTGCCATCCGGCGCTCCGATCGTAAAATGGTTGTTCGGCAAACGGGAATGACTTGCGATATGGACGAATTTTGGGTGTTTGGCTACGGATCGTTGATGTGGAATCCGGGCTTTCCCTTTGATGAACGGATTCAGGCGCGGCTGATGGGGTATCGCCGCTCGCTTTGCGTCAGGTCATGGGTGCATCGGGGGACGGAAGAGCGCCCAGGGCTGGTGCTCGGTCTTGACCGCGGCGGTTCGTGCAGGGGGGTCGCCTTCAAGGTCCCGCATTCCGATCAGGAGGAGACGCTCGAATATCTCAGGGAGCGCGAGCTTGTGACTCACGTCTATCTGGAGCGTTTCCTGCCGTTGAAACTGGACGATGGACGGATCGTGAAGGCGGTGGCCTATGTCGTCGACCGTGCCCATGCCCAGTATGGCGGCGCGGTTACGGTCAGTGAGGCGGCGCGGATCGTCAATGCGGCTGTCGGGCAGTCAGGCCCCAACCCCGTCTATGTCGCCAATACCGTGGCCCATCTCCGGGAAATGGGTATCCGCGACCACTGGCTCGAGTCGGTCGTCGCGGAAATCGCAAAGCTTGAAGGCGTCGGGGTCGAAGAGGCGCTCTGAACTTGTGTCAGCTTGCCAGGGCGCGGGCGACGGCCTCGCGAATATCCGGCAGAGCGAAAGGCTTGGAAACGACGTCGACGATCTTCGCTGTGAGGTCGTCGGCGCGTTCACGCTGCTCGGCATAGCCGGTCATCAGCAGGATCTTCATGTCGGGGAAGGAAGAGGCGGCGCGGTGCGCCAGCTCGATGCCGTCCATGACGGGCATGCGGATATCCGAAAGCAGCAGGTCGAAGGAGCTTTCCGAGAGCCGCTCCAGGCCTTCGGCGCCATCGGCAGCTTCATAGGTTTCGTGGCCGTCGAGACGCAGCGCACGGGCCACGAAGGACCGCAGCGAATCTTCATCTTCGGTAATCAGAATTCTAGCCATGAACGAACTTGCGCTCCCGTCTTTGTCTGTGTGCCCCCGGGAGGCAAATCACCATGCTTTCCTTTTCGATCGGTAAACACCATGGGCGGCGCTCTCGCCCATGGTTAACAAGTGCTCTTCGTTCGCCGGCAAGAGTTCGCCTCATGCCGGGGCCTCGAAAAGCTTCAGGCGTCGCCGGTGACGACGCCGACGAAGGGAAGTTCGCGGAAGGCATAGGCGACATCCATGCCGTAGCCGACGACGAAATAGTCGGGGCATTCGAAGCCCACGTAATCGGCTTCGAAGACTTCCTTACGCTTGACCTTCTTGTCGAGCAGCACGACGATCGTGACGCTTTTCGCGCCGCGTTCGTACATCAGGTTCTTGGCGAAAAGCAGCGTGCGGCCGGATTCGAGAATGTCATCGATCAGGAGGACGTTGCGGCCGCTGACATCGCTGTCGATATCCTTGATGATCTTTACGCCCTGGGACACCGTGCCGGTGCCATAGCTGGACAGCGTGATAAATTCGACTTCGGGGGCAAGGCCCACATCATGCAGGGCGCGGATCAGGTCGGCTGCGAAAATGAAGGAGCCCTTCAGGACGGAAATGACCAGCAGGTCGTCACAGGGACCGCTGGCGATCTCGGCAGCCAACACATGGTTGCGTTCGGCGATCTGCGCGGCGGTGTAAAGCGGCTCGATGTTCTTTCCGCGGACGACAGGCATGAATACGGCTCCTTCAGCACAGCGGCCTTATGCTGACGGGCGGCCGCAGGAAGGATGGCGGATAGCACAGTCAGGAGCGCGAGGCATCCGCTTCTTCGAAGGAAAGCCGCAATTCCGGCAATTTTCCACCGGGATGCTGCAACCGTGCCGAGATTCCGCGGCTGTGGCCCGCGTCCAGTTCGTCTACGGGACTGTCGATGTATGTACTGGCGATCACCTGGCCGCCGGACACCAGATCCGCGCGCAGCTTCGGCAGGGAGGTGCGACCCTGGCTGCGGTTTTCGACAATGGCGTTGACGAGCAGCACGCGCATGCCGTTGGCATCCTGCGGTGTCAGGCTGACATGGGTGATGTCGAGCGGGCCTGAGGCCGGCAGTGGCGCGGCTTCCTGTGCCGCGACACCCGCATAGACGCTTGCTGCGGCAAAGATCATGGCGAAGGATGCCGACACCAGAATGGCGAAGGTTTTTTCGGAAAGCCGTTGCAGCGCCCGTTCGCCGGAACGCAACGGCGCGGCCAGCGTGTCGGTCCAGCGATTGGCGGAGGGCTGCGAAGCGAAGCGGTTACGAGGCTTGCGGGCGTCGGTACGGCCGCCCGCGTCCTGCGGTGATCGCCGGGCTTCGCGCACGGTGACGAAATGCGCGTCTACGATGTCTTCGTTGACATGGATGGGCCAGGCGTGCGGAGGACGGCGGCGGTCGGGCGGCAGGAGATCGATCACCGGCTCGGCGGGCTCTCGTCTGGACCTTGCTGCGCTCATGGGCCGAAGCCTTTCCTTGAACGACCCGTTTTGCGAAGCGCCTCTCCTCAAAGCGTCTTTCCTGAACGCCTCTGGGGGCGGACAAAACTGGGGCATTGAAACAATTCATCCCCAGTCGTAAATTTAAATGGTTAATGCTTCGAAAAGATCCGGCGAAAAGCGCCGTTCTTTGACCCGTGTTTACCGGCCGTTAACGTGTGGTGTTAACATGTGGCCGGTCTTTAGATCCGTCAGACTGGGCCCGTCGCTTGATCCATTTCGAAAATGTCGGTTTGCGTTATGGAATGGGACCGGAGATACTCCGAGACCTGACCTTCGACATTCCGAAGCGTTCGTTCCAGTTCCTCACCGGTCCTTCCGGCGCGGGCAAGACGACCCTTCTGCGCCTGCTTTTCATGTCGCTTCAGCCGACGCGCGGACTGATCCGCAGCTTCGGCCGGGATATCACCCGCATCCCTCGTAACGAATTGCCGATGCTGCGCCGACGCGTGGGCATCGTATTCCAGGACTTCCAGCTTCTCGACCACCTGACGACCTACGAGAACGTGGCGCTGCCGCTGCGCGTGCGAGGCAAGGACGAGAACAGCTACCGCAAGGACGTGCTGGAACTGCTGAAATGGGTCGGTTTGGGCGAGCGCATCAACGTCCTGCCGCCGGTTCTGTCCGGTGGCGAGAAGCAGCGTGTGGCGATCGCAAGGGCGCTCATCGACCGGCCGGAAATCCTGCTTGCCGACGAACCGACGGGCAATGTCGATCCGCCGATGGCGCGCCGGCTGCTCAGCCTCTTCCTCGAACTCAACCGTCTCGGGACGGCGGTGGTGATCGCGACCCATGATCTGGCGCTGATGGATCAGGTGGATGCGCGGCGGATGATCCTCACGGACGGGCGGCTCGACATCTATGAGTAACATCGACCAGCCCGCCCGTCGGAAGAAATCCGACAAGAACCCGCGCCGCATCGAGATGAGTGTGAGGCCGACCGGACCGATCCTGCCGCCCTCGAATATTCAGGGCAATGCGTTGATGGTGGTGATCGCCATCATGGCCTTCCTCGCCTGCCTGACGCTTGGTGCGGTCAGCATGGTCAGGGCGACGGCTGCCGGCTGGCAAAGCCAGATTTCTCGGGAAATCACCATCCAGATCAAGCCGGACGACAATCTCGACATGGAGAAGGCGCTCAACAGGGCGCGCGATCTGGCGCTGACCTTCGTCGGCACCAAGGACGGCCGCATCATGGACGATGCGGCGACCGCGCGGCTTCTCGAGCCCTGGCTCGGCACCGGTCTCGACATCAACGAGCTGCCGGTTCCACGCCTCATCATCATTACCATCGACGAAACGCATCCGCCGGATTTCGCCGCCATGCGTGATCTCCTGAAGGCCGAAGTGCCGCAGGCGTTTCTCGACGATCACCGTACCTGGGTCGACAGGCTGGTGCAGATGGCGCGCACGACGGTGCTGATCGGTTCCGCCATTCTCGTTCTGGTTTTCACGGCCATGGTTCTGACGGTCGTTTTCGCCACCCGTGGTGCGCTTTCCGGAAACAGGCACATCATCGAGGTTCTGCATTTCGTCGGCGCGGAAGGCTCCTTCGTTGCCCAGGAATTCCAGAAGCATTTCCTCAAAATCAGCCTCAAGGGGCCGCGGCCGGGGGCATTCTGGCGGCCGGGCTTTTTGCCGCGGCCGGCTTCTGGCAGAGCCGCTCGCTCGCCACGCCGGAAAGCGATCAGGCGACGGCCCTGTTCGGCACCTTCTCGATCGGCTATCTCGGTTATCTCGGGATTTTCGCCACGATGATCGTGATTGCGCTGCTGACGACGGTCACGGCCCGCATAACCGTCATGCGTACAATCTATGAAATCGATCTTGTGAGATCGGATCCGGCGCGTACGGACGGCCTGCTCAAGGATTGAGCGCTTGCGTCTAAAGCCTGTTGAATTGCCACAAAGCCGCCTGTTCCGTATGTGAAAAGCGCGCTATTCACGAACCATGTCGATGGACCGAATGATACGGAAGAAAGCGTCCAGGGAGGAGTTGTCGCTGCGCCCGGCGGGCGGCGTTCTCTCGCGCCATGGGCGTTTGCGCCGTTTTCTCCATTATGGGGGGCTGGTGCTGATCTTCGCCTCAGCGCTGGTGCTTGCGGGTTTCCTCCGTTTTGCCGATGCCGTGACCACGTTCACGCCGCCACTCGACGCCAAGGCGGATGCCATCGTCGTGTTGACGGGCGGGTACCAGCGAATCGATCAGGCAATCGAACTGCTTCGCAAGGGCATGGGGCGTCGGCTGCTGATTTCCGGAGTGCATCCGACGACCACCCCGGCGCAGATCCGCAGGGTAACGCAAAGCTCGCCCGATCTCTTCGAATGCTGCGTCGATGTCGGCTATGAGGCGATGGACACCATCGGTAATGCCAACGAGACCTCGCGCTGGATCCACGACCGCGGCTATTCCTCGGTTCTTGTCGTCACCAGCAATTACCACATGCCGCGCAGCCTGATGGAACTGCGCCGCATCGACCCGTCGACCACCTTCATTCCCTATCCGGTGGTCCTTTCCGACCTGAAGACGACCGCCTGGTATGCCGAACCCAATCTGCTCAGGACACTGCTTTCCGAATATGGCAAGACGCTCGTCGCCTATGCCCGCGGCATCATCGGCTGGGGTGTTGGCGAGGGACTGCGGTCCAAGAGCCATCTCGCCAAGGTGGAATGATGCCGCAGGAAAGCTGCGCCTTCGGCTTTTGCTTTCCGGCGTTTTGCGATAGGGACTTCTCGGCCCGCCCACGGATAGTTTCCATGATCACCTTGCGCTCAATACTCTTCAACACGCTTTTCTATGCCAACCTCATCCTGCGGATGATTTTCCTGTCGCCGATCTACTTTCTGTTGCCGCGCAAGAAAGCTTATTTCATCCCGAAGAACTGGGCGCGTTCGTGCCACTGGCTGATGGAGAAGATCGTCGGTACGACCTTCGAAATCGAAGGGCTGGAGAACATTCCGAAGGGCGGCTACATCCTCGCGCCGAAACACCAGTCCTTCTGGGATACCTATGCGCTGCTGCCCTGGCTGGACGATCCGGTCTACATTCTCAAGCGCGAACTTATGTGGATTCCGCTGTTCGGCTGGTATGCGATGAAGCAACGGATGATCCCGGTCAACCGTGGGGCGCGGGGCAGGGTGATGGCCGCGGTCATGGAACGGACCAAAGAGGAAATGCGAAGCGGCCGTCAGCTCATCATCTATCCGGAAGGCACCCGCCGCCCGCCCGGTGCCGTGCCGCATTACAAGTATGGCATTGCCCGCATCTACCGCGACCTGCAGGTTCCCGTGGTGCCTGTCGTCATGCATCCGGGCCTGTTCTGGCCGCGTACCACGACAAGGCGCTATCCCGGCCATTTCAAGGTTCAGATTCTGCCGGCTATCCAACCGGGCCTTGATCCCGATACCTTTTTCGAAACGCTGACCGGACAGCTCGAAAGCGCGAGTGATGCGCTTCTGGTCGAAACGGCGCGGGACAATCCGCATGTGCCGCTGCCGCAGACGGCACGCAAGCGGATTGCCGAGATCAAGGGAGCCTCGTCGTCCTGACGGGCTTGCGAGGCGATTGATCCCCTTGGGTCAATTCACGACGGTCAGGTGCCGGTTGCGGCGCGGACCAGCTTGGCTGCATCCTCGCTATCCCAGGCGGCCGGGCCGTTCATCGAACCGAGCAGGCAGCCCTTCTCGTCGATCAGCAGGGTAACGGGCAGGCCGAATGCCAGCCCTTCCTTCTTCATCACGTTGAAGACGCCCATGCTGGCGTCGCGATAGAGGCCGAGCGTGTTCACGCCGATCTCGTCGAGGAAGGCCTTCGGCTTGTCGGCATTGCCGGTGTCGATGTTGATCGCGAGCACCTGGAACCTGTCGCTGCCCTCTGCCTTCTGCAGCGCGTCGAGTGCCGGCATTTCCTCGCGGCAGGGCACGCACCAGGTGGCCCAGAGATTGAGGAGGACGGTCTTGCCGGAAAAATCTGCGAGCGTCATGTCCTTGTCCGATGCATCCTTGAAGGAGAGGCCCGTGATCGTCCGGGGGCTGGTAGCGGCCACCATCGCGGCGACCTGTCCGGTCGTGAACGGTTTCAGGGTCTCGGCTTTCTGGACCGCGCCCTGACATTGCGCGGTTTCAGCGGTCACCTCGCCATTGCCAGACATGGTCTGCTTCACGTATACCGCTGCCGCGCCGGCGAGTATGCCGGCGACCGCCGCAATCGCAACCAGCTTGGCGGAAGGAAGTCCCAGCGGTCTTTTTTCTGTCATTGCAGTCTCCAGGATGGGCATCGCATGGCCGAGGACACCAAGAACACGAAATCCTCCAACCAGATGTGGGGTGGACGCTTCGCTTCCGGACCTGCGGCCATCATGGAGGAGATAAATGCCTCCATCGGTTTCGACAAGAAGCTTTATGCCCAGGATATCCGCGGCTCTATCGCGCATGCGACGATGCTTGCCCATCAAGGCATCATCTCGGCCGACGACAAAGACAAGATCGTTCACGGCCTGAACACGATCCTGTCAGAGATCGAATCCGGTCAGTTCGTGTTTTCGCGCAAGCTTGAAGACATTCACATGAACGTCGAGGCGCGCCTTGCCGAACTGATCGGCGCGGCTGCCGGCCGGCTGCATACGGCGCGTTCGCGCAACGATCAGGTGGCACTCGATTTCCGCCTCTGGGTGAAGGAAGAACTGCAAAAGGTCGAGGTGTCGCTGACCTCCCTTATCGCCGCGTTCCTCGACCGTGCCGAAGAGCATGCGGATACTGTGATGCCCGGTTTCACCCATCTGCAGACGGCACAGCCGGTGACCTTCGGGCATCATTGCATGGCCTATGTCGAGATGTTCGGCCGTGACCGGCAGCGCGTGCGCCACGCCATCGAGCATCTGGATGAAAGCCCGATCGGGGCTGCTGCCCTTGCCGGCACCGGCTTTGCCATCGACCGCCACATGACGGCCAAGGCGCTCGGTTTCCGTGAGCCGACCCGCAACTCGATCGACACCGTATCGGACCGCGATTTCGCGCTGGAGTTCCTGTCCATCGCTTCGATCTGCGCCACGCACCTGTCGCGGCTTGCCGAGGAGATCGTCATCTGGTCGACACCGCAATTCGGTTTCGTCCGCCTGTCCGACGCCTTCTCCACTGGCTCCTCGATCATGCCGCAGAAGAAGAACCCGGATGCGGCCGAGCTGGTACGCGCCAAGACCGGCCGCATCAACGGCTCGCTGATCGCGCTCCTGACCGTGATGAAGGGCCTGCCGCTCGCCTATTCGAAGGATATGCAGGAAGACAAGGAACAGGTCTTCGACGCGGCCGAAAGCCTCGAACTGGCAATTGCCGCGATGACCGGCATGATCCGCGACCTGACTGTGCGCACCGACCGGATGAAGGCTGCCGCCGGCTCCGGTTACTCGACCGCGACCGATCTCGCCGACTGGCTGGTGCGTGAAGCGGGCCTTCCCTTCCGCGAGGCTCATCATGTCACCGGTCGTGCGGTGGCGCTTGCCGAGGAGAAGGGTTGCGATCTCGCAGAACTCTCGCTTGAAGATCTGCAGTCGATCAATCCGGCGATCACCGCCGGCATCTTCGATGTCCTGACGGTCGAGGCCTCGGTCGCCAGCCGCAAGAGCTATGGCGGGACTGCGCCATCCGAGGTGAAGAAGCAGATCGCCTGGTGGCGCGCCCGCAACTGATCACGTTCGTTTGCTGGCCGGTTTCGAGATTAAGGGTGCACAAGCGCTGTGATTTTCGCTACAGGCTATGGGAAGATGTTCCGGTGGATAGGATGATGGTGAAAACGTTTCGACGCTCAATAGTCGCCGCTGGCCTGGTTGTTACGGCTGCTCTCGTGCTTTCCGGCTGCGGCCGCAAGTCCGATCTGGATCCGCCGAGCATGCCGGCTGACCAGCAGAACGTACGCACGACCGGCAGCAAGCCTCAACCTGCCCCGGCAAAGCCGGACGATCCGTTCATCCTCGATCCTCTTCTCTGACAGGCCATATCCGTGAACCACTTCGACTATCGCGATGGTGTCCTCTATGCCGAGGGCGTTTCCGTGCCTGAAATCGCCCGGGCCGTCGGCACGCCCTTCTATTGCTATTCCACGGCAACGCTGGAACGGCATTACAAGGTGTTTTCGAAGGCCTTTGACGGCGTGGACGCGATGGTCTGCTATGCGATGAAGGCCAATTCCAACCAGGCCGTGCTGAAGACGCTGGCCCGGCTCGGCGCCGGTGTCGATGTCGTGTCCGAAGGTGAACTGCGCCGTGCGCTCGCTGCGGGTGTTCCGGCAAGCCGGATCATGTTCTCGGGTGTCGGCAAGACCGTCTCCGAGATGGATCTGGCTCTTGAGGCCGGCATCTACTGCTTCAACATCGAATCGGAACCGGAACTTGAGGTTCTTGCCGTCCGCGCCGCCAAGGCCGGCAAGCAGGCGCACGTCTCGTTCCGCATCAACCCGGATGTCGATGCGCGCACCCATGCGAAGATCTCGACGGGCAAGAAGGAAAACAAGTTCGGTATTTCCTACGAGCGTGCCCGCGCGGTCTATCAGCGCGCGGCCAGCCTGCCGTCGATCAAGGTGACCGGCATCGACATGCATATCGGCAGCCAGATCACCGAACTGCAGCCGTTCGAGGATGCGTTCCGGCTCCTGCGGGAACTGGTCGAAATCCTGCGTGGTGACGGTCACACGATCGACCACGTCGATATCGGCGGCGGTCTCGGCATTCCCTATCGCGACGACAACAATCCTCCGCCGGAACCGGGCGCCTACGCCCATATCGTCAAGGAACAGCTCGCCGGCCTCAACTGCCGGATCGTCACCGAACCGGGCCGCCTGATCGTCGGAAATGCCGGCATTCTGGTCACCGAGGTCGTGTTCGTGAAGGATGGTGGCGACAAGACCTTCGTGATCGTCGATGCGGCGATGAACGATCTCATCCGGCCGACGCTCTATGAAGCTTATCACGAGATCCGTCCCGTGGTGATCTCGGCTGCCAGCGCGCCGCGCATCAAGGCCGATGTGGTTGGCCCCGTCTGCGAAACGGGCGACTATCTGGCGCTCGATCGCGAGATGGCGATGCCGAAGCCCGGCGATCTTCTCGCGGTCGGTTCTGCAGGCGCTTATGGGGCCGTACAGGCGGGGACCTACAACAGCCGTCTGCTCGTTCCCGAGGTGCTGGTGAACGGCGACCAGTTCCATGTGATTCGTCCCCGCACCAGCTACGAAGAACTGATTGCGCTCGATTCCGTGCCGGACTGGCTGGCCTGATTGCCGTTCACTTTTCGGCGACCGGCTCAAAAAAGCGGTCGTGATTGTGCCGGTGCCCTCGTCTTCGCCACAAAGGATGCTATCCTTTAGCAATTGATGGCGCTCGCCAGCGAGCGGCGCGCTTCCACCAGTGGACGAAACGGAGACCCGACGGATGAGCCTTCCTCAGCCGGGCAGTACGCGAAAAGGCGCGTTCCGCACCGATCCGGTGCTGGCGCGTCGTGTTGCGGTCAAACGTCTGCTGGCGCGTTTCGTCCTTTTCGCGGAACGTCTGTTGCCGCTCTTCCTGCCTGTTCTGGGTATTGCCGCGATATTCATTTCGCTTGCGTGGTTCGGGGTCTTCCGGCAATTGCCGGATTTCCTGCGGCTGCTTCTGGTCTTTGCCCTCACCTTTGCTTTCGTTTCCTCCCTTCTGCCGTTTACAAGGCTGCGTTGGCCGGATGCGCAGGAAGCTGACAGGCTGCTCGAGGAGCGTAACGGCCTGCCGCACCAGCCCGTCGCAGTGCAGGACGACGAACCGGCTTTCGAAACGCCGTTTGCCCGCGCGCTGTGGCAGGAACACCAGCGGCGGATGGCGGAAACCATCGCTGCGCTGGATGCCGGCCTGCCTCGGCCGGATATCGCCCGGTTCGACCGTTATGCGCTGCGCGCCATTCCGGCACTCCTGTTTGCGACCGCTTTCGCCTATTCCGGCTCCAACGGGGCCGGGGTGATTTCCGATGCATTCCGCTGGACCGCCGTCGAGGGGACCGGCCAGGAGATACGTGTCGACGCGTGGATCACTCCGCCTGCCTTTACCGGCCGCGCGCCGGTGTTTCTCTCCGGTGCAAATTCGCAGCCCGTGGAAGGCGGCGTGCGCGTGCCGCAGAATTCGCAGGCGACCGTGCGCATCAGCGGCGGGCGCGAGGACGAGAAGGTTCTTTATCGTCTGGCCGATGGTGGCGAGGTTCTGGACGTCGCGGAAAGCAGCGAGGCGCTGCCGCCCGCCCAACCAGACGGAAGCGGTCCGGCACAGGCGCCTGCGAGCCGCACACACGAACTCAAGCTTGAGCAGAACGGCGAACTTCTGGTCGGAGACAAGCACTGGGCGATTGAGGTCGTTGCCGACAATCCGCCGGAAATCGCCTTCGAGGGGTTGCCGAAACCGACTGTGAACGGTGCTCTGGAAATTGGCTTCACCGCAAAGGACGATTACGGCCTCCAGTCGGCGCGTGCCGAGATTGTGCCGGTCGAGGAAAAGCCGGGTGCTACACCGCTCTATCCGTTGCCCGATTACAGGCTCGATCTTCCGCGTCACAATGCGCGCGATGCAAAGGGCGTTTCGAGCCGCAACATCAGCGAGCATCCGCTGGCCGGCCGTAAGGTCCGCATCACGCTTGTCGCAACCGATGGAGCTGGACAAACCGGTCGCAGCCCTCCGCACGAAATGGTGCTGCCATCGCGTCATTTCGTCGAGCCGTTGGCCGCGGCGGTGGCAGAGGAGCGTCAGGTCTTCTCGCTCGATACCCGCGATATCGGTCAGGCGGTTGCGCTTAACGAAGCGATTTCGTTGCGTGCCGATGAGACGATTCCCAATCCCACGCATTTCCTGCTTATCCAGTCCGCGCAAACGCGGATGAAGATCGCCCGCTCCAACGACGATCTCAAGGACACGGCCGACTATCTCTGGGAAATCGCTCTCGGCATCGACGATGGCGATCTTTCGCTGGCGGAGCGCAAGCTTCGGGATGCGCAGCAGGCGCTTGCCGATGCGCTGGAACGCAACGCTTCCGATCAGGAAATCAAGAAGCTGATGGACGAGCTTCGCGCCGCCATGCAGGAATTCATGAAGGCGGTGGCAGAACGCCAGCAGAATGCCGATGGCCAGCAACAGCAGCAGTCGGCGCAGAACATGCTGCGACAGCGCGATCTGGACAACATGCTGAACCAGATCGAGAACCTTGCCCGATCCGGCAATCGCGATGCCGCCCGCCAGATGCTTTCCGAAATGCAGCGGATGATGAACAACCTGCAGGCCGGGCGGCCGATGCGCGGGCAGCAACAGCAGCAGAGCAGCGAGCTTCGCAAGCAGATCGACAAGCTTGGCGAGATCATGCAGGAGCAGCAGAAGCTGATGGACGAGACCTTCCGTCTCGATCAGGCGCTGAAGGACCGCATGCAGCGCGGTGATCCGGGCGATGGCGAAGACGGCGAGTTCCTGCAGGACGAACCGCCCGTGACGGAGAACGGCCAGCAAGGGCAACAGCAGGATCAGCAGGGCGGTTCTCCGACAGATCGCATGACTGCCGAGCAATTGCGCGAGGCGCTGAAAAACCTGCGAGCCCAGCAGGATGCGCTCGGCAAGAAGCTTGGTGAACTGCAGCAGGGCATGAAGGATCTTGGCTTCCAGTCGGGCGAAGGCTTCGATCGTGCGCAGCGCGAAATGAAGGGTGCTGGAGACGCGCTCGGAAAGAGCGAAGGCGAACGCGCCGTCGACGGTCAGGGCAAGGCCATGGAAGCCCTGCGGCAGGGCGCGCAGGATATGATGGGCCAGATCCAGCAGGCCATGCGCGCCGGCGGTCAGGGACCGGGCGAGAACGGACAGGGCGGCCAGCGCGGCCGGGATCCTCTGGGGCGTGATACGGCGAGGACGGGCGAGCAGATGGACGATGGCGGGGTGCAGATTCCGGACGAAATCGACGTGCAGCGTGCGCGCGAAATTCTCAACGCCATTCGCAAGAAGCTCGATACCATGTCGGTGGATGATGTCGCCCGTCCCGAACTCGAGCGCCGCTATCTCGAACGGCTACTCGATATCCAATAGGATTTTGGCTGCCTGCTGCCGCGATCAGCGCCAATTTGCGGGCGCTCTCTCTATCGATTAAAACAAGTGAGGCCTTTTGAGCCTTCAGTCCGCCGGAGCGGCCACAAGAGGCGGAGCGTTTTCCGCCAGCCGCGGTCGCCATTCGCCGAGATTGGCGGCGGGCATGGGACGGCCCATATGGAACCCTTGCGCAGCACCAATCCCCAGCGCCTTGAGAGCCTCAAGCGTTGCCGCGGTCTCGACGCCTTCCGCAACCAGCGTGCATCTGATGTCGCGGGTAAAGTTCACCAATGAGGCGGCCAGCGCACGGCGCACGGGATCATCCTCTATGTCACGGCAGAGTTCCGCATCCAGCTTGATGATGTCGGGTTTGAGATTGAGGATATGTCTCAGGCTGGCGTAGCCGGCGCCGGCGTCATCAACCGCAAGTCGCATTCCAAGAGCCCGTAGCGGGGCCAGGGCGGCGGCCAGCCGGTCGTAATCGTGAATGCCGGCATGTTCGGTTACCTCAATGACGACACGCTCGAGTAGTTGGTCTCTCATCAGTTCCGCAAAGTGTGGGTCGAGCAGGGTCGCGGGTGATACGTTCAGTGCAAGGTAGCTGCCCTCGGGTAGCCCTCGAATGTCTTCCAGTCCCAGACGTACGGCCTTGAGTTCAAGCTCGGTACCGCGGCCCACCTCGAATGCTTCGGCGAACCATATGTTCGGTGGTCGGGAGGGAGTGAAGGGAAACCGGGCCAGGGCTTCGAATCCTACTACCTTGCCATCACCAAGGCTGACGATGGGCTGATAGACCATGGTGAGACCGTCGCGTTCGAGGGCATCCAGAATGCGTGCCTCTGCGTCCCAGTAATTGATGCGTTTCTCGATGGTACGGTCGAGCTCGAATGCGGCGAACTGGGCAAAAGAGCGCAGGATCTGCAAGTCGCGCTTGTTCAGCGTCGAATCGGGGCGTGTCGAAAAGCAGCAGAAGGTGCCGTAGAGACGACCGTCACCGAGCCGGATCGGAACACTCATATGCGAACCGATCGGAAACGCGTGGGTCGCAGCAATCGCCTGTGCTTCGGGCAAGAGTGCCGTGTCGGGGATCAGTTCGGGCAATTCGCCGTCGATGATCTGCCGGCAGTAGCCTTCGTCCATCGGCAACCAGTCACCGACACGCAACGCAGCGTCCTGCATGGCGGTATCGACGTAACGGAAGAACCGCCGGCTGCCGGCAAATTCGGCGATGAAGCCGATTTCCATCCCCAGGCAATTGCGGGCAGTCGCCAGAATATTGTTGATACGCTCATCAGCCTCGGCCTGTTGCTCGAGACTGAAGAGGAGGTCATGCAACCCATATTGTCTGGCGCTGTCAAAGAACGTCATAAGGGCATCCGTGCGACTCTTCACTTCTAAAGTGAATAAGCTGCGTCGCGCAGATTCAAGTGCTAATTTTAGCAGTAGCGGTATTATCTGGTCGGAACCGGGTGTTCGCCGCGATAATCGTAGAAACCACGACCCGATTTTCGGCCCAGCCAGCCTGCTTCGACGTATTTTACCAAGAGCGGGCAGGGGCGATACTTGCTGTCGGCCAGCCCGTCATGCAGCACCTGCATGATAGAAAGGCAGGTATCGAGGCCGATGAAGTCCGCCAACTGCAGCGGGCCCATGGGATGGTTGGCGCCGAGCTTCATGGCGGTATCGATGGCCTCGACCGAGCCGACACCTTCATACAGCGTGTAGATCGCTTCGTTGATCATCGGCAAAAGGATGCGGTTGACGATGAAGGCCGGGAAGTCTTCCGCAACGGTGATCGTCTTTTCGAGCGAGCGGACGAAGGTCTTGGCAGTTTCGAAGGTGCTCTCTTCGGTGGCGATGCCGCGAACGAGTTCGACGAGCTTCATCACCGGAACGGGATTCATGAAGTGGATGCCCATGAAGCGCTCCGGCCGGTCGGTGGCGGAGGCGAGGCGCGTGATGGAGAGCGAGGAGGTGTTGGTGGCGAGCAGCGCCTCGGGCTTCAGGACCGGGCAGAGCTGCGCGAAGATCTTGCGCTTGACGGTTTCATCTTCCGTCGCCGCCTCGATCACGAGGTCCATCGGCGCCATGTCGTTGATGTCGGTGGTGCCGCTAATCAGGGCGAGTGCCGCCTTGCGGTCCTCATCCGAGAGCTTCCCGTTCGACACCTGGCGCGCCAGATTGCCGTTAATCGTGGCAAGCCCCGCCTCGATCCGCTCCTTGGCCAGATCGTAGATGGTGACCTTGTAGCCGGCCAGCGCTGCGACATGGGCGATGCCGCATCCCATCTGGCCCGCGCCTACGATGCCCACATTATCAAAAACCCTGGTCATGCCGTTCTCCTCACCTGAACCCGCACCGCCTGACGAAAATGCCGGCCCAACGTTACGGTTGGTCCGGCAAATTTCATAGCCCCGTGCGGGCGATTTTCCAGTCTTTTCGCAGTTGCGAAATAACGGGTTGTCAGAGCGCCTTTTCGAGCTCGGGAAGAGCTTCGAAGAGGTCTGCGACGAGGCCATAGTCGGCGACCTGGAAGATCGGGGCTTCCTCGTCCTTGTTGATGGCGACGATGACCTTCGAGTCCTTCATGCCGGCGAGATGCTGGATGGCGCCGGAGATGCCGCAGGCGATGTAGAGTTGCGGAGCGACGACCTTGCCGGTCTGGCCGACCTGCCAGTCGTTCGGAGCGTAGCCCGCATCGACTGCCGCGCGCGACGCGCCGACGGCGGCACCGAGCTTGTCGGCGACCGGAAGGATCACTTCCTTGAACTTCTCAGAGGAGCCGAGCGCGCGGCCGCCGGAGATGATGATCTTGGCAGAGGTCAGTTCCGGACGTTCGGAGGACGAAAGCGCATCCGAGACGAAGGTGGAAACGCCGGGGTTGGTGGCAGCAGCCACGGTCTCGACGGGAGCCGAACCACCTTCGGCAGCAGCGGCAAACGATGCCGTGCGGACCGTGATCACCTTCTTTGCGTCGGTGGACTGGACGGTCTGGATGGCATTGCCGGCATAGATCGGGCGCTTGAAGGTATCGGCGGAAACCACTTCGATGATTTCCGAGACCTGCATCACGTCGAGAAGGGCTGCAACGCGCGGCATGACGTTCTTGCCGACCGAGGTGGCGGGCGCGATGATGACGTCATAGGACGGTGCGAGCGAGACGATCAGTGCCGCAAGCGGTTCAGCCAGGTTGTTGGCGAGGCTTGCGTCATCGGCGACGAGCACCTTGGAAACGCCGGAGAGCTTTGCAGCGGCGTCGGCGGCTGCCTTGGCGCCCGAGCCAGCGACCAGCACATGAACGTCCCCGCCGATCCCGGCGGCTGCCGTCAGCGTCTTGGCTGTCTGGTCGGAGACGGTTGCGTTGTCGTGTTCTGCCAGAAGAAGAATGGCCATGTCTTTGTTCTCCTTGTCCCGTCCCGATTACAATACGCCAGCTTCGGTCTTGAGCTTTTCGACCAGTTCGGCGACGCTCTTGACCTTGATGCCTGCCTTGCGGCCGCCCGGTTCTTCGGTCTTCAGCACCTTGAGGCGCGCTGCGATGTCGACGCCGAAGTCGGCGGGCGACTTCTTGTCGAGCGGCTTCTTCTTGGCCTTCATGATGTTCGGCAGCGAAGCATAGCGCGGCTCGTTGAGGCGAAGGTCGGTGGTGACGATGGCCGGAAGCTTGACGTTGATCGTCTGCAGGCCGCCATCGACCTCGCGGGTAACGTCGGCGGAGCCGTCCTTGATCTCGAGTTTGGAGGCAAACGTTGCCTGTGCCCAGCCGAGAAGGGCCGAAAGCATTTGGCCGACCTGGTTCGAGTCGTCGTCGATCGCCTGCTTGCCGGTGATGACGAGGCCCGGGGCTTCCGCCTCGACCACGCCCTTCAGAATCTTGGCGACTGCGAGCGGCTCGACCGTTTCCTCGGTCTCGACAAGGATCGCGCAGTCGGCGCCCATGGCGAGGGCGGTGCGCAGCGTCTCTTCGGCCTTGGCCGGGCCAACCGATACGACCACGACTTCCGAAGCCTTGCCGGCTTCCTTCAGGCGAAGGGCTTCTTCGACCGAGATTTCATCGAAGGGGTTCATCGACATCTTGACGTTTGCAAGCTCGACACCCGTGCCATCCGTCTTAACCCGGATCTTGACGTTGTAGTCCACAACGCGCTTGACGGTCACCAGTACTTTCATGACTTTCTTCCTTCATTGCCCTGCCTGAAAATGCCTCTTCAGACGGCCCTCCGATGGTCAATGGGCGACATGGATACGCATTTTTTTCGCAATTACAACGCTTGCTACAGCATCGATTCCGCTTAAAAACGATTAATTTACGTTTACGTTTACGTCAATATAGCGAAATTTGCGAGATTAACGGCCCCAGTGGACGGTTCGCCGGGGCGGTGAAGACGGAGATACAGGCGTTGCCGGTGGGGCGACCTGCCGGTGTTCCACAGCCTTCGGTGTCACGATTGTTCGGTCGAACAGGGGCACGCCGCGCCTGCGCATGAATACGACGAGCAGGGCGCCGGTGATGATGCCGCCGACATGCGCGCCCCAGGAGACCTCGCCCTGCCAATCAATGGCGAGCATCACGAATTGTTGTCCGATCCAGAAGAGGAGCGGGAGGAAGGCGGGAAGCGGCAGGGGAAAGCGGAACAGCACGAGCACCCAGACGCGCACCTTGGGATGCAGCATCAGATAGGCCGCGATGACGCCCGAGACGGCGCCGGAGGCGCCGATCAGCGGATTCTGGGACGTCGGGCCGACAAGGCCGTGAAACAGCGCACCGGCTGCGGCGCAGGCGAGATAGAACAGCAGGAAGCGCACATGTCCCAATGCGTCCTCGACATTGTCGCCGAACACCCAGAGGAACAGCATGTTGGAGCCAAGGTGCATCCAGTTGCTGTGGAGGAAGGCGTAGGTGACGAGTGTCGCATCCGGCGGCACGATGGCGAGCGAGGGATCCAGCGCCGCGTAGTCGAACACGACAGCGGGAATGAAACCCAGTCCATAGACGCTAGCCTCGATGACGGATTCCGGCACCAGCATGTTGGTGAAGGCAAAGACCAGCGCATTCGTCAGGATCAGGCCGATCGTGACATATTGCATCCGGATGTGCTTCAGGGAGTTGCGGTCATGCAGGGGAATGAACATAGCGCGCTCCCAGGGTCAGAGTTCAATCAGGTTCAGCGGTTCTTGCCCGGTACCCAGAGAATATCGGCCTTGCCGCCGTCATTGGCGAAACGGGCCGCCACGAACAGGAAGTCCGACAGGCGGTTGATGTATTTGAGCGCCGGCGGGTCGATGGTTTCTCCCTCGAAGCGCGACAGTTCAACCATGATCCGCTCGGCTCTCCGGGCGATCGTCCGGGCGAGATGCAGATGGGCAGCGGCCTGGGTTCCGCCCGGCAGGATGAAGGATTTCAGCGGATCGAGGCCGGCATTGAGCTGGTCGATTTCGCTTTCGATCCGGGTTACCTGCGCCTCGATCACCCGGAGAGGTTCGTAACTCAGAGGTTCGCCGGTATCGGGCGCGGCAAGGTCCGCGCCGAGATCGAAGAGATCGTTCTGAATGCGAAGGAGCATGGCGTGGAGTTCGGGCAGGCCCTCGGTGGAGAGACGGGCGACGCCGATTGCGGAATTCACCTCGTCGATGGTGCCGTAGGCATCGACCCGCAGGTCGTGCTTGAGTCGGCGGGGACCGCTGACCAGCGCCGTGGTGCCGTCATCGCCGGTGCGGGTGTAGATCTTGTTCAGGCGAACCATTGTCGTTTTCTCCTATCGCCCGCCGCCCGTCAGCCAGAGCGTCAGCATGATCAGCGCAATGGCTATGGCCTGCAGGACGAGGCGCATCTGCATGAGCTTGTTCGAGGTGTTGCCGCTGCCGCCCTTCAGCATGTTGAAAAGCCCGCGCACGAGAACGAGCACGACGAGGCCCATGACGATCAGGGCGAGAACCGTGGTGAAACCGGACATGGTGTTTCTTCCTGACCCTTTTTTTGTTGTTACTCAGTCCAGCGATCGCATCAATCGATAGAAGAGATCCGCCGGGAGCAGGCGTTTCAGGAATGCCCCCTGCCGGGCTGGCGTGGTGACAAGATAATGTGGCCGCGCCCGTTCGGCGGTCAAGGCGTGCTTGAGGACTTTGTAGACGGCGTCGGGGCCGAGCTTGTGCTTGTTGATGGGGCCGGTGCCGTTCAGCCTCGCCAGTTGTCGTTCGTATTCCTTCGCATGAGCGGAACTTGCAAGGTCGATATTCGCCTCGATCTGTTTCAGTGCATTGGCGGTAAAGCGGCTCTCGATCGGACCGGGTTCGATCAGGCTTACCTGAATGCCGCTTCCCTCAAGCTCCATGCGCAACGTGACGGTCAGTCCCTCCAGCGCATATTTCGATGCCGTATAGGCGCCCCGGTATCGATAGGGCAGCAGGCCGAGGATAGACGAGCACTGGACGATGCGGCCCGACCGGTTCGCCCGCATCAACGGGATCACGCGCCGGGTCAGCTCATGCCATCCGAAGACATTGGTTTCAAACTGCTGACGCAGCACATCGGTTGAAAGGTCCTCGACCGCGCCGGGCTGGCCATAGGCGCCGTTGTTGAACAGCGCGTCGATCCGGCCGCCTGTGCGGGCCGTCACTTCATCGACCAGCGCGGCGATGCTCGCATGGTCGGTATAGTCCATCAGCAGGGCTTCGATCTCCGCTTCTTCGAGCGGGGCAAGATCCTCATTGCGGCGAACCGTCGCAAAAACGCGCCAGCCGTCTGCCTTCAGAGCCCTTGCGCAATAGGCGCCGATGCCGGAAGAGCAACCTGTGACGATAATGGTTCGAGCATTCATAACGGAATGTTCCCTGTACAAATCCGACCCGGTTTCCCATATTCGACGTGGGCTTACAATCGGCACGCCGCGATCAAGGAGAATGGATGCGGGCTTTCCTGCGCACTATCTACCGGGTCGGGTTCGACGCGTTTTATCACTTCACCGAGGACGATGGCTGGGCCATGGCGAGCCATGTGGCGCTGTCCGCGCTTCTGGCGGTGTTTCCCTTCCTGATCTTCGGGACGGCGCTTGCGACCTTCCTCGGCGCGGACCGGTTCGCCGAGACGGCCATTCACATCATCTTCGATACATGGCCGGAATCGATTTCCAAGCCGGTGTCCGATCAGGTTGTCCGGGTGCTGACGATCCCCCGTGGCGGGCTTCTGACGATCTCGGTGCTGGCCGCAGCCTATTTCGCCTCGAACGGGGTGGAGGCGCTTCGGGTTTCCCTCAACCGCGCCTACCGGGTGGCGGAGACGCGGCCCTGGTACATCACCCGCCTCGTCAGTCTCGGATTCGTGCTCTGTGGGGTGGTGGTGCTGAGTGTGATCAGCGCACTGCTCGTTGCCGTACCGGTTGCGCTTGCCTTCGCGGAGAAGTGGTTTCCCTGGCTGAAGGAATGGCTTGCGACGATTTCGAACTGGCGTATCTACGGCACGATCGGGCTTCTTGCTTTCGCCCTGCTGATCTTCCATCTCAGTCTGCCCGCCGGCAGCCGGCGTCTTCTCGACGTCATCCCCGGTGTCGTGCTGACGCTGGTGCTGTGGCTGATCGGCGCGCTGGTCTTTGCCTATTACCTTGCGAGTTTTGCCAATTACGCGGCCATGTATGCCGGTTTGGCGTCGATCATGGTGGTGATCGTCTTTCTCTACATGGTCGGGGTCATCTTCATCATCGGCGCGGAGTTCAATGCTGCGTTGATGAAGTTCAACGTGCTGCCGTCGCGGACTGTGACCTCAAAGCCCGACGAGCCGGCGGATCTCTTCTGAGGTCCGGCCCGCTTTTCTGAGCTCTGCCAGCGCCGTATCTCCCTGGCTCTTGGAGAGCTTGCGCCCGTCATCGCCGAGGATCAGCCGGTGATGATGGTAGCGGGGGGTCGGCAGGCCAAGAAGCGTCTGCAGCAGGCGGTGAACCGAGGTCGCGTGAAAAAGGTCGAGGCCACGCACTACATGGGTCACGCCCTGGGCGGCGTCATCGACGGTCACTGAAAGATGGTAGCTGGAAGGCGCATCCGAGCGCCACAGCACCACATCTCCCCATGCTGCGGGATCGGCGGAGATTTCGCCGGTTTCCCCATCGCCTGTCTCCGTCCATGTGAGTGCCGCGTTGATCGCGGCGAGCGCGCTCTCCATATTCAGTCGCCATGCATGACGTTCCCCGTCAGCGGTGCGCTCCCGCCGGATCGAATCGGCAAGGAAACGGTCGTCTTCCGGATAAAGCGGAGCGCCGTCGGGATCGCGCGGCCACGGCTCGCCTTGCTTTTCGGATTGCACCGCGCGTGCCCTGACTTCGCCACGGGTCATGAAGGCCGGATAGGCGAGACCTCGGGCGATGAGCTGATCAAGCGCTGCCCGATACTGATCGAGATGTTCCGATTGCCGGCGTACGGGCTCCTCCCATGCCAGACCCAGCCAGGCGAGATCGTCATAGATCGCTGTTTCGAATTCGAGCGTGCAGCGACCGATGTCTATGTCTTCCATTCGCAAAAGAAGCCGGCCACTCGCTGCCTTTGCCATGTCGGCATTGACGATCGCCGAAAGCGCATGACCGAGATGCAGGCGTCCATTGGGGCTCGGGGCGAAACGAAAGACGGGTTTTTGACGGGCAGGCGGGTTCATGCTCTCTATCTTGCATGGAACGCGTTCCCAGGGAACGGGACTTCGATAAAGAGCAGGCAGGATGAGGCAGGCTGGACATGACGATTGCGACGCGGGCTGATCTCGATGCCGGTCTGGACGAGCTTCTGACGATCGATCCGCGTCTTGTTCCCATCGCCGGAGCCTGCGGCCCATTGCCGCTGAGGCTGTCGGAGCCGGGCTTTGCAGGTCTCGCTCACATCATCGTGTCGCAGATGGTATCCCGCGCGAGCGCCGATGCGATCTGGCGGCGGATCGTGGATGCCACCGGAGACGCGATGACTGCGGAAGCCTATCTGGCGCTCGATCCCGCTGTTGTCGCGACGCTCGGCCTGTCTCGGGCCAAGGTGGAGACATTGAACACCATGGCGGGCGTCGTGGCCTCCGGCGAACTTGATCTTGGCGAAATAGCGGCGCTCGAGGCCTCAAGCGCCATCGGGAAACTCACCTCCTACAAGGGGGTCGGCCTCTGGACGGCCGAGGTCTACCTGATGTTCTGCGGCGGTCATCCGGATGTCTTTCCGGCCGGAGATGTGGCGCTTCGCATCGCCGTCGGCGACGTGTTCGGTTATGCGGAAAGGCCGGATCTCAAGGAGGTGAAGCGGGTAGCGGAAGCTTGGCAGCCTTTGCGTTCGGTGGCCGCCCGGTTGTTCTGGGCGCATTACGCATTGCGGACGGGCCGGCAGGCAATTCCTGTCGATGTTCAGGTCCTTTCCTGATCTGCAAGAAGGGGCTTCACAATGCTGTAACAACGGACCTAATATAGATGAACAGGTGCCGAATCGCTCAGGAGAATGCCTTGACGATTGCAGTCTCACCCCAGTCCTTGCCGGCGCTCGTCCTGAACGCCGACTACAGGCCTCTAAGTTACTATCCCTTGTCGTTATGGTCCTGGCAGGACGCGATCAAGGCGGTCTTTCTTGACCGTGTGAACATCATCGCGGAATACGATCACTCGGTCTGTTCTCCGAGCTTTTCCATGCGGTTGCCGAGTGTCGTCAGCCTCAAGACCTATGTTCAGCCCACCCGAAATCCGGCCTTCACCCGCTTCAACGTGTTCCTGCGCGACAAGTTCGAGTGCCAGTATTGCGGTTCCGAGGACGACCTGACTTTCGACCATGTGATCCCGCGCGCCCATGGCGGCGAGACCACCTGGGAAAACGTCGTCGCGGCCTGCTCTCCCTGCAATCTCAGGAAGGGCAGCAAGCTGCCGAAACAGGCTTCGATGTTCCCCGCGCAAAAGCCGTACCGCCCGTCGGTGCAGGACCTGCACAACAATGGCCGCCTGTTCCCGCCGAACTATCTGCACGACAGCTGGGTCGACTATCTCTACTGGGATTCCGAACTGCAGCCGTAACCGGCTGCTATCCGTTCAGCCGCGCTTGCGGAACACGGCCCATGCGGCGATTGCCGCAAGAACCGCGCTGGTGATGACGTTCCAGCCTGCAAACGAGAGGCCGAGCACGCGCAGTGCCGCCTCCGTGCAGGACGGGCCTCTGGTTTCGTTCAGGGCTTCCAGAACATTGACCGGGGTTTCGCCGCCCGTGGCGCCCACGGCACAGGTCGTCGGCCCCTCCCAGAACTTCCATTCGACGCCGGCATGATAGGTGCCCAGCCCGATGCTGACGATCATCAGGATCGCAATGATCGCGAACAGGGCGCGTGTAACGGCGGGCGGGAGGCGGAAGATCGAGGAAAGCGTCGCCAGCGCCCCGACGCCGACGCCGATGTAATAGGGATTGCGCTGCATCAGGCAGAGCGCGCAGGGAACATAGCCGCCGATATGTTCGA
Organism: Rhizobium sp. ACO-34A; assembly: GCA_002600635.1. Taxonomy (NCBI): domain Bacteria; kingdom Pseudomonadati; phylum Pseudomonadota; class Alphaproteobacteria; order Hyphomicrobiales; family Rhizobiaceae; genus Rhizobium; species Rhizobium sp. ACO-34A. The sequence goes on along the minus strand of CP021371.1, from coordinate 4,336,023 downwards.
AGCCGAGCGCCGAGCCGACGACCACGGCCATGCCGAGGGTCAGGACTGCGGCGATTGCCGTGTCGTTCTTGAGGTATGAGGCGGATGCGCTCATGTCGTCTTCCAGTTCTCAGGTCTGCGGGTTGCGCTTCAATTGGTTGCTTGCTCGCATGTCATTGTCGCAAAACCACGGCAGGCTTCTGCGCGACATGCCTTATCCGTCTGTGTTCAGTCATTCCGGGCGCACGCCTGTTCCGGACATCGGAGCGCCTAGTGCAGGAAGTAGCGGTAGGCGACGTATAGCACGATCAGTACTGCTGCGCCGACCATGGCGATCTGCCCCAGACGCTTTTCGATGAATTCGCGGATCGGTTCGCCATAGCGCTGCAGAAGCCAGGCAAGCAGCAGGAAACGTGCGCCGCGTGCGACGATGGCGGATATGATGAAGAGCCAGATGTTGATGTGGGCGACGCCTGAAAGGATCGTCACCACCTTGATCGGCGGCAGGTGGGCGAGGCCGGAAGTCACCAGCAGCAGGAGAACCATCTCGTAGTTGACCGAGGTGCGCAGCCGTTCGAAGGCTTCGTACTTGCCGTAGAATTCGAGAATCGGGCGGGCGACCGTTTCGAAGGCGTAATAGCCGAGGAACCAGCCGGCGATGCCGCCCAGCACGGAAGCAACCGTGGCGATGATGGCATAACGCCAAGCCTTCTGCGGCTTCGCCAGCGCCATCGGCAGATAAAGTACATCTGCCGGAACCAGGAAAATCGAGCTTTCAATGAAGGCGATGACGGCGAGCCAACCTTCAGCCGACTTGCGTGCGGCGAGTGACATGGTCCAATCGTAGAGGCGACGTAGCATCAAGTCTTTCCCGGTCTTTCGGTTGCTCGGTTTTATGCAAGCCGGCCTGCACTGTAAATGGGGCGTTTTGCGGTGCAGCACATGCGAAGCAAACATTTGCGTGAAGTCGAATAACCGGATGAAACCTTTTCCCGCGAGATGGGGTGGCAAGCGTGGAGCCGGTCAAGTTCGCCCTTGCGCGGGTGCTCAGGCCCATGGTAGAGGCCGTTTAACCATCCTGCTGCCCCATTGGCGGAACTGGTAGACGCGCTCGACTCAAAATCGAGTTCCGAAAGGAGTGCTGGTTCGATTCCGGCATGGGGCACCAAAAATCTCTGGGTAAGCCAATTACATAGAGTGATTTCAAAGGTTTAATCTTCCATCTGCTACAGAAAACTGTTACAGTGAAGGCATGGAAGACGTGACCGTTTACCCTTGGTTGGCCCTCAGAAATCGCACTTATTATCTCCGCGCGCCGGTCCCGGCAGACATCCGCGAAGCCATGGGCAAGGCGGAAATCTGGAAATCGTTGAGAACACAGGACCGCAAAAAAGGCGATTGAACGCTTGCGGCAGGAAAGCGCATTGGTCGCTGACCTGTTCGAAGAAGCAGAGGGTGCGGCAAGCAAAGCTGTCAGCGCCACCTCTTGAGGAGCTATCGGAAGCCCAAATCAAAGTCATCGGGGATGTCTATTTCGCTCATCTGATGGAGGAGGACGAGGAGCGGCGCTTAAGCGGTTTCGAAGGCGATGACTTCGACGATGCAGTGGAGTGGTTGGAAGCTCTTCCTTGCGCCATAACGTGGCCGACAGGTGCGACCTCGCAGGCGTTCACCCAACCGACAAGGCGGCTATCCTTGGTCACCTCAACACGGGGGCGAGTGAGAAGCACTATGGTTCCGAAGTGGCGAAACGGGCGCCTTTGACACGGGCGATGCAGAAGGCGCTCGGGATGGTGGCTGCTATACCTGACTAAGCATCAACACCGCTTTCCACTCTCAGTTCTTCCAGTTTGTTTATAATCTGGTCTCCTAGCTGCCGCGTGTTCCTTGGTGATCCAGCGCCGTTTAGCAAATCAACTTGAATGTCCCTTGCTATCTCTCGCAAGACGGGCTTGGTGGTCGGCACTTCTTCACCATCCGTGAGAACTTGAATTGTACCGTTCTCATATTGCCGAATGAGGTGCCGCTTATATGGCTCCTCCCGTAGCATGACCATTTCCTCCAATGGACGAGTTAGTCGTGGTTGTGTGCGGTTTACTGGGAAGATGAACTTATCCGCACCCTCACGCATTAGCGTCTTGGCCTCGTTCGCTGGCTTGTCTAGCAAGATTTCGATGGCTAGTTCCTCGGGGTTTATTCGCAAGACGACGACGCGGTCCACATGTTCGAAGGTTTGCATGTTGAACCCCACATGGTTGCTTGAGGTGATAGTCTTCACCGAAATGCGTTCACCATCTGCGCTTACAACATCATATCCCCGTTGGTTCACCTCGGTTGCCATTTGCCCGTAGGTGAACATTGCGGTGTAAAGCTCGCCTATGCGGCCTGTGAGGTGATTTAGTTCCGCTGCGGGTACGCCCCAAGATAACTCTTTCTCGAACCAGCTAAGGGCTTCGCCCAAGGATTGTATGATCTGGAATTGAGATAGTGCCATGTTCGACCCCTGCATTTTTTGCCCACCGACAGCATGGGGGCGGCGAGTTAACGTCTTCTGATGTGGCCCCACAAAAATCTTTCACCCGATCTACTCGCCGGTGGTTTCTCAGTTTCCCTGAGATGGCAGGCCTTTCATACCTAACCTACTCACCGATGAGTTAAGTTATTAAAATAAAACAATTTCATAGTGTTGACCTGCGACTCTCACGGGAGTCTAAGAGCATTGTTCTGGCCGGTGCAATCGCAAAGGCACTTGATCCCCTCTTGATAATCGCGGCCTTTCTTCTTTGCGCGAATGTAAGGCATTTCCTTCTGCTTGTACTTGGAGGTATTGCGATCGGGGTCGCTTACCAGTTTGCCATCATTGGCTCGTTCGGTGACGTGTCGTGGCAAGCCACCCTTCCGAATACGATCGCGGCTGTTCTTGCTTCTTTGGCGTGGGTGGCAATCTTTTCGCTGATAGGCAAGCGCGTGATCGACGCTGTTGAAAATCGTTTCCCTTCGAGCCGTCTGGCATGAGCTGCGTTGTTGGTAGCGGGTGGCCTTCTGGGGCTTGTGATGATCGTGGCTCCCGGCGCGATTCTGATGTCCCGCTAAACCGGGTGGACGTGGTCTGTTCCTTCAAGTGAGTGGACGTAATTACTTGATTCTTGCCGAATGGCACCAAAGCTCATTTTTCTGCTACGGATCGGCCTGCTTCTGCCCGCCTATTGTGCACCTGCGAGAGGAATGATAGCAGAAAGCCCTTGGTGACACGGGTTTTCAGCCATGTTTCTGCCTGAGCGAGGCACTTACGAGACGCTTTGTCGCGATTTCTCGTGGTGCATTCCTGACGATTTCAACATTGGTCGTGCGGTCAGCGACGACTGGGCGTCGCATTCGCCGGATCGCGTGTGCCTGCAGCATTTCAGTCCCAAGGGCAATCATCAGTCGATGACCTATGGCGAACTGGCGGGGCGTTCGGCGGCTTTTGCCCATGGGTTGCAGGCGCTCGGGGTCAAGCCGGGCGATCGCGTGGCGCTGCTCCTGCCGCAGTGTTTCGAGACGGTCATTGCCCATGTGGCGATCTACAAGATGGGTGCAATTGCGCTGCCGCTGGCGCTGTTGTTCGGTGCCGAGGCGCTGGAATACCGGCTTGCCGCCGGCGGTGCCAAGGTCGTCGTTACCAATGATTTTGGTTTGTCCCGCCTGGAGGAAATTCGGTCTCGCCTACCGGATCTGCGGGAGGTTGTGACGATCGGGGCGGCGGCATCGGGTGTGCATGCTTTCGCCGATGTGGAGGCAGGTTATCCGTCCGTATTCGATGTGGCGAAGACCGGCCCTGATACGCCGGCCCTGATGATCTTCACGTCGGGGACCACTGGTCCGCCCAAGGGGGCGCTGCACGGGCACAGGGTCCTGCCCGGTCATCTGCCAGGCTTCCAGATGGCGCATGAATTTATTCCCCGTGACGGCGACAGGATGTGGACACCGTCCGACTGGGCGTGGGCCGGTGGATTGTTGAACGCGCTCTTGCCCTCGCTCCTGCTGGGCGTGCCCGTCGTTTCCTCTCCTGCGCAGAAGTTCGATGCGGACACGGCCTTCCGGATCATGGCGGAGATGAAGGTGCGCAACGCCTTCATTCCGCCGACGGCATTGAGACTGCTGAAATCGGTGGAGCGTCCGCGGGAAAAATACGATCTGGTTTTGAGGTCGATCGGTTCGGCGGGGGAGGCTCTGGGTCGCGAGACCTATGAGTGGGTCAAGTCCGCGCTCGGCATTGTTCCCAACGAGTTCTATGGGCAGACGGAGTGCAATTTCGTGCTGTCTTCGGCGGCCCATCTCGGTGTCAGCCGTGCCGGGGCCATCGGGCGGACGGTACCGGGTCATCGTGTTGCGATCATCGATGACGAGGGCAGGGAGCTTCCTCCAGGCAGTGTGGGGCAGGTGGCGATTGCACGGCCTGATCCGGTGATGTTTCTCGGCTACTGGCGCGACGAGCGGGCGACCGCCGCGAAGTTCGTCGGCGACTGGATGAAAACGGGCGATCTCGGCCGGCAGGATGCCGAAGGCTATGTCGAGTTCTTCGGCCGGGATGACGATGTCATTACGTCATCGGGTTATCGCATCGGTCCCGCAGAGATCGAGGATTGCCTTATCGGCCATCCGGCGGTGCGCCTTGCCGCCGTGATCGGCAAGCCTGATCCGTTGCGCACGGAGATCGTCAAGGCCTTCGTGGTTCTTGCCGACGGCTTTTCTCCGAGTGACGCTCTTGCTACGGAAATTCGCGACTGGGTGAAGCATCGCCTGTCGATGCACGAATATCCGCGGGAAGTGGCCTTCATCGAGGAATTGCCGCTGACCACCACAGGCAAGGTGATCCGGCGGCTGTTGCGGGATCGGGAACTGGCGGCAGCGGCCGAATAGGCCGTTCTGGCTTGGGTAATCCGATCTTATCGAAATTGCTCGCGCGTCAGTCGTTCAGACGACGTGAGAGGATCTTGTCGCGCAGGATGCGGGCAATGTTGCGCGTGTTGCGGTACATGTGCAGCTGGGCGGCCGCCTGTCGCACGTCTCTGTCGGCATTGGCGCGCAGACCAATGACCAGAGTGCCCATCTCCTCGCGTTCCTTCCAGAAGCGGCTCATGATCGGATGGTCCGGCACGGCGCAGCTGTCGGTGCGCTGGATATTGGCGTCGTCGAGGTGCCATTCGGTGAGGTCGGCCATCAGCAGCTTGCCGGGAGAGAACCGGCCATAGCGCTCGTCATAGGCCGTCTTCCACGTATAGGCCTCGCCGGCCATGATGAAGACGACCATCGAGGCGATGGCCCGGCCATTGAGGTCGAGCGTATGAATGCGCACGGCATCCACTTCCGCCAGATTGGTGATGGCTTCGCGGGCAAAGGCCGAGCGCAGCCGGTCCATGACCATGGCGGAACGCTTCTGGCCTTTCCAGCCGCTCGCTTCCAGCGCCAGGAATTCCTCCATCCTGAGACGGATTTCCTGCGGTTGGCGGGTGACGTTGTAGGTCAGTTCGCCGTGTTGGCTGAGCAGGCGGAATTGGCGGCGCATCTCGCGCAGATGCGGTTTGGCGATTGCCCGCTGCAGATAGGTCTCGCCGTCGTCGAGGCTTTCGAGCATCGGGCGGGTAAATGTGTTGGTGACCGTCAGGGGCAGGTCGCGGCTGATGGCGACGGCCTTCAGGAGCTGGGCGAAGCGGCCGTTGAGCCGGAGGTCGGGCAGGACGAAGACGCCCGGCAGACGGGCGTCGGGGCGGGCCAGCGCCTCCAACAGATTGTCCAGCGTTTCGGCGGCTTCCTCGGCATCGACGAGCAGCGTTCCCAGCGGGCCGAAGGGGTTCGACCAGACGCGCAGGATCGTCGGTCCCATGGAGAAGCCGGGCTTCTCGATGGAATATGGCATCAGCAGGCGGACACGGCTGCGTCGTCCGTCCTCGTCGCGGATGACGCCGAGGCGGATCTGCCTGTCCTCGAGCCGCGGCATGGCCGGGGCGAGGAAGCGCGGTGCGAAGAAGACGTTCGCTTCCATCACGCGATAGGTCAGATAATCCAGTTCCTCCTGCAGATCGTAGCCGACCTTGCCGGGGTAAAAGGCAAGATGACGGCCGGGGCGACCCATTTCTATGGTCTGGTCGGCATCAGGTCGATTGCTCTGCAGGCTTGCGAGGCTGCCCGAGGAATGGCGGGTGCCGAAGCTGGTGCTTTCTCTATGGATCGGAGCTTCCGTCATGTCAGGATGCCTTCGTCTTGTTCAGGATCGACAACGGGTCGGCGAATGCAAAGAGGACGATTCCGAGTGCGTGGCGAACCGCGATGTGCAGGAGCAGCGCCTCCGCCATCATTGCGGCCGCCGTCGCGGCTGCCGCGCCCGTCAGTCCGAAGAGGGGTATGAGCGTGATGTTGAGGCCAATATTGACGGCGAGTGCGCCGACATAAAGGAAGACGCAAAGTTTCTGGTGGCCCGTCATGGTCAGGAGCACCTCGCCCGGACCGACAAGTGCCTTCGAGAGGCTGCCGGCGAAGAGGATTGCCATCAATACATAGCCGGCTGTGAAGACTGGGCCGAACAATGCCAGCAGGAATTCGCCGACGGCCAGAACGGCAAGGCCAACGAGCAGCGAAGGCCAGAAGGCCCAACGGGTCGTCTGGCCGGCGAAGGCGGCGAGATGGCGAAGATCATGGGCCGCGACCATGGAGGAGAAGCGTGGGGCAGCGGCCGCTTTCACGGCGAAATAGACGAACTGGACCAGCGCCATGGTCTTCGCCGCGGCAAAGTAGATCGCCACTTGATCGGGATCGAGATAGAGGCCGACCACGACGACGTCCGAGTTGGTCAGCAGGAAGCCGAAGCCTTCGATAAGAAAGATCGGCAGGGCCACCTTGAACCAGGCAAGAAAATCGATCTTGCGAGGACCGGCGACGAAGCGCTTCTGCAGACGGCGGTCGATCGTCAGGAGCTGGGTGAGGGTGGTGACATAGGTCGCGGCCAGTGCGGCCTGCATGGCTGTCGTCGCCGTATGTGGAGCGCCGGCCCAGACGGCGGCGATCATGAAAAGCAGGATGAGCAGCGGCCGGACGATGTAAGTGGGGCTGAGTGCCGCCACCGGCCAGCTGTTGGCGCGCGCCGTACCGTCCAGCACATCGCCGAGCGCGATCATCGGCAGGGCGAACAGCCCCAGAAACAGCGGCAGGATGTAATAGGCCTCGATCGCGTCGCCGAAGAGCATGAGCACGGCGAAGCCGATCACTGCGAGCAGGCTTGCCGAGGACATGGCGAAGACGCGAGCCGTCATGGTCAGGCCGCGGATCTCATCGTGTTCGTCGCGGGCGTCGTATTGCGGCAGGAAGCGGATGACCGTCGTGTGGAAACCGAGGCAGGAGAGGTTGCCGAACAACACCACCAGAACCCAGACGAATACGAAGATACCGTATTCGAACTCGCCCATGATCCGGGCCTGGATGATCTGGGAAACGAAGGCGATTGCGGCGGAGACGACCCGTATGGCGAAGGCAATGAGCGCCATCCTCTGGGCGCGGGCAATTTCGTCGGCTCCGGTAAAGGCGGCAACGAGTTTGCGCATCGCCGGATGCAGGCCGGTCGGCAGTATTCTCTCCGCTGTCTGGACAACCGCCATTATCGACACGCACGGCCCATTGAAAACGCAAAACAACAATGCCGCACTGTTGTCAGATCAGGGTTAAGAAACGGTTTGCCTATCGTCCCGGGTTTACCTGCATCAACAGGGTGTGATGGGTCTTTCCACCTGTTGGGAAGAATAGATTTCGTTGATTTTCCGTGGTGTTGAAAAAGAAAAAGGCGGCCAGAAGGCCGCCTTGACTGTCTTTTCGCATTGTTGCCCGTTCAGGCGTTTTCGAATGTGCCGTGGCAATGCTTGTATTTCTTGCCGGAACCGCAGGGGCACGGCTCGTTGCGGCCGACGCGGCCCCAAGTGGTGGGGTCCTGCGGATTGCGGTCTTCCGGAGCGACGTAGTTTGCAGCGCTCTCGTCGAAATCGTCCTCGCCGGTGCTGGCGTCGACGTGGTGTCCTTCCATGACCGGCAGGGTCGGCGCTGGCGGCGCTTCGCGCACGATCTCGACGCGGGACATCTGCATGGTCACGGCGTCGCGCAGGTTGGCGAGCAGAGCCTGGAAGAGTTCGAAGGCCTCAGCTTTGTACTCCTGCAACGGGTCGCGCTGGGCGTAACCGCGGAAACCGACGACGGAGCGCAGGTGGTCGAGGTTGACGATGTGCTCGCGCCAGAGATTGTCGATGGTCTGCAGTATGATCGAGCGTTCGACATAGGCCGTGATCTCCGGGCCGAAACGTTCCGCCTTCTCGGCCGCGGCCTTGTCGGCTGCCTCGGTGATACGGGTGACGATGTCGTCTTCGGCAATGCCTTCTTCCGTTGCCCACTGCTCGATCGGCAGGTCGAGGTTGAGGGTTGTTGCGACCTTCTCCTTCAGCCCCGCGACATCCCACTGCTCGGCATAGGCGCGCTCGGGAATATGGATGCGCACCATGGTTTCGATGACCTCGTGGCGCATGTCGGTGATCGTGCTGGAAACGTCGGTGGCGTCCATCAGCTCGATGCGCTGCTCGAAGATAACCTTGCGCTGGTCGTTCAGCACGTCGTCATACTTGAGCAGGTTCTTGCGGATGTCGAAGTTCCGAGCTTCGACCTTCTTCTGGGCGCGTTCCAGAGCCTTGTTGATCCAGGGATGGACGATTGCCTCGCCGTCCTTGAGGCCGAGCTTCTGCAGCATCGAGTCCATGCGGTCGGAGCCGAAGATGCGCATCAGGTCGTCCTGAAGCGACAGGTAGAACTTCGAGCGACCCGGGTCGCCCTGACGGCCGGAACGGCCGCGAAGCTGGTTGTCGATACGCCGGCTTTCGTGGCGCTCGGTCGCGATGACGTAAAGGCCGCCGGCGGCAAGCGCCTCTGCCTTGAGCTTCTTCACTTCCTCGCGGATGGCCTGTTCCTTGGCGTCAAGCTCGGGGCCTGGCTCCATGCCTTCCAGTTCGCGCTCGAGGCGCATGTCGATATTGCCGCCGAGCTGGATGTCGGTACCGCGGCCGGCCATGTTGGTGGCGATGGTCACGGCGCCCGGCACACCGGCCTGCGAGACGATGTAGGCTTCCTGCTCGTGGTAGCGGGCGTTCAGAACCTGGAACTTGTCGAAGCCGGATTTCTTCAGGAGGTTGGCCAGAAGCTCGGACTTCTCGATAGAGGTCGTGCCGACCAGAACCGGCTGGTTGCGCTCGTGCGCGGCCTTGATTTCACCGATGATCGCCGTGAACTTCTCCTCGAAGGTCCGGTAGACCTCGTCGTCCTCGTCGATACGCTGGATCGGCAGGTTGGTCGGAACCTCGATCACGTCCAGACCGTAGATGTTGGCGAATTCTTCCGCTTCGGTCGCAGCCGTACCGGTCATGCCGGCAAGCTTGTCGTACATGCGGAAATAGTTCTGGAAGGTGATCGAGGCGAGCGTCTGGTTCTCGGGCTGGATCTGCACCTTTTCCTTGGCTTCAAGCGCCTGGTGCTGGCCTTCCGAGTAACGGCGGCCGGGCATCATGCGGCCGGTAAACTCGTCGATGATGACGATTTCGCCGTTGCGGACGATGTAGTCCTTATCGCGCTGGAAGAGCTTGTGGGCCTTCAAGGCATTGTTGATGTGATGGACGATGGAGACGTTCTCGACGTCGTAGAGCGACTCGCCTTTCAGCAGGCCGGCCTGACGGAGCAGGTTCTCGAGCTTTTCGGTACCGATTTCGGAGAAGTTGGCCGAACGCTGCTTTTCATCAATTTCGTAATCTTCGTCCGACAGCATCGGAATGAAGGCGTCGATGGTGTTGTAGAGATCGGAGCGGTCGTCCAGCGGACCGGAAATGATCAGCGGAGTGCGGGCTTCATCGACCAGAATGGAGTCGACTTCGTCGACGATCGCGAAAGCGTGGTCGCGCTGAACCATCTGGTTGCGCTCGTACTTCATGTTATCGCGAAGATAATCGAAGCCGAGTTCGTTGTTGGTCGCGTAGGTGATGTCGCAGAGGTATGCCGTGCGGCGTTCCTCATCGGTCAGGCCATGAACGATGACACCGGTGGTCAGCCCGAGGAAGCCGTAGAGCTTGCTCATCGTGGTGGCGTCGCGCTTGGCGAGGTAGTCGTTGACGGTAACGACGTGGACGCCGCGACCGGCAAGTGCGTTGAGGTAGACGGCGAGCGTTGCCACGAGCGTCTTGCCTTCACCGGTCTTCATTTCGGCGATGGCATTGTCATTCAGGATCATCGCGCCGATGAGCTGTACGTCAAAGGGACGCATGCCGAGTGCGCGGCGGGAGGCCTCGCGGGCAACGGCAAAGGCCGGAACCAGAATATCGTCCAGCGTCTTGCCGTCGGCGAGCAGCTTGCGGAATTCCTGGGTCTTGCCGGAGAGTGCCTCGTCGGAGAGCGCTTTCATCTGGTCTTCCAGCGCGGCAATAGCCGCCACCTTCGGCTGATACGAGCGAACGCGGCGCTCATTGGCCGATCCGAAGAGTTTGCGGGCGAGCCCACCGAGACTGACCATTCGATGGTCCTTTCTGACCTTCGTCATATTCGTTGCGTATCCTGATCGCCGGCCGAAATTCGGCACGCAGGCACGGGAGGCCCGGAAACGGCTCTGGACGCGCGGTTGCGTGACAGATAAGAGGGGGGTCGAATGATGTCAACGGCGCAGCTTGGCCGCAAACGCTTGGTCTACCGTGCTTTGGACAATTTTTCGCCCGATTCGAACGGTCAAGAAACGGTTCCCCATCCGAAAGGTTTCACATGCTTCGCTTTCATAAACTCGCCCTTGCCGCCTGCGTTGCTCTGATCGGGCTCCAGAACCAGGTTCTGGCCGAAGACGCCGTCGTCGCCAAGGTCGGCGATCTCACCATTACCCAGTCGGAACTCGATCTTGCCGTCGCCAATCTCGATCCGCAGCTTTCCCAGCTTCCGGAAGAGCAGAAGAAGGTTGCAGCCCTTTCCGGCGCCATCGACGTCAAGCTGCTCGCAGGCAACGCTGTCGGCGAAGGCCTGAAGGACGATCCGGAATACCAGCGCCGCATGGCCTATATCGCCGATCGCGAGCTTCACAACCTCTACTTCAAGAAGCACGTCGTGGATGCCGTCACCGATGACGAGGTCAAGGCCCGCTACGAGAAGGAAATCGCTGCCCTGCCGAAGCAGGAAGAGGTTCGCGCCCGCCATATCCTCGTCAAGACCGAGGAAGAGGCCAAGGACATCATCAAGCAGCTCGACGCCGGCAAGGACTTCGTCGAACTCGCCAAGGAAAAGTCGACCGACCCGAACAAGTCGGAAGGTGGCGACCTCGGCTACTTCACCAAGGGCCGCATGGTTCCGGAATTCGAGGAAGCCGCCTTCGCCATGGAGAAGGGTACCTATTCCAAGACCCCGATCAAGACGCAGTTCGGTTTCCACGTGATCAAGGTCGAAGACAAGCGCGAAGCCGCTCCGCCGACCCTGGAAGAAGTCGGCCCGCAGGTCCGCCAGCTCGTCATGCGCGACAAGTACCTCGAGATCATCGAAAAGGCGAAGGCCGAAAAGAAGGTCGAAATCGTCGACGAGGCCCTGCGCAAGGGCTACGAGGATGTGAACAAGCAGCAGGAAGAGCAGCCGCAGCAGTAATCGCTGTTTCCGTTCAAATCCCTGGGCCCGCATCTTGCGGGCCTTCCTGTTACAGGTGATATCGATGTCTGAAGCCGTTTCTCCCCTCGCTCCGAAATCCTATGTCGAAATGCCGGTGATCCGCGGCGTGTCCATGTCGACCGCTGCCGCAGGCATCAAGTACAAGAACCGCACTGACGTCCTGCTGATGTCCTTCGATTGTCCGGCGACCGTTGCCGGCGTCTTCACCAAGTCGAAGTGCCCTTCGGCTCCGGTCGATTTCTGCCGCTCCAACCTCGGTCATGGCGTGGCGCGCGGCGTGGTCGTCAATTCCGGCAATGCGAACGCGTTTACCGGCGTCAAGGGCCGGACGGCGACGGAGCTTACCGCGAAGTCGGCTGCGGCTGCCCTCGGTTGCGCGGAGAACGAGATCTATCTCGCTTCCACCGGTGTGATCGGCGAGCCGCTCGATGCGACGAAGTTCGCCGGCGTTCTGGGCGACATGGCAAAGGGCGCGACCGGCGATTTCTGGCTGGAAGCCGCCAAGGCTATCATGACCACCGATACCTATCCGAAGGTCGCCACCCGCTCGGCCGAGATCGGCGGAGTGAAGGTGACGATCAACGGTATCGCCAAGGGCGCCGGCATGATCGCGCCTGATATGGCGACCATGCTGTCCTTCGTGGTGACGGATGCCGATATCTCGGCCCCGGCACTCCAGACGCTTCTTTCCGCCGGCGTCGAGCCGACGTTCAATTCGGTGACGGTCGACAGCGATACCTCGACCTCGGACACGCTTCTGCTGTTTGCAACAGGCGCTGCTGCTGCCGACGGCCAGAAGAAGGTCGAATCCGCTGAGGATCCGGCGCTGTCCGGCTTCAAGACTGCCCTGAACGATCTTCTGAAGGATCTTGCCCTCCAGGTGGTGCGCGACGGTGAAGGCGCCCGCAAGATGGTCGAAGTGACCGTCGTCGGTGCCGAAACGGATCAGGCAGCCAAGAAAATCGCCCTTTCCATCGCCAATTCGCCTCTGGTCAAGACGGCTGTTGCGGGCGAGGATGCGAATTGGGGCCGCATCGTCATGGCCGTCGGCAAGTCCGGCGAAATGGCTGACCGCGACCGCCTGGCAATCTGGTTCGGCGACATCCGCGTTGCCGTCAACGGCGAGCGGGATCCGGCCTATTCGGAAGCTGCGACCACTGCGGTGATGAAGGAGCAGGACATTCCGGTGAAGGTCGATATCGGCCTCGGCAATGGTCGCGCCACGGTGTGGACCTGCGATCTCACCAAGGAATATGTTGCGATCAACGGCGACTACCGGAGCTGACGACCAGAATGCTCGCTGTACCCTTCGAAGATAATCTGCCGCTGGTGCGTCGGCTGGAAGCCGTGGGCTTCCGGGCCTGGCCGGCGGCAAATGTGCAATATGACGGAAGCTGGCAGATCCGGCTGACCGGCGGACATCCGTCCAAGCGGCTGAACTGCATCGTCGCGCTCGATCCCTCAGACAGTCGCGACATCGCGATCCGGTTGGAAAAGGCCGGGCGGAAGTTCGCTTCCTACGGTCGTCCGCTGATCGTCCGCCAGACGCCGCTGGCGCCGAAGCTGCTGATCGATCATCTGGAAGCCGAGGGATGGGAGTGCTTCGAGGATGTCCTCACGATGACCTGCGATCTCGCGGAAATCGTGCTGCCGGATACGCTCGATCACCTGCCGACCCATGATGTCGGCCGCTATGTCGATGCGAGCCTCGAACTGCAGGGCGAGGATGCAGCCCTCAAGCCGGCGCTTGCCGAAATCATCGGGGCGATCAAGCCGCCGACGGGTCTCTTCCTCATCGAGACCGCCGAGCGTGGACCGGTTGCGGCAACGCTTTGCGTTCAGGACAACGATCTTGCCGGCATCATGTCGCTTGCGGTCGCAGACGACCAGCGGCGCAAGGGTCTCGGCCTCGAGATCCTGACTGCGGCCTTGCGATGGGCTCGCATGCGGGGCGCTCGCCGCGCCTGGCTGCAGGTCGTTGCCGACAACGAGCCTGCAATCGCCCTCTACCACAAGCTCGGCTTCACGGAAGCCTATCGCTACCATTACTGGCGCAAGGGAAAAGACGCATGAGCGACGGGAAAAAGCCGATCCTTCTCGTTGCGGCCTGTGCGCTGATCGACAGCGATGGCCGTATCCTTCTGGCCCAGAGGCCGGAAGGCAAGTCGCTGGCCGGCCTGTGGGAATTTCCGGGCGGCAAGGTCGAGCCGGGTGAGACGCCCGAGGAGACACTGATCCGGGAGATGGAAGAGGAAATCGGCATCACGACCAAGGTTGCGTGCCTTGCGCCGCTGACATTTGCCAGCCACACATACGAGAAATTTCATCTGCTGATGCCGCTCTTCGTCTGCCGTCGTTACGAGGGTATTGCCCACGGCAAGGAAGGACAGGCCATCAAGTGGGTGCGTCCCCAGGCGTTGCGCGATTACTCCATGCCGCCGGCTGACGAGCCGCTCATTCCCTTTCTGCAGGATCTGCTTTAGGATATCCTACAGTTTAAGGACGTTTTAAGGACGTTCTTAACCCAAAGTTTATCACCCTCAGGCAAAGCTCGCTTCTGTTCATGCGTTAGAGCGTGCGTGGAGCGTGTCATGGTAAACGAGGATTTCTGGAAGACCGTCCGGTCGAGAGAGCGGTCTTCGCAAAAGTCGGGAAAAACCGGGGTTTTGAATATCGCCTTGCTGTTCGGCACGGCGGTGATTGCGCTGTCGCTTGTCTTGACGCCGATGCTCGCCGGAAAGACGGAACGAAAGAGCCTTGCCTTCCAGCCGGACGAATACGATATGCTCAGCACAGGGTCGATCAACCGGTCGGATAACGGCAAGCGCTATACAATCCGTCGCAGCGTTCTTCAGAAAACACCAGGATCGGTTTGCATCGTCGATGGTTATGGCGCCGACGGGTGCTGATCAGATATTTCAGACAAGTCATAATTTCTCGGCCGTTCGGTCAACACTCGCGGGAGACGAAATGCATCTCGTCCGGAAATTCCTTGCAGACCGACAGGGCGCGACCGCTATCGAATATGGATTGCTGGCGGCAATCATGGGGGCCGCGTTGATCGGTGGTTTTGGCGCGTTCAGCGGTTCGCTTCAGAACATGTTCGGTACGATCGAAACGAATGTGACGGGTGCCGGCAACTGAGCCGGATCGTCATTCCACAAGCTTGCGGTTCGGATCGAGCGCGTCGGCGAGCCGCATTTTCGCGGATCCCGGCTTCAGCGGCTTCTGCTGGCTTTCATGCGCTGCCCATCCAGATACATAAATGATGGAGAAGGTCGCGCGGATACGTCCGTCCGGATCTGAATAGCGTTCGGCGTAAAGCTCTGCTGCCCTCAGGAAGAATGACTTGCTCACCGGCTTGCGGCTGCGCCCGAGCAGTGGATTGCTCATGCCCATGACCCGCAGGTCCCGCATGAGCGGGAAGATCGAATCATAGCGGACCGTGTAACTTTCCTCATCGATGACTGGCAGGGCGAAGCCGGTGCGCTGCAGCAGGCCGCCGATGTCACGGATATCGGCAAAGGGTATGACACGGGGGCTGGCGCCGCCATAGAGCTCCACCTCCGCCGCGAGCAGGACGTCGCGTAGCTCGGCAAGTGTGCCCGCTCCCGGAATGGCCGCGAGGAACAGGCCGTCGGGCTTGAGGGCGCGGCGTATCTGCACGAGCATGCCAGGCGTGTCATTGGTGAGATGCAGCGACAGGGGAGAGAGCACCAGATTGACCGACTGGGGTTCCAGCGGCACCGTTTCCCATGCTGCCTCGCGAACGGCCTCTTCGCCGGAGGTTTGGTCGGGAGTAACCTCGATACGTTCCAGTCGATCGATCTTGCCGGTCGCAAGTGCAGCGCGGGCGGTCAGACCGGTTGCGCCATGCAGTTCGACAGCATCCTCGAAACGGCGCTCGACCAGCGACAGGCGTTCGGCGATTTCGCTGGCGGCGATCTGCAGCAGGAAATCGGCCCCATCGGTCTTGGCGGAAAGCGCGCGCCTGCGGTTGGCGGCAATCAGCCGGTCGTCGAAAAGCCTTTCCATCAGAAGACATCCTCTTGAAATTCACGGTCTGGCAAAGGCGCCGGCAAGCGCCTAATGTCAACCTTATGTCGGGTCGCATAGAGCAAAATTCCATGCAGGTCATCACGTCGGTCATCGTCGATCTGCCATTGCGCGTGGCGGTCGGCCTGCGTGACATCGTCTTTCCGCCCGGCTGTGCTCATTGTCACGTTCGGACGGGAAGGCATGCGGCGCTTTGCCCGTCCTGCTGGTCCAAGCTCAAGCTCATCGAACGCCCGTTCTGCGAGGTACTTGGTACGCCATTCCGGCATGATCCGGGAGCGGGCATGGTGTCGGCCGAGGCAATTGCCAATCCGCCGGCATTCGATCGCCTGCGATCGGTTGCCGTGCACGATGGAATTGCCCGCGATCTCGTGCATGGCCTCAAATATCGGGACCGTACGGACCTCGCCCCGATGATGGCGGAATGGATGGTGCGGGCGGGTGGCGAAGCCCTTTCTTCCTGCGATTGCGTGGTCTCCGTTCCGCTTCATCGCAGCCGGCTGTTCAGCCGCATGTTCAACCAGTCGGCGGAACTGGCGCGCCATGTGGCACGGCTTTCCGGTCGGCGGTTCGAGCCACAGGCGCTTGTGAGACGGAAGCGCACGAGCCAGCAGGTGGGGCTGACAGCCAATGCCCGCGAACTCAATGTTCGGGGCGCTTTTATCGTCCCGGAGCAATCGTCTTCCGTGATATTCGGGCGGCGCATCGTGCTGGTTGATGACGTCTACACCACCGGTGCGACTGTGAGTTCGGCAACGCGTGCGCTCAAGAAAGCGGGTGCCGCCGATGTCACAGTTTTAACCTTTGCAAGGGCATTGTCCGGTCCTATATGAGCGTGATCGAGACAGCCTCGTTTTCTTTGTTACGCTTACCTCACCGGAGTATTTCATGGCATCGGTCACCATCTACACGCGACAGTTCTGTGGCTATTGCGCCCGCGCGAAAAGCCTGCTCGAGTCCAAGGGTGTTGCCTATGTCGAGCATGATGCGACGGACAAGCCGGAACTTCGGCAGGAAATGATCTCCCGCGCCAATGGCCGGATGACGTTTCCGCAGATTTTCATCGGTGACGTTCATGTCGGCGGCTGCGATGATCTTTACGCGCTGGATCGTGACGGCAAGCTCGATCCGCTGCTGGCCAATTGAGGAATATGGACATGAGTTTCAAAGTCGCTGCCGTCCAGATGTGCTCGGGTGTGGATCCGGAAAAGAATGTTGCCTCCATGATCCGGCTCGTGCGTGAAGCCGCCGCCCATGGTGCCGTCTACGTGCAGACGCCGGAGATGACCGGAGCCATTCAGAAGGATCGCAAGGGACTGGCGGCCATCCTGCGCGACGAGGAAAGCGACCTTGTCGTCAAGGCTGCGTCGGAACTTGCTTGCGAACTTTCCATCCATCTGCATATCGGCTCGACCGCGATCCTGCTTGCCGATGGCAAGATTGCCAACCGTGCGTTCCTGTTCGGTCCGGATGGCCGCAAGATCACCAGCTACGACAAGATCCACATGTTCGACGTCGATCTCGACAATGGCGAGAGTTGGCGTGAAAGCGCTGTCTATCGGCCGGGTTCGCGAGCGGTGGTGGCGGATCTTCCGTTCGCAAGGCTCGGTTTCGGCATCTGCTACGACGTACGCTTCCCGCAGCTTTTCCGGGCGGAAGCTCTTGCCGGCGCTGAAATCCTGACGACCCCTGCGGCTTTCACCCGGCAGACGGGAGAGGCTCACTGGGAAATACTGCTCCGCGCGCGCGCCATCGAGAACGGTGCCTTCGTGATTTCGGCGGCCCAGGCCGGCGTGCATGAGGACGGTCGCGAGACCTTCGGGCATTCGATGATCGTCGATCCCTGGGGCAAGGTGCTGGCCTCTGCCGGTGGAACGGGTGAAGCCGTCGTGATCGCCGATATCGATACCGCTGCCGTGAAGGCTGCCCGGGCGAAGATCCCGAACCTCAAGAACGCCCGCGAGTTCGACGTTGACGTTCTTGCCCCGCTGCTGGCGAAAGGGGGTGTCACCGTTTGATCCGCTATTCTCTCATCTGCGAGAATGCGCACGACTTCGAGGGCTGGTTCTCGGAGAGCGCCGATTTCGACCGTCAGAAGGCAAGCGGTTTCCTGGCTTGCCCCATCTGCGGTTCGCTCGACATATCGAAGGTACTGATGGCGCCTTCGGTATCGACGGCGCGGCAGAAAGAGAAGATCGGCGCGCTGGCGGTCAACGAGGCGCAAAAGGAAGTGGCGGCGAAGCTCAAGGAGGTCATCGCCTCCATTCGTGCCAATAGCGAGGATGTCGGGGAGCGTTTCCCCGAGGAAGCCCGGAAGATTCATTATGGAGAAACCGAGGCTCGCGGCATCATAGGACAGGCTTCCCCGAACGAGGTGAAGTCACTGATCGACGAAGGTATCGAAATCGCGCCGCTGCCAATGCTGCCCGACGATACCAACTGAAGCCTCAGGCTTAAGACGTCCGTTTTCTTCAATCAGCCCTTGAAACCGCCATCGTTCAGATAGGCATGCTCCTCGGGCGTCGTTTCCCTGCCGAGCGCGACGTTGCGATGGGGAAAGCGGCCGAAGCGGGCGATGATATCCCTGTGTTCCAGAGCGTAGTCCATGACCCGCTGATCGCCGGTCAATTCGAAATGCCGTGTGAATAGCGAAACGCTCAGTTCCTGGTCTGCCGGATCTTCGGAATGTTCGAGAGGCAGATATAAAAAGATAGCCAGCGATTGATCTACCATCTTGTCGAAGCCCCTGTTCAGGGCACGGCGGGCAATCGCGCGGGCGAGCCCGTCTGTCGCAAAGGCATGGCCGCTGCCACGAAACAGGTTGCGCGGGAATTGGTCGAGCAGGATCAGAAGAGCAAGCGCGCCCTCGGCCGTTTCTTCCCAATCGGCATATTCGCCTCGTGAGGCTGCAAAATGCGGGGCCAGATAATCGCTCTGGATGAAGGCGTCGAATGCGTCATCCTTGGCGAACCATTTCTCTGATCCGGCAGCCGTCCAGAAAGCGAGAATGTCGCTCGCCCCGATCATGCCGCAGGCTCAGCCGGACGGCGGGCGAGTACCATGTAGTTGACGTCGATATCGGCGGAGAGGTTCCACTGGTTCTGCAGCGGGTTGAAGAACACGCCCTTCTTTTCCACCACCTGCATGCCGGTTTTCGACAGCGGGGCCTCGATCTCTTCGGGTCGCACCAGCTTCTCGTATTGATGGGTGCCGCGCGGGAGCCACTGCAGCACGTATTCCGCCCCGACGATGGCAAGGGCGGCAGCCTTGAAGGTGCGGTTGATGGTGGAGACCAGCATGAGGCCGCCGGGGCGAACCATGGAGGCGCAGGTCGTCAGGAAGAAATCGACATCGGCGACATGTTCGACGACTTCCATGTTCAGGACGACGTCGAAGGTCTCACCGGCTTCGGCAAGCGATTCAGCGGTCACTGCCCGGTAATCGACGGTGACGCCTGTCTGGCCGGCATGGGTCATGGCGATCTTGATGTTCTTTTCAGAGGCGTCGGCACCGAGCACATCACCGCCCATGCGGGCGACGGGCTCCGAAAGAAGGCCGCCACCGCAACCGATATCGAGGATGCGGAGGCCTTCCAGCGGCCGGTGCGCTTTCGGGTCGCGGCCGAAATGGGCGGCCACCTGGTCACGGATATAGGCGAGGCGCACGGGATTGATCTTGTGCAGCGGCTTGAACTTGCCGGTTGGATCCCACCATTCCGCCGCCATGGCGGAAAAGCGGTCGACTTCCGACTGGTCGATGGTGGTGCGGGCCTCAGCGTTCATGAACCGGATCTCCCTCAGGCTTCTGGCAGTTCAAGTCGGACGATCGGGTGCCAAAGTCAAGGGCCGTGAACTCATCTGCCGGAAAGGCGAACGCCATGGGAAGTCGTTCAAGATTCATTCATGCGGGATTTTATAGATCAGAACCGTGACATTCGGTTCGGCCCAAGGGCGCCGGTGTCGCATAAGTTGCAGCTGGCTGAAAGCACGAGCATTTTGCCGCAATGCCGCCGAAAAGGCGGAACATGGTGGACTGTCCGAGCATTGATGCGTCAGGAAATAAAAGCCCCGAAAAGGGGACCCGAGGAGTCACCTGAATGAAAAAACTGTCAATTCTGGCGGCGGGACTGCTGGCGGCAATCGTCATCCCGGCAGTCGCGGAGGCGGCACCCGCCTTTTCCACCGCGAATGTGAACATGCGGTCCGGCCCCAGCACGCGCTACCCGGCCGTCATCGTCATTCCGTATGGCGCACGTGTCGAAATCCAAGGCTGCATGCAGTCTGCCAACTGGTGCGACGTTTCCTACGCCGGCTACCGGGGTTGGGTATCGGGCACCTATCTGCAGGCGCTCTACTCCCAGCGCCGTGTTTATGTCGGTCCCGAATATTACCGTCCGCTCGGCATTCCGTCGGTCACCTTCTCGATCGACAATTACTGGGATCGTCATTACCGCAGCCGCGATTTCTATCGTGACCGTGATCGTTGGCGTGGTGACGATTATCGGCCGCGTCCGCCGCGTTACGAACCGGACAACAATGGTGGCTGGGATCGTCCGCCGCCGCGTCGCGACTGGAATGACAACAACAACGACTGGGGCAACCGTCCGCCACCGCGCCGGGATAACAACGACAGGAACCGTCCGCCACGCGGTGAACAGCCCCGTCCTCCACAGGCCGAGCAGCCTCGTCCGCCCCGGGCCGAGCAGCCCCGTCCTCCTCGCGGCGAACAGGCCCGTCCGCCGCGTGAAAATGGTGGGATCGGCCGTCGCACATGCGTCATTCCGGGTTCGCCGGAATGCGGACGCGAAGGCAACGATTGATAATTCTGATCGCAAAATCATGCAGATGGCGGCCTTCGGGTCGCCATTTTTGTGTCTTCAGTTGAATTTTGTTCTCAGTTGCCGAGGCGTCTGGTCAGTCCATCGACCACCAGCTTCGCCAGGGCTTCGTAGTCGCCGTCGAAATGATGGCCGCCCTCCAGTTGGGCGATCTCGACTGCGCTTCCCTTGAGGGCAGGGCAGGCATCCTCATCGTCGTCTGCGCCATAGAGGCACTGGACGATCTTCGGATCGATCTTCCTGATGTCATCGACCGGATCGCCGGCGCCAGAGCCGCTGCCGGTTCCAAGCCAGCCGGAGACGGAAATCTCCCAGTCGATCTCGTGGGAAAGGCCGAGCAGGCTCATCTGCACGATGCTGCCTTTCGCCTTGTCGGTCAGTCCGTTGTAACTGGCCGGCAGGATGTCGGCGCCGAAGGAATAGCCGATCAGCAGGACGTGGTGCACGTTCCAGCGCTTCTTGTAGGCGTGGATGATGCGCTCGAGATCGGCCGATGTTTCCGTCGCGGTCCTTGCAGACCAGAAATAGCGAAGCGAATCGACGCCGACGACGGGAATGCCGTCCTTCTGCAGGAAACCGGCAAGTTCTCGATCGATATCGCGCCAGCCGCCATCGCCGGAATAGATGATCGCCATCGTATCTTTGGCCGGAGTGGCATCGAGGATCGAGAGCGGCAGGCCGAGCGGGGATTCGGTCTGGCTTTCGGCAGCCACCAGTTCGTCCAGGGTTGCGGCGAGCGTGCTGGCGGCGTCATCCTTGCCGTCCCGTACATCTATGTCGGAGTGCTTGCTGACCAGGGCGGTCACATGGTCACGTCCGTCTGGGGGAGCGGCCGGGGTCAGCACCACCGTTGCCGGATCCGGCAGGTCGCCGTCCGTCAGGCCGTAGATCGTATGGTTGCCCTGTACCGTCTTTTCGGCTGGCGTGCAGAGCTCCTTCTGAAGGGGAATGCCCGCTTCAGGGTCGACGGCGAGCGTCTGGCCGATAGTCGCCTGCGGTGTCTGGGCGAGGATCGCCAGGGCCATGGTGCCGCCGAGCCCGCTTCCGGCCACGATCGGCTGAAGAACCGAGGCGTTGCCTGCCTTGCGCTGGACCTGATGGCTAAGCGACTCGATGTCGGAGACCATGTAGATACAGTCGTCGGTATCCTTGGCGAGCGAGACGAGATATTTCGGCGTATCGATGCCGATGACGATCGCGCCATTGCCGTTCAGGCGTTCGGCTTCCTTCTGGTCCTTGTCCTGCCAGCCCGAAGCGTCGGACAGCAGGAAGATGACCGCCTGCGGCGCACTATCCGGCATCAGGATCAGCGGCGTGGGGATCATGCCGGTATCGAACTTTGTGTCGTCGGCGAAAGCCGGGGCAGAAAGGGTTACCGCAAGGGAAAGCGCAGCGGCGGTCTTCATCAGCATCGTCTTCATCTTTTCACTACGCCTTTCAATCCGCCGCCGATCAGGAGAGTTGCATCGAGTAGTGCGATGATCGGGTTGAGGCCGCCGGATACCGCAAGATAGCGCGGTTGCCACTCGGGATGGAACTTCGACTTGAAGGCACGCAGGCCCTTGAAATTGTAGTAGCGTTCGCCGTGTTCGAAGAACGTGTTGGCGATACGGTCCCAGGCGGGCGCCACCTCGCGGCGTGAGAGGCCGGCCAGCGGCGCCATGCCGAGATTGAAATGCTTGTAACCCTCGTTCCTCAACTCGGTGAGCAGCTTAACGAAAAGCAGGTCCATCGCGCCCTTGGGTGCATCGGGAGCGAAGCGCATGAGGTCGATGGATGCTTCTTCCCTGGTGTCGGTCAGCAGAATGTTGGCAAAGGCCACGATCCGTCCTTCGAAACGCAATAGGGCGACCGGCTGCATCAGCATGTACTCGTCGGTGAAAGTCCCGAGCGAGAAGCCCTTTTCCTTGGCGTTGTGTTCGTCCAGCCAGGCGTCGGATACGGCACGCAGATCTTCCAGAATATCGGGTACCTGTTCGACCGGAACGATCTCGAAGCTCAGGCCGTCGCGTTCGGCGCGGGTTGCCGTCTGGCGCAGTGTCGCCCAGCGTCCGCCCTTGAGGTCGAAACGTTCGAGGTCGACGAGCGCGCTCTCGCCGAGCTTGAAGGCCTGCATGCCGGCATCGGCGATGGCGGGGAGAAGGGCGGGGGAGGCCTGATAGAAAACGGCGCGGCAGCCGGCGGCGCGCGCTGTCTCCACGAATTGCCAGACGAGTTCCGCGCGGGCCTTGCGGGGTCCGACGGGATCGAGAAAGGCGATGAAGGAGCGTCCCTGCTTGCCATACATGATGAAGGCGTCACCGTCGGGCGAGAACATCACTGCCTTGTCGCCGGTGCGCACCAGATTGGCGTCCGCGACATCCTGCGTGGCGACGATCGTGACGGCCTTGGCAACGGCATCCGGGTCCGATGGTGCAACCGGCAGGGAGGCTGGCCGTAGCAGACCGAAAAGCGCGAGCGTGGATGAAAGGATTGTGAGAGCCAGCATGGCGCGCAGCGAGCGGGGGGCGTCCGCTTCGAATTCGAACTGCCACCAGAGGTCATGGCTGTATTCGATGTCGCGATAGACGAACAGCATGACGACCACGGCGCCGATGCAGAGGACCGCAATGGCAAGCAGCCAGGAAGACGTCAGCGCCTGACGAAAGAGGGAGGCAGGCCTCACGAACAGACGGCGGCTGACGAAAAGGCCGAAGAGCAGGACGCCCAGCATCGATGCTTCGATGACGGCGACTGACTTCAGCAGGGAAAGCACGAGGGCGGCGCTCGCCGCGATGAACGTTGCCCACCATGCGCCATCGAGCCGCTGGGACAGACCGCGCGCCGTAATGATGAGCAGGAGGCCGGTGAGGCTTGCCAGAAAATGGGCTCCTTCGACGATCGGAAGCGGCAGAAAGCCGGAGAGGAATTCGAGGTTGTCGCTCGGCGCCGGCGTGACGCTCGATACGATCAGCATGGCGCCGAGAATGAAGGTCAGTGTTGCCAGCAGCAGGGGGGCGAGGCGGGCACCAGTCCGCACCATGCCCGCGGGAAGCTTCCTGTCGGCGATATGGCGCAGTTCCGTGACGGTGACCAGAACGATGGCGATCAGCAGCGGCAGGACATAATAGATGAGCCGGTAGGCAATGAGTGCGGCAAGGATCTGGTCGGTGCCGACCTGGCCGCCGAGGGCTGCCACCATGACCGTTTCGAACACGCCGATGCCTGCGGGCACATGACTGACGATGCCGAGCCCGATGGCGACCGCATAAATGGCGAAGAAGGCCGGCCAGGAGATGGCGGCACCGGCCGGCAACAGCGCATAGACGACCGAAGCTGAAAAAGCGATGTCGAGGACGGTAACGAGGAACTGACGCGAGAGCGTGCGCGTATCGACGAAACGGAAGATGGAACCAAGGGTGGTGTTGCGGCTTACGCGGGCGATGATGAAGGCGAGGCCAAGGCCCGCGAGGATGAGGATGGCAACCGTCTGCAGCCAGACGGGATCAAGGCCGACGAGCGGCGCGATTTCCGGTGACATCGGGATCAGCGCGAGCGCTGTAATCACCGTCAGGCCAAGCGAGAAGGAAATCGTCACGAAAGCGATGACACGGGCGATCTCGTCCGGAGCGAGGCCGGCGCGGGCATAGGCCCGGTAACGGATCGCGCCTCCCGAGAGGGCGCCGAAGCCTGCGACATTGCCGACGGCATAGGCGCTGAAAGCTGTCAGCGCCACTTCTCCGAGAGGCCGCTTCCTGCCGATGAAGGAAAGCGCGTTCCAGTCGTAGAGGCAGAGAGTCGCAAAGCTCAGGACAGTGAAGAATATGGCGAGAAGGATCGATCCCGGGCTCGTGCCAGCAAGGCCGCGGACGACATCGTCATAGCTCACCTCCTCGGTCAGCCGGTATATGGCAAAACCCACCAGCGCGAAGACGAAGACCGTCAGCAGGGCCATCAGCGGTTTGGCGTAGCGGGCCAGCCGACCGTAGCGCCGGTCGAGCGCCTCTTCGGGTTCCCCGGGCGTGAAGGTTGTCCCGTCGTCTACTGCACGTGAACTCATGATCCTCGTTCCGGTCGGTGAGCGGTTACGTCCTGCAAAACCGGCTCCCACCACTTCCATCCGGTTGCGAGCCCGCGGGCCGAATGCTTGTCACCGCAAATTGCGCCAAATTATGGCGGCTGTCGAACCCGGTTTCGCCTTTCGAGACAGGAGCTGCACAAGCGTACCGTCCGGCTCGAAACGGGCGTTGCACCCGCTTCGCTTATTCGCTAAAAGCGCCGCACCAACGAGCCTTTCGGGGCGCAACATTTTTTGCCGGGCTTCCGGCGCATGGCAAGGGCATACGGTCAAGGCAATGGCACGCATCGTGATGAAATTCGGCGGGACCTCCGTCGCCAATCTCGAACGCATCTATAACGTTGCCCGACATGTCAAACGCGAGGTCGATGCCGGCCACGAGGTGGCGGTTGTCGTCTCGGCCATGTCCGGCAAGACCAACGAGCTCGTCGACTGGGTGCAGAACATGCCGAAAGTTGCCGGTGCCGCATCACCGTTTTATGACGCTCGCGAATATGACGCCATCGTCGCCTCCGGCGAGCAGGTGACCTCGGGCCTGCTGGCCATCGCGCTGCAGTCGATCGGGGTGAACGCCCGCTCCTGGCAGGGCTGGCAGATCGCGATCAAGACCGATAACGCCCATGGCGCGGCGCGCATTCAGGAAATCGACGGTTCCGACATCATTCGCCGCATGGGCGAAGGTCAGGTGGCGGTCGTCGCCGGTTTCCAGGGCATCGGCCCGGACAACCGCATCGCGACGCTTGGTCGCGGCGGCTCCGACACCTCGGCGGTGGCGATTGCCGCAGCCGTCAAGGCCGATCGCTGCGACATCTATACCGACGTCGATGGCGTCTATACCACGGACCCCCGCATCGAGCCGAAGGCTCGCCGCCTGAAGAAGGTTGCTTTCGAGGAAATGCTCGAAATGGCCTCGCTCGGCGCAAAGGTGCTGCAGGTGCGCTCGGTCGAGCTCGCCATGGTCCACAAGGTGCGCACTTTCGTGCGCTCGAGCTTCGAAGATCCCGATGCGCCGGGCATGGGCGATCTTTTGAACCCGCCCGGCACATTGATTTGCGATGAGGATGAGATCGTGGAACAGGAAGTCGTCACCGGTATTGCCTACGCCAAGGATGAAGCGCAGATCTCGCTGCGTCGGCTCGCCGACCGTCCGGGCGTTTCCGCTGCCATCTTCGGCCCGCTGGCCGAGGCGCACATCAATGTCGACATGATCGTCCAGAACATCTCCGAAGATGGTTCGAAGACCGACATGACCTTCACCGTGCCTTCCGGCGATGTGGACAAGGCGCTTGCCGTGCTCTCCGAAAACAAGGAGAAGATCGGTTTCGACGTTGCCCAGAGCGAAAAGGGACTGGTCAAGGTTTCGGTCATCGGCATCGGCATGCGCAGCCATGCCGGTGTTGCTGCCACCGCTTTCCGGTCGCTCGCCGAAAAGGGAATCAACATCAAGGCCATCACCACCTCCGAAATCAAGATTTCGATCCTGATCGACGGTCCTTATGCCGAACTCGCAGTTCGGACTTTGCATTCCTGCTACGGCCTCGATAAGAATTGATTCCATAAAGCGGAATCGCCATCCTCGCCGGTCTGACCCCGCGGGCGGCGAGACCGCCCGACCAACGATGTATTCGGGAGCATGCCGGCGATGAGAGACCTTTCCGCGGGTCCACGCGTCCTCCTCAAGCGGTTGCGCGAACTTATGGCGGAACCGCTGGAGCCGCAGGAGCGGCTTGACCAGATCGTTCGCCAGATCGCGAGCAATATGGTTGCGGAAGTGTGTTCCGTCTACGTGCTCAGAGCGGACGGGGTTCTCGAACTTTACGCCACCGAGGGTCTCAACAAGCAGGCCGTGCACCTTGCCCAGCTCAAGATGGGGCAGGGTCTCGTCGGTACGATCGCCGCTTCGGCGCAACCTCTCAATCTGTCCGATGCCCAGGCGCATCCCGCATTCCGCTATCTGCCGGAGACGGGCGAGGAAATCTATCATTCCTTCCTCGGCGTGCCGATTCTGCGCGCCGGCCGCAGTTTGGGCGTTCTCGTCGTTCAGAACAAGGCGCAGCGCAACTATCGGGAGGACGAGCTTGAAGCGCTCGAAACCACCGCCATGGTGCTGGCCGAGATGATCGCGACCGGCGAACTGAAGAAGATCACCCGCCCGGGGCTCGAACTCGATCTGACGCGCGCCGTCACGATCGATGGAGACAGCTATTCCGAAGGCATCGGCCTCGGTCACGTCGTGCTGCATGAGCCGCGCATCGTCGTTACCAATCTCCTCAACGAGGACAGCGAGAAGGAAATCCGCCGTCTCGCCGATGCCATCGGCTCGCTCAGGCTTTCCATCGACGACATGCTGTCCCGCCGGGAGGTTTCGATGGAAGGCGAGCATCGCGAGGTGCTCGAAACCTACCGCATGTTCGCCCATGACCAGGGTTGGGTACGCCGCATGGAAGAGGCTATCCATAACGGCCTGACGGCCGAGGCGGCTGTCGAGAAGGTGCAGAGCGACACCAAGGCGCGGATGATCCGCCTGACGGATCCCTATCTGCGCGAGCGCATGCACGATTTCGACGATCTGGCGAACCGGCTCCTGCGCCAGCTGACCGGCTTTTCTCCCCGCACCGTTGCGGACGGGTTCCCGGCGGATGCGATCATCTTCGCACGCGCGATGGGTGCAGCGGAACTTCTCGATTACCCGCGCGCAAACCTGCGCGGACTGGTGCTCGAAGAAGGTGCGGTGACCAGCCACGTTGTCATCGTCGCCCGCGCCATGGGCATTGCCGTGGTCGGTCAGTCGGCTGGGGCCGTGGCGCTCGCCGAAAACGGCGATCCCGTCATCATCGACGGAGACGACGGCAAGGTGCATGTCCGCCCCATGGCCGACTTGCAGAAGGCCTATGAGGAAAAGGTCAAGCTGCGCGCCCGACGGCAGGAACAGTTCCGCGCCTTGCGGGATATTGAACCGGTCACCCGGGACGGAAAGCGCATCACGCTGCAGATGAATGCCGGCCTTCTGGTCGACCTGCCGCAGCTTGCCGATTCCGGCGCGGAAGGTATCGGCCTTTTTCGGACCGAACTGCAGTTCATGATCGCCTCCACCATGCCGAAGGGGGAGGAGCAGGAGAGCTTCTACCGCAGCGTCCTGAAACAGGCGGCCGGACGGCCGGTCACCTTCCGCACGCTCGATATCGGCGGCGACAAGGTGGTTTCCTATTTCCGCGGTCATGAGGAAGAAAATCCGGCGCTCGGCTGGCGGGCGATCCGCCTGTCGCTCGACCGGCCCGGCCTTCTGCGCACGCAGTTGCGGGCGCTGCTCAAGGCGGCGGCGGGGGCCGAGCTCAAGATGATGCTGCCGATGGTGACGGAGGTGGCGGAAATCCGGGCCGTGCGCGAGCTGATGCAGAAAGAGGTGCAGCACCTCTCGAAGTTCGGCCACCTGCTGCCGAAAAAGCTGCAGTTCGGCGCGATGCTCGAAGTTCCGGCCCTACTCTGGCAGCTTGACGAGTTGATGGAGGAAGTCGATTTCGTGTCCGTCGGATCGAACGACCTGTTCCAGTTCTCGATGGCGGTCGACCGCGGCAATGCGCGGGTATCCGATCGTTTCGACGTGCTCGGGCGGCCGTTCCTGAGGATCCTCAGGGATATCGTTCGGGCAGGCGAGCGCTATCAGACGCCGGTGACGCTCTGCGGCGAGATGGCTGGCAAGCCGATTTCGGCCATGGCCCTGCTCGGGCTCGGCTTCCGGTCGATCTCGATGTCGCCGACGGCGATCGGACCGATCAAGGCGATGCTGCTGGGGCTCGATGTCGCAAAGCTGTCGGGATTGCTGGAGCCGGCGCTGGACGACCATCACTCGCAACTGCCGCTGCGCGACCTGCTCGTCAAATTCGCAGCGGATAACAATATTCCTCTCTGACCTTATGAATGTGGAGTGACGAAGGGTGGCGAAGCTTCCTGTCGAGAAAATGCGCGAACTCGAACGCCGTTTCGGCGAGATAGAGGCGCGCATGTCCGCAGGGCCGGCGGCCGATGTCTATGTGAAGCTCGCTTCTGAATATGCCGAGCTGCAGCCCGTCGTCCGCAAGATCCGTGATTATGAAGGCGCGCTTGCCGAGGTCGCGGGCCTGAAGGCGATGCTGGCGGACAAGGGCACCGATCGCGACATGCGCGATCTCGCCGAAATGGAACTGCCGGAGGTCGAGGAACGCATCGAAGCGCTGGAGAAGGATATTCAGATCCTGCTTCTGCCCAAGGATGCAGCTGACGAGAAGAGCGCCATCCTCGAAATCCGTGCCGGCACGGGTGGTTCGGAAGCGGCTCTTTTCGCCGGCGATCTTTTCCGGATGTACGAACGCTTTGCCAGTTCGAAGGGCTGGAAGGTCGAAGTGCTGTCCTCAAGCGAGGGGGAGGCCGGCGGTTACAAGGAAATCATCGCGACGATCACCGGGCGTGGCGTGTTCTCCAAGCTGAAGTTCGAATCCGGCGTGCACCGGGTACAGCGCGTTCCCGAGACAGAAGCGAGCGGGCGTATTCACACCTCTGCCGCGACCGTTGCCGTGCTGCCTGAGGCGGAGGAAATCGACATCGAGATCCGGCCTGAAGATATCCGCATCGATACGATGCGCGCGTCGGGTGCCGGCGGCCAGCATGTCAATACGACCGACTCCGCTGTTCGCGTTACACACCTGCCGACGGGGCTGGTCGTGACCTCCTCGGAAAAGTCGCAGCATCAGAACCGCGCCAAGGCGATGCAGGTCCTGCGCTCGCGGCTCTACGACATGGAACGGCAGAAGGCGGATAGCGAACGGTCGGCCGACCGCAAAAGCCAGGTTGGTTCCGGTGACCGGTCCGAACGCATCCGCACCTATAATTTCCCGCAGGGGCGGGTGACGGATCACCGTATCAACCTGACCCTCTACAAGCTTGACCGCATGATGGTGGGCGAAATCGACGAGATGGTCGATGCGCTGATCGCCGACTATCAGGCGGGGCAGCTTGCCCAGCTTGGCGAAGTGTCGTGAGCGAGGAAGCAGGAAAGGCCAGCCCTGATACCGTCGGCAGCCTGATTGCCGAAGCGCGGCGGCGTTTTGCCGCAGCAGGCCTCGCCGATCCGGCGACGGACGCGCGGGTGCTGGTCAGCGGATTGCTGAGGCTTTCGGCGACCGTCGTCGTTCTGGGAGCAAACCAGCCGGTGGATGCCGGGCAGGCCGTCCTTGTCCGCTCCGCAATCGACAGGCGTGCAGCACGCGAGCCTGTGCATCGCATTCTTGGCGAACGGGATTTTTATGGGCTGACCCTCAAGCTTTCGCCTGACACGCTCGAGCCGCGTCCCGACACGGAGATACTTGTCGATGCCATCCTGCCGCATCTCGAACGCATTGCCGCGAAAAAGGGTGAGGCGCGGATACTCGATATCGGCACGGGAAGCGGCGCAATTGCGCTGGCCCTTCTGAAGGAATGCGGGACTGCTCGCGCAATCGGGACGGATATTTCCGCCGGCGCCCTTACAATCGCCGCAAACAATGCATATCTAAATGAAGTCGGCGAGAGATTTGAGGCGCGGGAAAGCGTCTGGTTCGAGAAGATCGAAGAACGATACTTCGATATCATCGTGTCAAATCCGCCTTATATACCCACAAAAGTGGTCGAAGCGCTTGAGCCCGAAGTCAGGGATTTCGATCCTGCACGGGCGCTTGACGGCGGCCAGGATGGTCTTTTCGCCTATCGCGCGATCGCGGAGAACGCGGCCTCGCATCTGGCGGAGGGGGGCGTCGTGGGATTGGAAATCGGTTACGATCAGAAGCAGCCGGTCATCCAAATATTTGAGGCCAAAGGATTTTCCTTGCTCGACGCGCGACAGGACTATGGCGGCAACGACCGGGTTCTGTTGTTTCATCCAAGGCGGACGTAACAAATTTGCTGCGCATGCTAAGGATATTTTGCCTTTTGAAAGAAAAGGCTTGGTTTTCGCAATGAAGCGTAATAGCTTGCGGGCACGCAACGGGCAGCGGGGAATGAACGAAGATTCGTTCGGGTCTGGGGTCTGCTTCGATTTCCGCTCGTCACAGAGCTTCGCGGGGCGAGCAATCCCGGTGCGTAACTCAGTAAACTTGACTTTCACCAACGGCAAAGAAGCGGTGGCGCAGTATGCCCGCGGCAGGCGCAGCCTTGGTCCGGTCCAACCAGAACCAGAAGCGCTGCCTTTTATCAGCACAACAGAAGAATTCAGGTGAATTATCGATGAGGCCAGGACAGCAGAACAAGCGTGGTCGGGGGCGTAACAACGGCGGCGGTGGCGGCGGTGGCGGAGGAAACAACTTCAACCGCAAGGGTGCCAACCCTCTGACACGGACCTACGACAGCTCGGGTCCCGACGTGAAGATTCGCGGTACGGCCCAGCATATCGCCGAAAAGTATTCCGCTCTCGCACGCGACGCCCAGAGCGCCGGCGACCGGGTCATGGCCGAGAATTACCTGCAGCACGCGGAACACTACAACCGCATCATCGCCGCCGCGCAGGCGCAGATGCAGGAACGTTTCCAGCGCGATGACCGGGACGATCGCAACGATTTCGGCGATGACATCGACGGCATGGACGAGCCGGTTGCCGTTTCCCAGCCGCAGCACCAGCCTCAGCCGCAACAACAGCAGCGGCCGGTTGAAATCGCCGGTACCGGCCCGCAGCCGGTGATCGAGGAAATCCCGGCCGAAGTGGCTGCCGCCGCCGAGGAGAGCGAGGCGGAAGGTACCGCGGAGCGCCAGCCGCGCCGCCGCAGCGCTTCCAACCGCCCGCGCCGCCAGCCGCGCCGCGCCAATGCCGCCGGCGAAGCCGCCGAAGGTGCGGATGGCGCCGCTGCAGAGGCCGCGCCCGCGCTGGCAGACGCTGCTTCGGAATAACGGCTTTGGGGTCCCGAAGCAGGGATCCGATCCGGGAATCCTGACGAATGCCAAACTCCGGTCTCCGACCGGAGTTTTTTCGTTTAAGCGCCTCTTTAAACGGCAAAAACCGCTTACCATATCTCGCTGGAAGGGATCATTTATCGTCCCACGGCCCGCCTTATAGGGGGCCATCCTCAATCGCCGTCCTGTGCCGGTCCGGGCAGGACGGAAAACGGAGACTGGCTTATGAACATCGAAAAATATTCCGAGCGCGTTCGCGGCTTCCTGCAATCGGCGCAGACCAATGCGCTTTCCGAGGGCCACCAGCAATTCACGCCCGAGCATGTCCTGAAGGTTCTGCTCGATGACGATCAGGGCATGGCGTCGTCGCTGATTGCCCGTGCTGGCGGCGACCCCAAGGAAGCGCGCATCGCCAATGACGCGGCACTTTCCAAATTGCCGAAGGTTTCCGGGGGCAATGGTCAGGTTTACCTGTCGCAGCCGCTGGCCAAGGTTTTCTCGACGGCTGAAGACGCTGCCAAGAAGGCCGGCGACAGCTTCGTCACCGTCGAACGGCTGCTTCTGGCGCTGGCGATCGAAACTTCGGCTTCGACGTCCGCAACGCTGAAGAAGGCTGGCGTTACCGCGCAGTCGCTCAATCAGGTCATCAATGAAGTCCGCAAGGGCCGTACCGCCGATAACGCGAACGCCGAACAGGGTTTCGACGCGCTGAAGAAATATGCCCGCGACCTGACCGCGGAAGCCCGCGAGGGCAAGCTCGATCCGGTGATTGGCCGCGACGACGAAATCCGCCGCACGATCCAGGTTCTGTCGCGCCGCACCAAGAACAATCCTGTGCTGATCGGTGAGCCGGGCGTCGGCAAGACGGCCATCGCCGAGGGGCTGGCCCTGCGCATCGTCAATGGCGACGTGCCGGAAAGCCTGAAGGACAAGCAGCTTATGGCGCTCGACATGGGCGCGCTGATCGCTGGCGCGAAGTATCGCGGTGAATTCGAGGAGCGGCTGAAAGCCGTTCTGAACGAGGTCCAGGCCGAGAACGGCAATGTCATTCTGTTCATCGACGAGATGCACACGCTCGTGGGTGCGGGCAAATCCGACGGCGCCATGGACGCTTCCAACCTGCTGAAGCCGGCTCTCGCCCGCGGCGAACTGCATTGCGTCGGTGCGACCACGCTCGACGAATACCGCAAGCATGTCGAGAAGGACCCGGCTCTGGCCCGCCGTTTTCAGCCGGTCATGGTCGAAGAGCCGACGGTCGAGGACACGATTTCGATCCTGCGCGGCCTGAAGGAAAAATACGAGCAGCACCACAAGGTGCGGATTTCCGACTCTGCGATCGTGGCGGCTGCGACCCTGTCGAACCGCTACATCACCGACCGTTTCCTGCCCGACAAGGCCATCGACCTGATGGACGAGGCGGCATCGCGGCTCAGGATGCAGGTCGATTCCAAGCCGGAAGAACTTGATGAACTCGACCGCCGCATCATCCAGCTCAAGATCGAGCGCGAGGCGCTGAAGAAGGAAACCGATACTGCATCCGCCGACCGGCTGAAGCGGCTGGAAACCGAACTTGCTTCGCTGGAAGAGGAGGCTGATGCTCTGACGGCCCGCTGGCAGTCGGAGAAGCAGAAGCTTGGTCTTGCCGCGGATCTCAAGAAGCAGCTCGATGATGCACGCAACGAACTGGCGATTGCCCAGCGCAAGGGCGAGTTCCAGCGCGCCGGCGAGCTTGCCTATGGCGAGATCCCGAAGCTCGAAAAGGAACTGGCTGAAGCGGAAGCAAGCGACAGCAACGCTTCCTCCATGGTTCAGGAAGTCGTGACCCCCGATGGCATCGCGCATGTCGTATCGCGCTGGACCGGTATTCCGGTCGACAAGATGCTGGAAGGCGAGCGCGACAAGCTGCTCAGGATGGAAGATGAACTGGCGAAGTCGGTTGTCGGCCAGGGCGATGCCGTGCAGGCGGTTTCGAGGGCGGTTCGCCGTTCGCGCGCCGGTCTGCAGGACCCGAACCGGCCGATCGGTTCGTTCATCTTCCTCGGCCCCACGGGCGTGGGCAAGACCGAGCTGACCAAGTCGCTGGCGCGCTTCCTGTTCGACGACGAGACCGCGATGGTTCGCATCGACATGTCGGAATACATGGAGAAGCACTCCGTGGCCCGTCTGATCGGTGCACCTCCCGGCTATGTCGGTTACGAGGAAGGCGGGGCGCTGACGGAATCGGTTCGCCGCAAGCCGTATCAGGTCGTGCTGTTCGACGAGATCGAGAAGGCCCATCCGGATGTCTTCAACGTGCTCCTGCAGGTGCTCGATGACGGACGCCTGACCGACGGTCAGGGCCGCACCGTGGACTTCAAGAACACGATCATCATCATGACCTCGAACCTTGGCGCCGAATATCTGACCGGTCTTCGGGACGATCAGGACAGCGAAGCGGTTCGCGATCAGGTGATGGATGTGGTGAAGGCTTCGTTCCGTCCTGAATTCCTGAACCGTGTCGATGAAATCATCCTGTTCCACCGGCTGCGCCGCAACGAAATGGGCGCTATCGTCGATATCCAGATGAAGCGCCTGACCGCGCTTCTGGCAGAACGGAAGATTACCATCGACCTGCAGCCGGATGCTCGCGAGTGGCTGGCGGACAAGGGCTATGATCCGATCTATGGCGCACGTCCGCTGAAGCGCGTGATCCAGAAGTTCGTTCAGGATCCGATGGCCGAGCAGATCCTTTCCGGCTCGATTGCCGATGGTTCCGCCGTCAAGGTCAGCGCCGGTTCGGATCGTTTGCTGTTCTCGATGGCACGGAAAGTCAGCGAGGCAGCGTAAAGCTACCCGCGTAGAAATGTGGGATACGGATGGCGGCCCTTGCGGCCGCCATCTTCGTTTGTTCGTCGATTTGGGGCGGGGCCAGGGCATTTCCGGCGAAAACCAGGGCGCTTCAAATGCTCCAACCCTTTATGCTCACACAGTTCCGAGTGCAAAACCGCTTCACACTTTTGCTGGAACTGCTCTGGTGGCCGGCGGTAACCCGCCCCCAAGCCGAAATTTCGCAGGAGAAAAGATTAGTTGCTCGCGACTTCGGCAGGCTTGCCGCCCTGGACCAGAAGCGCGTCGATGCGTTTGCGCTCATCCTGGAAGCGGGCAAGCGCATCGCCTTCCAGAGACTTGCCACCCGGCAGGCGAACTTTCATTGCATCCACCTTGGTTCCATTGACGATCAATTCGTAATGCAGGTGGGCACCGGTAGACGATCCGGTCGAGCCGACCCAGCCGATAACCTGACCCTGGGTAACCTTCGTGCCTGGAGTCACGCCCTTGGCGATGGCGCTCTGGTGGTTGTAGGAGGACTCATAGCCGTTGGCGTGGCGAATGATCGTCTGATTTCCGTAGCCCGATGCCCATCCGGCCTTTTCGACCACGCCATTGCCCGAGGCAATGATCGGGGTGCCGCGCGGGGCGGCCCAGTCGGTGCCGGTATGCATGCGCGAATAGCCGAGGATCGGATGCTGACGCATGCCAAAACCGGAGGTCAGGCGACCGTTCGGAACCGGGTTACGTAGCAGGAACTGACGGACGCTCTTGCCGGTCTCGTCATAGTAGTCGACCGAATTATCCTCGGGGCTCTGGAAGCGGTAGAAGGACGTGACCGTGTCGCCGAAACGGGCGCGGACGTAAAGAAGCTCGCTTTCGTCCGTGGCGCGGCCGGTGTCATCCTGCACGGAGAAGCAGGCCTCCATCGTATCGGTCGGTTTCAATTGTGCCTGAAAATCGACGTTCGCCGCCAGCAGGCGGATCACCAGAGACGTCATCTCACGGCTCATGCCGTAGGAAAGAGCGGCGCGATAAATTCCGTCATAGGCGCGGGGCAGGTCGCGACCGGTGAGCGCGGCCGGTGCCTGTTCATTGAATGCGGTCGCGACTGCATCGAGTCTCGGCGGTTCTTCACCCTGGACGAGCCGCCCGGCATCGTTGACGGCAAGCGTCACGACATGGTTGCCCTTCCGGTAGAGGCTTATTCGTACAATGCGAACTTCCTCGCCGCGCTGAATGACGCCGATGCGCAGCACGTCGCCTTCATTGAGATCCTTCGAGCCGGCATGCGGCTCGAGCACCCGGGCGACATCCTCGGCCTTCGGTTTGGGATAGCCTGCGGCGATCATCACCGCGTCGATACCCTGAGGGCGGCGGACCGGAAGGACGTCGTCGGCATATTCCGGGGTATCCGGCGTCAGCAGTTCGGGTGCTGCGACTGTCATGTTCTGTTCGACGACGCGCGCGGTCAGGCCGGAAGCAATATCCATGGCATCGTCGTCTTCGGTGTCGAAGCGGCGCGGGTCGATGTAATAGAGTGCGGCCACCTGGCTCGATCCATCCGTCAGTACCGAGCCGTTCGAACGGACATTCTCCTCCACTTCATCGAAGGACATCCCGCCGGCGAAGGGATGGCTACTTGCGCCGGTGGGGAAGGGGACGGTCTTGAGGCTGACTTCGGATTCGACATCGGAACCGTAA